>JAICQQ010000437.1 GCA_025937785.1 Polyangiaceae bacterium
ATCGAGCGATCGCACGATCGGACAGACCGAGCAGCGCCGCTGCCTGCTCGCGTCTCGCGCCGCTTTCGACGGCTTCGTCGATGTGAGCGGGCGTCCCGATCCGCGTCCAAACGGTGAAGAGCGCCAAGCAGCCAGGGCAGCCGTTCACCGTTCACCGACGACGAGTTGGGCCGGCTCTCTGGGTTGGACTAGGAAGCGCAACCGCCCAAATTAGCGAAGGCCCGAGAGCGCCAACTCCCGAGCCTTCTGGATCTCCGATGCCGTCGGAGGACTACTCCTTCAGCACGGCCTGAGCTCCATGTCCAGTAATCGGCGGTTTCGGAGCTGGTGCCGTCGGAGACCTTTCGGGTCGTCAATTGCGCGCGATGTCGTGTTCAGCTGCTGCTGTGCGCCCGCTGTGATCGAGGACGCCGATTCTGCAGGGGCTGCGCCGTCGAGCAGCGGAAAGCGAGTCTGAAGCGGGCTGGGGCTGCCTATCGCCGGACGCACAGGGCTCGACGCCTGCAGGCGATCAAGCAGGCTCGCTATCGCGAGAAGAGGGCCAACTTGCTCGAGCAAATAGTTACGCATCAGCCGATGACGCAAGCGTCGGAGCCGGTCACTGAATCGGTCCCGCTGGAGATCACCTCCAGTCGAAAGGACCGATATGAAAGTTCGAATCGCAACGGTCTGCGTTGCACCTTCTGCAAAGCGTTGCTCCCAGCCTGGACGCGACAGGAGCCACGGGTGCCTCGTCCCAGGCTTCGTCGGGTGCCTCGATTGCCGCGTGGTCCACCGCGCAGGCGCTGAGGTGAGTCGATGATTTCCAAGGACACCGAAGCCGACATACTGAGGCTCTTCCACGCAGAGAAATGGCCGGTCGGCACGATCGCCCGCCAGCTCGGCGTGCATCACACCACGGTCCAGCGCGTGCTGCAGCAGACCGGCGTCGAGATAGCCACGGTGACACCGCGGCCGTCGATGGCTGATCCGTTTCTGCCGTTCATCGTCGAGCAGCTCGAGAAATACTCGGGGCTGCGCGCGAGCCGGCTGTTTCAGATGGTCAAGGAGCGCGGCTATCAAGGTGGCCCTGATCACTTCCGTCGAGTCGTTGGCCGATATCGACCACGCAAGCCGGCGGAGGCCTTTCAGCGCCTCAAGACGCTCGCCGGTGAGCAAGCCCAAGTCGACTGGGCTCACTTCGGAAAGGTTCAGATCGGGCGCGCCGAGCGCGTGCTGTGGGCGTTCGTAATGGTGCTGAGCTTCTCTAGGCAGGTCTTCGTGCGTTTCTTCCTGGGCGCGTCCATGCCCTTCTTCGTGCGCGGCCACGTGATGGCGTTCGAGTTCTTCGGTGGGGTACCTCGGGTGCTGCTCTACGACAATCTCAAGAGTGCCGTGCTCGAGCGGCAAGGCGACATCGTTCGCTTCAACCCCAAGCTGCTCGAGCTGGCTGGGCACTACCGCTTCGAGGCACGGCCGGTTGCCGTCGCACGGGGCAACGAGAAGGGCCGCGTGGAGCGCGCCATTCGCTACATCCGAGACGCCTTCTTCGCCGCTCGGACCTACTCCGATGTCGCGGACCTCAACCACCAGGCGCACGAGTGGATGACCACGACGTCGGCCGATCGCCTCTGGGTCGAGGATCGCTCGCGCACGGTCCGTGAGGTCTTCGCCGACGAGCGCAGCAAGCTTCTGCCGGTTCCCGAAGAGCCCTTTCCGGCTCACGAGCGCGTCGACGTCGAAATTGGCAAGACGCCCTACGCGCGCTTCGACCTCAACGACTACTCGATCCCGCACGATCGCACGCGGCGGACGCTGACCGTTCTCGCTGATCTCGACACCGTTCGGATCGTGGAAAACAACGAGGTCATCGCGACCCACGCGCGCTCCTGGGACCGTGGCGCTCAGGTCGAGGTGCCCGAGCACCTGCAACGGCTCGTCGCCGAGAAGAAGCGCGCTCGGGCGCACCGCGGTCTCGACCGCCTCGCCAAGGCCGTTCCCAGCAGCCAGGGCTTCTTGCGCTCCCTCGACAAGCGCAACGAAAATATCGGCAGCAACACGTCTCGACTCCTTCGCCTGCTCGACAGCGTTGGCGCCGACGCCCTCGAGGACGCTCTCGTCGAGGTACTCGAGCACGACACCATTCACATTGGCGCCGTGCTTCAGGTGCTGGACAGGCGCCGTTCCGACCGCGGCTTGCCGCCACCCGTGACCATCCCGCTCGCCCCGGGCGAGCACCGTGACTTGGTCATCACCCCACACGCCCTCTCCACCTACGACATCCTCAAGAAGGACGAAACCCATGACCACTGAGCTGACCCCCTCCGAGCTGAAGGCGCGACTCAAAGCTCTCGGCCTGTTCGGCCTCATTGCGTGTTGCGACGAAATCATCGACAAGCCCTGGCTGCGCGAAGTCCTCGCCATCGAAGAGCGCGAGCGCCAAAAACGTGGCCTCGAGAGGCGCACTCGCGACGCCCGCGTCGGCGCCGTCAAGCCCATGGCCGACTTCGACTGGGCTTGGCCAAAAAAGATCGACCGCCAAGCGATCGAAGAGTTGTTCACCCTCGCCTGCATCGAGACCGGACACAACGCCGTACTCATCGGACCCAACGGAATCGGCAAAACGATGATCCTCAAAAACGTCGCGATGCAGGCCCTCACTCGTGGCCACACAGTGCGCTTCGTCACCGCGAGTGACATGCTCGCAGAGCTGGCCGGTCAGGACTCGTCTTCCGGCCTCGCTCGTCGCATGCGGCGATACACCGTGCCCCAGCTTCTTTGCGTCGACGAGGTCGGGTACCTGTCCTACAACAGCCGCTACGCCGACCTACTCTTCGAGGTCGTCACGAGGCGCTACGACGCCGGCAGGCCCGTCCTGCTCAGCACCAACAAGGCCTTCTCTGAGTGGAACGAGGTCTTCCCCCACGCCGCCTGCGTCGTCACCCTCGTCGATCGCCTCATCCACCGCGCCGAGGTGATCGACATCGAAGCGGACAGCTACCGCCTCAAGGAGGCCAAGGAGCTCACCGCCGCTCGCACCAAGCGCAGGACGAAGAAACCCCCAGCTTCCTGAACCCCTCTTCACCATTCACCGGTGAACTTCACCGCCCTCAGGCGCGACTTTCACCGGTGAACTTCACCGAATTTCCGCGGGTTCGCGCGCCCGTTAACAGGTGTCGATTCCACGACCCTCGACGGGCGCTCGCTGCGCACGTCACCACCGCTGCCTTGGGCGCAATCAACGAGGTAGCTATGCTGGATCGTTCCGGTCTCGATCGGTGGCCTCAGCAGCGCCGTTGTGTCGTCCATGCCTCTTCCTTCGGCGCGGCCAACGAGGCAGCGCTGCTGCAATGTCACCGTCGCGATCCGGGCGGCGCCACGGCCTCGGTTGGCTCGTCCAGGTCGGCATCCGAGAGGCGCCACGACCGCTGTCTTGGGCGCAGCCAACAAGGCAGCGCTGCTGGAACCGTCCTGGTCGCGCTCCGAACGGCGCCACGACCTCGGATGGCTCGTCCGGGTCGGCATCCGAGAGGCGCCACGACC
>JAICQQ010000143.1 GCA_025937785.1 Polyangiaceae bacterium
CGACCGAGAGCGCAACGATCGGGACCAGCGCGGCGAGCGAGACCGAGAGCGCAACGATCGGGACCAGCGCGGCGAGCGAGACCGAGAGCGCAACGATCGGGATCGAGATCGGGAACGCGGCGATCGGGATCGAGAGCGCGGCGACCGGGACAGGGATCGAGAACGCGGCGATCGGGATCGCGATCGAGGGGATCGGGAACGCGACGTGCCGTCGCTGGACGGCTTGGTCGGTGAGCGCCTGGCAGACGCAGTGATGGCTCTGCTGTCGACCTACGACAAAAATCGTGGCTCCATCTCGTTGCAGAGCCTGGCAGATGCCGTGAAACGCGGCAGCGAAGGGCCCGAGTTGGCGCCGAGCGCGGGCCTGTTGGCGGCGGTGGTGCGCTGCGACAACATGCGTCGCGCCGAGCGTGGTCAGCGCGCGAGGTTCCGGGTCAATGGCAATCGAGTGTCGCTCGAAGAGTGGGGCATCGACAGCGAGCTGCGCGAAATCGAGCAGCAGCTCGAAGGCCTGGTGGCCCGCTATCGAGAGGTGTCACAACGCGCCTTCTTGCGTGCGCTGCAGGGCATGCCCCACCGCGCGCTCGGCGAGCTCGTGGTGTTGCTGCTGGAAGAGCTCGGCTGCTCCTCGCTTTCGCAGGTGCGTCGCCCGGGTTCTCATGGGGCCGAGCTGCACTTGAGGGGTGTGGTGCATCAAGCGGGTAGCGAGCTGCGCACGGCCTTCGTCGTGCGGCGCGACGGGCGCGAGGTCGGTCGCGAGCGCGTGACGGAGCTCCGCGGCGCGCTGCACCACTACGGTCCGGCCGCGCAGGGCTATTTGATCACCACCGGCCAAGTGCTGAGTGGCGCTCGCGAAGAAGCTCGCGCGCAAGGCGCAGCCCCGGTCACCTTGATCGACGGCACGCGCCTCGCCGAGCTCTGCCTCGAACATGGCGTCTGCGTCGGCACTGCCTCGTTCTCCTTGGCAGCACCTGACTTTAATCAGCTGGAATCGCTGCGCGCGAGCTGACGCATGCCCATAGCGCAGAACCGCGGGCGAGCCGGAGGCGCATGGTCCGCGGTTCTGAGCAGCATCGTCGCGTGCGTCGCGTGTCACGGCGCACCCCCGTCGCAGTTCCCCACCGGTCAGGCGGCGCTCGATCGGATGCGCGCGACCGTATCGTGCAGCCGTGGCATCCAGGGCGAAGCCGAGCTCGACTATTTCGGTGAAGAGGGGCGCGTCACCGGCAGCGTGCTCTACTACGCGGCGCTGCCCGACCAGCTGCGCTTCGACGTGATCAGCCCCTTCGGCGTGACCGTCTCCACGCTGACCTCCGACGGTCGCGATTTCGCGCTGTATGATCTGCAGCACAAGAGCTTCTTGTACGGGCCGGCGAGCGCTTGCAACGTCGCACGCTTCACCAAGGTGCCCGTGCCCCCCTTCGCGCTGGCGCAGATGCTCCACGGCGAAGCGCCGCTGTTGGTGCACGAACCGAACTCGGTCCAGGTCGAATGGGACAGCGGGTTGTTCTCCGGCGAGTACGTCGTCACCATCGCAAGCAAACACGGAGCCACGGAGGAAATCGAGCTCGTGCCCGTTCCCGACGATTTCGACAAACCTTGGCAAGAGCAGCGGATTCGGGTGCTGAACGTGCGCGTGGAGAAGCAAGGCGTCCCCCTCTACGTCGCCAGTCTGCGCGGTCACCACGTCGTTCGGACCGCGCGCGCGTTGAAAGATCCTGACGGCTTGAGCGCGCCGCTGCCTCCGAGCGGACCCGCGTGCTCGGCCGAGGTACCCCAGTCGCTTCGGATCGAGGTGCCTCCTTCGGGTCAAGACATCGTGTTCAGGAACAAGGAGCAGTGGCACAACCCGCCGTTGCCGGCGGGCGTGTTCGTGCAGCCTTGCCCAGCCGGCATGTCTTGTCGCTTTTCGAGCTGTGACTCGCCGTGAGCAAGAAAGCCAGTAGTAAGCGCCATCGCGGAAAGCGCGCCGCAGGCGCGCCCGTGACGCCGAGGCCGACGCGGGCGCGGCGCAAAACGAAACCGGGATCGGCAGCCATCGTCTACGCTCCCGACCGCGAGCGCCGCCGGCAGGGAACGCTGAGTCTGCTCGACTTGCCGCTGGAGTCCTCGTCCGACGGCATTCCCCCCGTCGACGTTTTGTTGCTCGGCGTCCCCACCGACGCCGCGACGTTGTATCGGAGCGGGGCTCGCCTCGGTCCCAACGCGGTGCGCCAGGTGTCGTGGATGGGAGGGCGTTTTTCGGCAGCGCTCGGCGTCGACATCTACGAGGAGCTCAGGGTCGCCGACGGCGGCAACGTTTCAGTCGAAGACTTCAAGGTGGAAGAAGCCCTCGAGGTCGTCTCCGAACGTGTCGCACAGATCGCTCGCTCAGGAGCGGTCGCCGGAGTCGTCGGGGGCGATCAGAGCGCGACGCTGGCCGCGCTCCGCGGCATCCGCGCGGCGAAGAAGCGCGCCGTGGGGCTGATCCACATCGACGCATTTCACGACGCATTGCCGGGCGACGAAGCCGGCGGCGTGCATCACCGCAACGTGATCCGGCACGCGGTCAGCGAGAAGCTCGTCCGCCTGGATTCGGCGATGCAGATTGGTGTCAGAGGTCCCTGCGACTCGGCGGTCGAACAAGCGTTCGCCCTGAGCCACGGCTTCGAGATAGTCACGATGGACGAGGTGCGTTGGGACTTCCACTCTGTCGTCAGTCAGGTTCGGAAAATGGTCAGTCGCGGCAGCCTCTACGTCAGCGTAGATCTGTGCGCGCTCGATCCCAGCGTGGCACCCGGTGTCTCCACGCCGGCGCCGGGTGGGATGAGTAGCTGGCAGCTGCAGCAGATCCTGCGCGCGTTGGTCGGCGCCGACATCGTGGGTTTCGATGTGGTCGAGCTGTCTCCGGTGCACGACACGGCGGGGCTCGCCAGCGGCGTGGCGACCATCACGATTCAGGAGATCCTGAGCGCCATCGCCGATACGCGGCGCAGCGCACGGCCGGCGCCGAGCGCGCCGTCGACACGCACGCGACGCGGCCGCCGCTCTGCCTGAACCGGCCGCGGCAAAAGAGCCGCTACACCTCGGCCAGCGCGCCCAGAGCTGCGGCGGGGTCGTCGGTGATGATGGTGTCGACGCCCAGCGCTGCCAGGTCCGTCACGCGAGTCGTGTCGTTCACGGTCCAGGTGTTGACGAGGGCGAAGCGCTCGCGGAGCGCGCGGAGCGTTGTCGCATTCAGCAGCGCATGTTTCGGGTGAATCGCGACGATGCCATGCTCGAGCAGGACCTGGGGCGCCCGAGTGACATCGACGGGGTCTTCCGTGAGCCAGGCCACGACGTAATCCTCGAGTCGCTGTGCCAGATCGAGCGCGGTTGTCGCGTCGAAGCTCGAAAACAGCAGACGCTCCGGGCTGCCGTTCGAAGCCACGAGCGCCGCGACATGCTCGGCGAGTGGCGTGGGCCCGTGCCCATCGTACTTCAGCTCGACGTTGAGGCGGCACTGCTGCAGCTTGGACCAAGCGAGCACTTCTTCGAGCGTGGAAATGCGCTGCTCGCCCGGCAGCACGACGGTCCGAAGCTCAGCCAGGGTCAGCGCGTCGACGCGCTCGGTGTGCGCCCCGAGCGTGACCCGGCTCAAAGTCTCGTCGTGCATCACGACGACGGCAGCGTCCTTCGCGAGCCGCACGTCCAGCTCGACCCCATCGGCCCCCGCTGCGATCGCCGCGTCGAATGCCCCGAGCGTGTTCTCGGCGACACTCACGTGGGGACCGCGTACCCCGCGATGCCCGAGCACCCAGGGCCGCCGCCCCTCAGGGCATCGCCAGTACCGGAGCGCCGCTTGGCGGCTCATCCCCGGCTCCTTGCACTATGGCGCAGCACGCGCCTGGTTGCGCCCTTCCGCTCGGCAAGGCTCGTCCACCGCCAAGCCGCCAAGCCGCCGAGATTACGCCAAGGCAAATACTTTCTTATTCTCGTGCGCAAGGCAGCCTCGGCGCTTCGTGCTCCGCTCGAGGTATGCGGAGCGCAGCCGCTTCGGTGGCCCAAGGCGTGGTGAGGCTCGATCCCCCACGTCGATCCGGACGCGAGCAAGTGTTGACGTGATGATGTTGATAGCGCCACTCCAGAGCGGCACGCGACGCCGGACGCCGCGACGTGCGACCGGCAGAAAAGAAGTGTTGCTTGGAGGCGTGGCGTCTTGGCGCCACTGATGATTGGCCACTATTGTTGCGCGTGGAAGAGCAGTTCGGAATGCGTCCGTCCGCAGCGCTGCCCCATGCCTTGCTCCCAACCGATGAGTGTTTCATGATGACCCATTCAACCGCCAACACACCAAGAGCGCCAAGATTTTGGTTTTTCCTGTCTATTTGATTCGACCGTCCAAGCAGGTTCCGACAGGCCTGACTTGCGATGCGCTGGCTCTGCATTGGCCGAGCAATTCACGAAACTAAAGCGCTGCGATCTTCGACCGGCAGAAAGAACGTTTTCTTGGCGTGAGCTTGGCGTTCTTGGCGTCTTTGCGGTTGTCATGCGCATCCAGTTGTACGAGGGTGATGAGCAGGGCAACTCGTATGACGTAAGGACGGAGATGTGACGAATCATGAGTGGCGCCCTGGCGGTTGAAACCGTTGCGGTGAAGGCCGTGAAAGGGGGGCACGCGAAGGGTGCGCGAGGGTCAACCGGCGAGTTCGTCGGCGATCTGGGAGGCGACCAGCCGCGCCTTTTCGAGATCGGATTTCTGGAACGAAATGCCCCCGACGAACGGGTGCCCACCACCGCCCCAGCGCGCGCAGATCGCGCTGATATCGACGTTTCGCTCGGCGCCGGCCCAGGGGTTGAAACCGACCGAGATCTTGATGCCGTTCGACAAGAGGCCGACGATCACGGAGTACTCGGATTCTGGGTAGAGGGCGTAGGTCGAGAACTTGCCGATCACGTCCACGACGGCGTCGGTCAGGTCACAGAGAATCACGCGGCCGCGCTTCACGCTGCGCGTGCGCACGCGCTCGACGAAGCGTTCGTGGCGCTCGCCGAGCGGAGTGTAGCGCTCCTGCAGCGCGCGCGCCGAGGCAACCTCGCTGAGCGGCTTCGTGAGCAGCTCCCGTATCAGTCGCCGCAGCAGCTTGTCGTCGCCGAAATGCTCGACCACGCTCGCCATCTTCAGCACGGGGTGATCGCGGTTGGCGGCCTGCGCCGCGCTCTCGAAGCGCGCCGAATCGATGACGTCGGCCCAGTGCACCAGTTCTTCCAGGTCGTCGAACGAGTGCGAGAACTGCGTCCGGGCGACGTCCGCGATGAGCTTGGTGCACGAGGAGTACTCGGGATCGAAGAAGTAGCGAGAGCTGCCCTTCCGTTCTTCGAACACTCGCTGGTGCTCGTCGTCCAAGAACGTGGTTCGGTGATGATCGAAGAACCAGGTGAGCGAGCTGGCGGTGTCGAAGCGATAGTCGAGGATCGCGTTCTCGTCGCCGTTCAACATCGCGGCACCGGGGCGCTTCTGCCCGATGCCGTAACCGCAGCCGTGGTACTCGAACTCGAGCTTCGGGTTCAACGCTTGCGCCAAACGCGTGAACACCACGGCGCTCGCGAGCCCGTCGAAGCAATGTCCATGGGTTGCGCAGACCAAGCGCATGGGCGTTGTTACCACACCTTTTTTGAGGGCTCTAGAAAAGCTTTCCGGGTCAACCGTGCGCTTCGAGCGAGAAATCGAGGTCCACCTCGTCGCAGGTTTGGGAGAGCTCTTGTTTCAGCTGTCTCAGCGTGGAGCGCCCCGGAACCTGCAGGCTTGCCTCGAGCATGAACATGGGCGTCCCGCTCAGCGGGGCGAAAGCGATACGGGATTCCAGCGACGCCACGTTGATGTCCAGGCGCGCCAGAAGCTCGGACACCTGATGCACGATGCCGGGGCGATCGAAGCCGCTGACCTTGAGCTCGTAAGGCAAAAAGGGCGCAGCGGGGGCGAAGCGGTCCGTCCACTTGCTCACGATGCTGAGCCCCAGGCGCCGTTCCAGATCCGGGGTGGCGGCGCAGAGCTGTTCCAGCGCGGGGCGAGGCCCTGCGATCAACAGCAGCAGCGCAAATTCGCCGCCCAGAATCGCCATGCGCGAGTCTTCCAGGTTGGCTCCGGCCTGGTGGATCTCGCGGGCGATTGCGTTGACGAGGCCCTTCTTGTCGGGGCCAACGGCGGTCATCACGATGAAGCTGGGGCGTTCCACGATTGTCGGTCCTGGGCTCGAGGGAGGGGTCATTGGGGGTGGCGGGGGAGGCGAAGCTGACTGGCGGGGCGAAGCCGAAGTCAGGTCGTTGATGGATCGAAGGGAGGGAGACGCCGGCGCGCGCTCGAAGCCTGCGCCGGTTTCCGAGGCGCGACAACACCTAAGAACGCGAGGAAGGCGCGTGCGCTTTGCGCCGTCTGGCCCTGTCGTTTCCGGCGTCGCTGCAAGCGGTTCCAATCCGCGATCTTGGTTCGGTAGCGCAGCATGGCGCCGTCGTAGCTTTGGTTCAGGCTCGCGAGGGTGCGGAGCGAGTTGTGGCCGTCGAGTTCGTACGGGCACTCGGTAGCCTGAATCAACTGCAGCCGCACGAGCTTCCCACTTCGCGAAAAGGTCGGGTCGAGCGGGAAGACCCGGCACCCGAGCGGACGCTCCTCGTAGACGCTGCAACGATCGTCCGGGCCCAGATAGATGCAGCGCCCCAGGACGTGCTTGAGCACCATCACGCGTTTTCCCTGCCGCAGTGACGCGAAGCCTTCTGGCTCGTGATCCATGTCGATCTCGTCCTTGCTGACGAACTTGACCAACTGCATCGGGTCGGTCCCCGTGTGGCTGACCAGCCTCCCCAAGTCTTCATCGGTCAGGGGCAACAGCGGCTCTTTGCAACAGTTGCCGCAACCCGTGCAGCGAAACTTCAGGAGCTTGGCGATCGACATCTCACCGAGCCCCATAACAATGGAATCCCTGACTGCCAAGGGTTCTCCTGCCGGTTGGCCGAAATCCTTCGCTCCGCGGGTCACGTCCGAAAACCGAGTCTGGAAGTCAACCCGCGCCACCCGCAAAAATTGGGTGGGCGCGGGTGGCACAGGACCGCCCCCGCGGGTTCGCGTGGAAGCGCGCCAAAAAGTGCGCTTTCTCGCGCGTGGCCCCTGCCCGCCGAGTGTGGCTTCGAGGCTGAAGCCCAACGCGGCAGATTCAAAACCCCACGAACTAACGCTCGCGGCCGCGATGTGCGAAACTACGAGACTGTTAATGTCGTTGAAGATCGACCAGGACCATTCGCGTTTCCGTAAGATTGTGCGCGGCAAGATTCGCCAGAACCTACGGCGCTACATCTCGCAGGGTGAGATGCTGGGGCGGAAAGGCAAAGATCTCGTCAGCATCCCGATCCCGCAGATCGACATCCCGCGCTTCACCTTTGGTTCGAAGGACAAAGGTGGGGTGGGTCAGGGGGAGGGCGATCCCGGCGACCAGATCGGCTCGGAGGACGGTGAGTCCGGGCAGGGCAAAGCCGGGCAAGATGCCGGCGAGCACATTCTGGAAGTCGACGTCACGCTCGACGAGCTCGCCGAGATCCTCGGTGAAGAGCTCGAGTTGCCCGCCATCGAGAACAAGGGCAAGAGCAGGATCATCAGCGCCAAAGACCGCTACACCGGGATCAGGCGCGTCGGGCCAGAGTCACTCAAGCACTTCAAGCGCACCTACAAAGAGGCGTTGAAGCGCGCGATTGCGAGTGGCGTCTACAACCCCGCGAGGCCGTTGGTCGTGCCGCAGCGCGACGACAAGCGCTTTCGATCTTGGAAGGAAGATCAGGAGCCCGTCGCCAACGCGGTCATCATCTACATGATGGACGTTTCTGGGTCGATGGGCGACGAGCAGAAGGAGATCGTGCGCATCGAAAGCTTCTGGATCGATGCCTGGCTCAAGCGCCAGTACAAGGGCGTCGAGAGTCGCTACATCATCCACGACGCCGTGGCTCGCGAGGTGGATCGCGACACGTTCTTCCGCACGCGCGAATCCGGCGGCACCATGATCTCGAGCGCTTACAAGTTGGCGGTCGACCTGATTCAACGCGAATATCCGCCAGAAGAATGGAACATCTACCCGTTCCATTTTTCGGACGGGGACAACTGGTCGATGGATGACACGCTCGTATGCATCGAGTTGATGAAAGAGAAGATGCTGCCCTACGTGAACATGTTCGCGTACGGCCAGGTAGAGAGCCCCTATGGGTCGGGGCAATTCATCAAAGATCTACGCGAGCAGTTCGGTGACGACGAGCGGGTGATCACGAGCGAAATTCGCGATCGTGAGGCGATCGTCAATAGCATCAAAGACTTCCTCGGGAAGGGCAAGTAATGGCATTCGCGAACAAGACCGCCCTGCCGCGCTACTTGCGGGTGGAGCAAGACAAGATCGAACGGCTGGCGCGCGATAGCGGTCTCGATTTCTTCCCGACGGTGTTCGAGATGCTGTCGTACGATCAAATGAACGAGGTGGCGGCGTACGGCGGCTTCCCGAATCGCTACCCGCATTGGCGCTTCGGAATGGAGTACGAGCGCCTGGCCAAGAGTTACGAGTATGGCCTTTCGAAGATCTACGAAATGGTCATCAACAACAACCCTTCGTACGCCTACCTGCTCGAAGGCAATAGCCTCACGGATCAAAAGTTGGTGATGTGCCACGTGTACGGGCACGTCGACTTCTTCAAGAACAACTTCACGTTTCGCACCACCGATCTCGACTCGGGTGGCCGCGTGCTCGCAGGCAAGTTGGAGAGCGGCAGCGACTATCATCCGAACCGCAAATGGGTCGACAAGATGGCGAACCACGGCTCGCTGGTGCGCAGAATCGTCGATCGGCATGGGATCGAGAAGGTCGAAAGTTTGGTCGATGTCTGCCTCTCGCTCGAGAACCTCATCGATCCTTGGTCGCGCTTCGTAGTCAGGCGCCGCCACAAGGAGACCGAAGAAGAGCCGGGAGAAATCGAGGTTCCTCGCCTCAAGAGCAAAGATTACATGGATGAGTTCATCAACCCCGAGGACTTCATCAAAGAACAGCGCCAGCGCTTGTTGGCAGAGCGCGAGCGGCAGAAGGGGAAGTTTCCGACCGAGCCACGCCAGGACGTGCTGTTGTTCTTGCTCGAGCACGCCCCGCTCGAGCGCTGGGAGCGATCGGTGCTCGGCGTGATGCGTGAAGAGGCCTACTACTTCGTGCCGCAGATGCAGACGAAGATCATGAACGAGGGCTGGGCGAGCTACCACCACTCGAGCCTAATGACGGGCGCCGTCGCTGACTGGAGCGAGATCATCGACTACTCGGAGGCCAACGCGGGGGTCATGGCGACCGGCAACGGCCAACTCAACCCCTACAAGCTCGGTGTCGAGCTGTTCCGCAGCATCGAGGATCGTTGGAACAAGGGTCGCTTCGGACGCGAATGGGAAGAGTGCGACGACCTGGACGTGAAGCGTGACTGGGATCTGCGGCTGGGGCTCGGTAAGCAGAAAATCTTCGAGGTGCGCGCGCTCTACAACGACGTGACGTTCATCGACGAGTTCTTGACCCCAGAGTTCGCGATGGAGCACAAGTTGTTCACATTTGCCTGGTCGAATCGCAGCGACCGCTTCGAGATCGAGACGCGCGAGTTCAAGAAGGTGAAGGAGAAGTTGTTGTCTCAGCTCACCAACTTCGGCAATCCCGTCATCTACGTCGAAGACGGAAACTACGAGAATCGCGGCGAGCTCTTGTTGCGGCACGATCATCGCGGGGTCGATCTCAGAGGCGACTACGCCCGCGATACGCTGGTAGCGCTCCACCGCCTATGGAAGCGGCCAGTGTGCATCGTGACGCAGGCCGAGAACAAGCCGGTGATCATGCGCTACAACGGCACGGAGCACGCCGTCGTCAACGGCGAGGCGTGAGGTGCTCGAGAGAATGGGACGGGGGCTGAGATGTCGACCACGCACAGGGTAGAGCGTGCGGTGTCCCCCGCGCGCTCAGCGGCAGCCTCTGGGCTGCTGGGCGTTCTGGTCGTCGTTTCCGGGATAGCTTGTGGCGCTCCGGCTCCCGGCTCCCCTCCGCCGCCCGCGCCCCCGGCTGCCGTGACCGCGCCTGCGCCAAGCCCGGCGGCCGCAGCTCCGCCGAGCGCGGGCGCTTCGGTCCCGCCTTGCGCCGGCGATCAGCAGCCGGGCCCCGACGGGCGCTGTTCCACATTACCACTGGAAGCGACGGAGCCGGCCGCGGGCGCGGCTGCGCCCAGCGCGCCGGCCCCGGTCGACAACCCCGAACGCCTGTCGCGCGGCACGGACTCGGCACAGGACCGCGAGCTGACGTTGGGCGATCGCGCGTATCGGGACGACGATTTGGCCGCCGCACGCCAGCACTACGCCGAAGCGAAGCGGCTCTCTCCGCGCGATCCGGCTCCGCGCGTAGGTCTGGTGCGCGTGGCGCTGCTGCAGGCGAACGTCGCTACCGATTACGCTTCCGGAAAAGGCAATTCCCAAGTCGCGCGCTCGCTTCGCGAGATCGAAGAAGCGCTGAAGCTCGAGGCGAACTACGGCCCCGCCTTGATCGAACGCGGGCGCTTACTCCTGATTCTGGGGCGTGCGGAACCTGCGCTCGCGGCGTTGAAGCAGGCCATCGCACTCGGAACACGCGATCCAGAAGCGTACTCCGCGCTGGGGGTTGCGCTGCTCGCGACGGGCGACGCCAAGAACGCCGTCGACCATTTCGAACAAGCGGCGGTGCTCGACCCCCAGAACGCCGAGCGCCTCGCGAACCTGGGGACGGCTTATATGATGCGCGGACGCGTCGAAGACGCGACGAGCGCGTACAAAAAGGCCGTCATGTTGGCCCCCGGCGATCCCAGAGCGCACGGCGACCTGGGCACGGCTTACCTGGCCCAACACAAGGTCGACCATGCCTTGCCACACCTCAGAAAGGCGGTGGAACTTGCGCCCGATCGCGCCACGTTCATTTCGAACCTGGGTTACGCATACCAACTGTTGGGCAAGCTCGATGAAGCGGTGAAGGCCTACCGCCTCGCCTTGAGCAAAGACCCGGCGCTCGGCTCGGCCTGGATCAATCTCGGCACCGCGCTCGCCGCGCAGAAGAAGTACAAAGAAGCCGAAGCCGCGTTGAAGAAAGCACTCGAACTCGATCCCTCCGACCCGCGCGCGAAAGCCAACCTCGAGGAGCTTCGAGCCGTGATGAAGGCGCCCGCGCCGTGAGCGGCCGCGGAGCGAGCGATCACTCGAGCAGTCGCACCGGGCGCATGACCTCGAGCTCGTAGGGCGAAAGCTCTCCCGAGCGGATGCGCACGTTCGCAGGGTGTTCGGTCGCGACCCGCCCTACGTAAGCCTCGAGGCCGAACTCTTCCCCCGTCGCGGTGGCTTCGAAGCGAGCGTGCACCAGGTAGAAGCCGGGGCGCAGGAAGGTTTCCTTCGGGCAGAGCTCGACCAGCCGGCTCGGGATACTCATGCGCTGCCCCGGGGTCAGCCGTAAGAACGCGTGCCGATCAGGAGCACGCGTGTCGGGTTCGGGGTCGCACGAGGCCGCTCCGCCAGGCCCCATCACTTCGAGGTTCAGGAGCTCACGGCGAAAGTAAACGTACTGCGTCTGGCGACTCTTGTTCTTGAGCGTGACTTCCACCGTCGCCTGCAGATCGGAGGCGGCATCCGAGCCCTGCTGCATGTCGATGACGATGGGTGAGTCGGTCTTCACGGGGCGCGGAAGCGCCGCAGCAGACCACGCTCGATAATCCGAGTTCAGGGCGATCGCCGGCGCGCGGAGTCCCTTGATGCCATGGGTCGAAGCGGCTTCGTCCGACGCCTCGGGCGTGGTCTTGGCGCCGGGGGCGCTCGCGGCGCCTGCGGGCGGTGATTCGGATTCGGGCTCTGCCGGGCGATCCAGATGGGCGATGAACGGTTCGCTCTGCGCGACGGGGACTTCCTGCTTCTTGCCGCCCTTCCACACGGTCTTCACCTTCTCGGGCCATCCGAACTTCGGTGTGACGATTGCCCCGGGGACCAGCGTCTGCTGTCCGCTCGAAGCGAAGCAGTACAGCCTGGGGTCGAACACCTTGACCACGCCTTGCCCGGGCTCGAGCCAAACGCTGTAGCGCGCGTGTGCCTGGGTCGGGCGCAACGGCTCGGGGAGTTCACAGATGACGGGCTTCTTCTTGCCCGGGACGTTCACTTCGAACGAGAGCAGGCGCGGATCGGCGATCAGGCGCGCGTGGTGATCGCTGCGGTTCACGATGCCGAGCACCCAAGGCTGGGTTGGCCCCTGTTGCACGACGACGAACTCGAGCGGGGCAGGTGACGCCGGGCCATGCGCCGCGCCGGGATCACTCACCTCTTCGGAGCCACTGGCTGGCGTTCTCGCGAGGTGCGTCTGCATCGTTTCGATCGCGAGCTGCTCTTCTACGCTGATTTCATCGCCTGCCTCGGTGGTGTCCGAGTGTTCGCTGCCGTCGCCTTCCGTCCCTTCGGTGCTCGCAGCTCCGAGGCCTTCTCGATCGGCTTCGTCGTCGACTCCTACCGGGTGCTCGGCGCTCTGGGTCCGGCAGCCGGACAGGGAAGCGGAGGCGATCAGAGAAAGGACGAGCAACGCGCGCCAGGTCATGTTCGAGTCCACGACCCTAGCATACTTTCCCCGCGCCCTCGCCAACGGCGGAAATGGTGGCATAGATCCGGCGGTGCGCGGACTGTACCCAATCGTCGATGTGGATGTGCTCGAGAGCCGCGGCTACGACGCGGTCGCCTTCCTGGAAGGCGTTCTCGAGGCGCGTCCGGCACTCGTGCAGCTCCGCGCCAAGTCGCTGGATGCTCGCGCGACGCTCGAGCTTTTGCGGGCGTTTCGCGTGCCCACCCGACAGGCAGGCGTAAAGCTCTTCGCCAACGATCGTCCGGACCTGGCCGTGCTCGCAGGCTGTGACGGCGTTCACCTGGGCCAGTCGGATCTCCCCCCCGCCGAAGTGCGCCGCTGTTTTCCGAGCCTCGCGCTGGGCTTGTCCACCCACACGCTCGAGCAGCTGGACGAGGCGCTGGCTGCACGTCCCGACTACGTGGCTTTCGGACCCGTGTTCCGCACTCGCTCGAAGCATGACGCAGAACCGGTGGTAGGGCTGGAGGGCTTGGGTCAGGCCGCCGCGCGGGTCCGCGGGCAGTGCCCGCTCGTTGCGATCGGCGGGATCGATGCTTCGAACGCCACCCACGTCGGGCGCGTAGCGGATCTGGGTGCAGTGATCGGCGCTTTGGTCCCCGCCGAACCCGGCACTGACGCCGTCGCGAATGCGGCGCGCGAGTTGACGCGCGCGTTCACGGGCCGGTGACGCATGAGCCTCGAGCTCTTGGCGGCTGGTGTTGCGGGCGGGATTGTAGGGGGCTATTTCGCTCTCCGCCGGTGGTGGGCGCGGCGTGCACCGGCGCCGGGCGCCAAGCTTTTTGCGTCGAACACGTCGGGCGCACTTGCCACCGAACTCCGCGTCGGCGACGTCGTGGGCATCGGCGATCGCGAGTACTGGTTGACGAACGGCTATTCGCTGCGCGAAGCCGGGAACGCTCTCGGCGAAGTATTCAGCGCTGGCGAGGTTCGGCTCGTGCTCACGCTCGGTCCACAGGGCGCGTTGTACTTCGGGCACGAGGTGTCCTTGGTGCTACCGAGCGAGCTCCCCACGCGCCTCGACCACCTGGGGCGAAGCTTCTCGCTGAAAGCTCGGTTTCCCGTAGAAGTAGCGTCCCACCCAAACGATCCGAGGCTTGCCGGCGCCGCGCAGTGGGGGCGCTACGAGGACGGCGACGAGCAGACGTTGTGGGTGCTGCGCACCGCTGGCGGCGCCCGGGCGATCCTCTCGCGCCGCGTGCCCGAGCGCGACATCTTCCGCTGGGGCAACGCCGGAAACCCCTGACGCCGGGTGCCGACGGCGTCAGGCGGATCGCAGCTCGGCGATCATGGCTTCGAGCAAGAGGGCGGGCTGAGCGTTGTGTTCGACGCCGGCGAGCGCCTTCAACACGGTCTGGTGCTGTCGAGCCTGTCGTTCCGAGAGCCCCGGGCTGTGGTCGAGCTGGGCAATGGCCTGGGCCGAGAGCGCATGAGCCAGGTACTCGAGCTGCCGTTTGAGCTCGTCGCGCCCCTCGGCTTTCTGATTGGCGAAGCCGATCGCCGTCGCCAGATCGGGCGCGTCGATGGCTTCCAGAGCCCGGTCGACGAACGCTTGCCGCCGCTGGTGAGTCTCTGCGTCCGCGAGCTCGAGCGCGGCGGAGACACTGCCTTGGGCGAGGCGAGCGATCTCGGCGGGCACGCCGGCGATCTGCTGAACGAGCGCGTCGGCGAGCGGCGCGAAGCGCACGGCCAGCGTTCGCGAACGGATGGTGTCGATGAGCTGTCCGGGCTGGCTCGTGAGCAGCACGAAATGAGTCTTCGGCGGTGGCTCTTCCAGGGTTTTCAAGAGCGCGTTCGCGGCGGATATCGTGAGCTCGTGAGCGTCGTGGATGATGAAACACAGCGCACGGCCCTCGTGCGGAGAAAAACCCGAGCGCGCCAGAATCAAACGCCGGATCTGCTGCACGCTGATCCCGGTGGCTTCGGGCGTCGTGCGCCCGATCAAGTTGGGCGGGTAGATACCGCGGCCCACGAAGACCACGTCCGGGTGCAGCGGTACGTGCGGGGCTTCTTCCGAAATCGTGCGGGTGAGCTCACAGCCGCGACAACGCCCGCAGCCCTTGTTCACGGGGTCGTGGCAGACGAGTGCCTGGGCGAAGGCGAGCGCGCAGGCCGCTTTTCCCACCCCCTCGGGTCCCTCGAAGCGGTAGGCGTGGTGCGCTTGTCCGCGCTCGATGGCGCGCCGCAGGGTGGCAACGGCGGTGGGTTGGCCCAAGATCGCGTCGAACGACATTTCAGCTCAATGGCGTACGCCTGACGCACCCATCACGGGCGTGATCCCAGGCCATTCGTCTACGTACACCGAGGGCTGTCCGGGTTCGGCGACGTCGATCCACTGGGGATGTTTGCTGCCGTACTCGCGCACGTCGACGTGCACGAACTTGTTGTTGGGGTAGTACCCGCAGCCGACGTCATTGAGGGTTCGGCAGAAATCGAACAACTGCGCATTGTCGACGCCATGAACGGAGACGTCGATGGCGCGACCGCGCGGGTGGTACCCGTGCGATTCCCTGCGGTAGCCGCTCATCACCACGATCGCTTTGTAGGGAAACGCCTGTGCGATCCGCTCGAGCGCCCAGGCCAGGCGGGGGTGCGCCAACTTCACGCCATCGATCCACTCCCCCCGTTCTGTAGCCTCGGGCTCGACGGGCAGCGGAAGCACCGGTCGCGGGACGCCCGGCGGACGCATGATTGCGCTCAGACGATCGAGCGTGTCGGCGGAGACGGACCCGTCGCACTCGAGCAGCGGGAAGCGATCATGATCGCCGTCAGGGCGCAGCATCGAGACGCTCCGAGGTTTTTTGTAGGCAGGGCAAGCGCGTGTCGGAATGACGGCGAGCGCGTCGGGCTCCGGTGCTACGGTGACGCTGAGCCAAGCGTGGGAGAGGCGTACCGGCTCCGGCTTGGTCAGACTCCACTCCAGGGGCAGCGCGAAGCTGCCGTCGTTGACGAAGCTCGAGGCCGGATCGAGCTCGGAGGAAACCTGGTCGGCCTCCAGCGTCCACCAAGCGTCGGGTGTGCAGGCGCTATCGCTCCAGACCAAACCCCGGGACGGGCGCTGCAACCAGGCAGCATACTTTCCGCGCTCGAACCAGCCCCAGTCCGGTAAGCCCGCCACCCAGGGCCGCCGGTACGGCTCGAGCGCATTGGTCGCCAGGCTCGCATCGAGCGCGACGTGGCGATTCTCGAGCAGGTAGTGCGTGACCCAAGTGGTCTCGGTGAGCGGCCGCCGTGCATCGACCCAGCCGTCGACGGCCGTCGCGCGCGGAGCGGGCGTCACACGCGCCTGGGCGGCGAGCGAAGCGCTCGCGAACGCCATCGCGAGTGCGACTCCGAACAGGCGCGCGCCGCCATTCACAAGCACGTTGGGCAGGCAGGCCGCTCGCTTCATCGGTTCTGCAAGATGCCCGCCATAGCTGGTGTTTTCAAGACCTTACGGCGCGAATCGACCTGCGCGGCGGCCCTGATAGGCAGCCAACCCCCGGAGGCTTCGTGAGCTTCGTACCGGCTCCCCCTAGTCCGAAGCTCATGACCCCCCTGGCGTTCCCCGCGTCGGGAGCGCCTTTCTCATCCCTCGGCCGCGAGACGTCTGCGGATCTCGCGGCCCTTCGCGCTCGCGGACGAGCTCAGCTCGCGTTGCGGTTTTGGTTGAGCAGCGACACGAACATTTCGTACGCGTGCTTCGACTTGGCCTCGTCGCCCTCGAGGTACTCAGTGACCGACAAGCCATTGAGCACGGCGAGGATCAGCGTCGACAAAGCTTCGCCGCGCTGAGTATCGCCGTTCGTGATTCCCAGTCCCTGCACGATGTGCTCATGAACGAGCTTGTGCGCGTCGCTGTGCAGCGCCGAAGCACGTCGCTTGAGCTCCGGGTCACGTCGTGCGGCGCTCCACACCTCGATGTTCAGGCCAGTGCCCGTCTTGTTGTTCTGGATGGCGTCCCACAGCGAGTGCAGAGCCGAGCCAATGCGGTCGGCCGAGGTGTCGCTGGCGAGAGCCTCTTTCACGCGCCCCAAGTACTTGTGGTACGTGAAACTTTGGACTTCGTGGATCAGTGCCGCCTTACTCGCAAAGTAGTAGTGGACGATACTCTTCCTGAGCCCAAGCTCCTTTCCGATCTCAGCGAGCGTCGTGGCGCTGAAACCTTTCCGAGCAAAGCACTTTGCGGCAGCTGAGAGGATCGCCGACACACGCGGGTTCTCCCAGTCAACTGCGCGAGGCGCGGTGCCGTTGTCTGACCGGTTGTTCTCGATGACAGTGGGTTGTGCAGTTTCCATGTTCCTCGAAGGTCGGCTGGCCGACCCGTGGGTCGAATCCTAGCCAACGGCTAATAGGCGTCAATCCCTTTTGAGTAGGAGCCCTCCGTTAGCGAGGCGTTGTTGCTCAGCTTTGAGCGATAGTCAAGCCCGCCGTTCAGCTGAACCATGGGACCCCTAATAATATCAATTAAAACAGGTAGATGCACATTCGTGGGGGCGTGGAACTCGGGCCGGAATCCACCGATTTGCGGCCCGCGGGGAAAAAAAACAGTCGTGGGCCGGCCTGATCTTTCGAGAACTTTCAGACGTGGGGAAGGGTACGTGGTGAGCTGCTCGAAACGCGAGCCGATCGACTACTCCGACCACGTCGGCATTCCTGCCTTTTCGGTCCACCCATACTCGCCCGTGCGCCCCGGTTCGCGGCGTTCGGAGAGCTCGGCAACGTCGGCGGCGTTGGTGACGATCAACACCTCGTCGGCAACGTACTCCGGAACGCTGACGGAGTGGCCCGTGAAGTCTGCTCGCGAGATGGCGCCGGTCCCGACGCGCACGATCTGTGCTGTCGGCGGGTACACGTCGTTCCAGCGCTCGCGCACGGCGTGAGGTCCTTCGCGCACGATGCGGTAGCGATGCAGCTTGAAGCCGGGGATCCCGCGCTGCGCCAAAAGCCGCATGCCGTCCGGCACCGTTTTGTCTGGGCGCTCCAGTTCTTGATAAGGAATCACCCCATCGATGCTCCGGATCAGCGTGACCGTGCGCGAGCGGCGGGGGCCGAGGATCTCGGCGCGCACCACCCCGTTTTTCACCGTCTGGTGCAGCACGACGGGAAACTCGTAAGAATTCTTGAGCCTGAAGTTGATGGTTGGGTACACCACCGTCGCGTCGAGCCCCATCTTGATGTACGAGCTCGGCCGCGTGTGCGGGTAACGCTCCACGATCTCGAGGCCGGCAAAGAAGGCGGCGCCGTGCAACGTCCCGGAGATTTGGCAGGTGCCTCCGCCAATACCGTCCACCAGTTCGCCTTCGGCGATGACAGAGGCCACCTTGTAGCCGTTGGCTTCGTCCCGTGGTCCTACCACTTCGTTGAAGTCGAAGATTTCGCCCGGCATCAGCACGTACCCATCGAGCTTGGAGGCGGCCTGACGCAGGTTATAGGTGCGGGCGAGCGCGTTTTCTGCGCGGCTGTAGGGCGTCTCGAAGTAGCCGAGCACCTTGTCGAAGGTAACGCCGCGAAGGTCGGCGGCCTGGCGGCGCGGGCGTTTGAGCTCGAACACGACCTCGGCGCTCCGCTCGCCGTGGCGCACGGCCGCCTGCATCCGCGCGAAGGTCGCGTCCACGTCCAGCTTGCGCCCCACGACCTCGGGGATCAACGCGCGCTTCTCGAGGTTCAGCCGGGCGTCGACCGGCTGCCGATCGAGGGAATCTTTCAGCTTCAGCAGCTCGAACAGCGCCTGATCGGCGTCGAGCTCCACCGGGTTCGGCAGCGCCAGCGCCCCGCGGGCAGGACTCGCTTTCCACACGCGCCGGAGCGGGCTCGTTTTGTCTTGGGCGTCGCGCACGAGCCCGCTCAGGCGCACCAGATCGATCTTGGCTCCGAGTTGGCTCAGCGGGTAACTCTTCACGTGCTGATCGGGCAGCTTCAGCGTGAACGGAGCCCGCACGAACTGACGCACGCGTTCGAGGGCCCGATCTTTGGCGGAAGGGTCGAGCGGCAGCGCAGCTCCCAGCAGCGTGACTTCCGGAGGGCGCTCGGACCGGTCGTCGGGCGTCGGCGCGCGCGGTACGAGCAGCACCCCGATGCCGGCGCCGGCCAGGACGGCGATCGCGATCGCGCTGACGGTGCGGGCGTTCCGGGGAAGGCTGGCTCGTGTCATGCCGTTCTGGCTTTTAGACGACTGACCGGAGCGTGCAAGTCCGGTTCCGCGCGTGGCCGCCCATCGGCCCGGTCTGCTACAGTAACGGCGCAGCCTCGTTAGCAGCTGTTCGGCCCATGAACCCGGTAGAATTCGAGAAAAAACTGAGGAGTCTGCCCGCCTCACCGGGCTGCTACCTGTTTCGCGACGGCCAGCAGCGCGTGATCTACGTGGGCAAGGCGAAGAGCCTGCGCGCGCGTGTCCGCAGCTACTTCCAGGACGGCTCGAGCGATACGCGGGCGTTCATCCCGCTGCTGCGGAAGAACGTCGTCGATCTCGAGACGCTGGTGACGCGCACCGAGAAAGAAGCGGCCATCCTCGAGAACAGCCTGATCAAGGAGCACCAACCTCGCTACAACGTCAAACTCAGGGACGACAAAGAGTACCTGAGCTTGAAGCTCAACACGGAGCATGCTTGGCCGCGGCTGAGCTTGGTGCGCCGCCCGAGCGGGGATGGCGCTGCCTACTTTGGTCCGTACCACTCGGCGACGGCAGCGCGCCGCACGCTGCAGCTGGTCGAGAAGCATTTCCAGCTCCGGACCTGCTCCGATCGGGAACTCGTGCAGCGGCGCCGGCCCTGTTTGCAGTATCAGATCAAGCGCTGCCCCGCCCCGTGTGTGTACGAGGTCGATCGCGACTTGTACGCCACCCAGGTGCGGGCGGTGGGGTTGTTCTTGGACGGTCGCCACGACGAGCTGACGCGCGAGCTCCGCGAACGCATGGCCTCTGCCAGCTCGGGCCTCGAGTACGAGGTCGCGGGGATCTATCGGGACCAATTGCTCGCGGTCGAGTCGATTCGGCAAAAGCAGCGCGTGGTGTCACTCACGGACAAGAACCAGGACGTCTTGGGGCTGTTCCGCCAAGCAGATCTTGCCGAGCTCAGCGTGATGATCGTGCGCGCCGGGCGCGTGGTCGACGTGATGAGCTTCTCGAACAAGCGGGTCGAAGTTCCCGACGACGAACTGGTAGCGGCGTTCCTGCGCGAGCATTACGGGGAAGGTGGTGCGGGTGAAGCGTACATTCCCGACGAGGTGCTGGTGCCGGTCCTGCCCGAAGGCGCACAAGGCGTGGAAGAGTGGCTCACCGAACGGCGTCAGCTCGCCGCCCAAGGACGGGCCCGAGCGGGGCGTTGTCAGCTGTTCGCTCCGGCGCGCGGCGCCCGCAAGCAACTCCTAGATCTGGCGACGGAGAACGCTCGCCACGCGTTCCAAGAGAAGCAACGCGCTGAAGAAGACATGGATCAGCGCTTGCTTCGCATCCAAGAACGCCTGCGCCTGCCGACCTTGCCGCGTCGCGTAGAGTGCTGCGACATCTCGCACCTCGGTGGCAAAGACACCGTGGGCTCGGTGGTGGCGTTCAAGGACGGTGCTCCCGACAAGAAGCGGTACAAGCTCTACAAGGTCAGGACGGCCCTTGACGGTGACGACTACGCAGCGATGTACGAAGTGCTGTCTCGGCGCTTCAAGCGTGGCGCCGAAACTCCGGACGACGACAGCTGGCAACTGCCCGATCTGTTCGTGGTCGACGGCGGCCCGGGCCAGCTCAGCGTGGCACTCGCGGCGGCTCAAGATCTCGGCCTCCACGATCTGACGGTCGTGGGTCTGGCCAAGGAGCGCGAGAAGCCGCTCGCCGAGAAGCTCGTGGACCGCATCTACCTGCCGGGCCAAAAGAATCCGATCCCGCTCAAGCCCAACTCGCCCGAGTTGTTCTTGCTCGCCCATGCGCGCGACGAAGCCCACCGTTTCGCCAATCATGGTCGTCAGCGCGTGGGGCGTCGGCGCCGCATGGCTTCGGAGCTCGACGCCGTGCCCGGAGTGGGGCCGAAGACGCGGGTGGCGCTGCTGAACGCGCTCGGCTCGGTCGAGAAGATCCGGCAGGCGTCCGACCAGGAGATCCTTGCCGTTCCGGGCGTGGGTCGCCGCCAGCTCGACGCCCTGAGGTCGTTTTGGAGGCCGGCAACCGAGGGCGAGGGCTCGCTGGATGACAACTGAGTTGTCGCTTCAGTAGGCAACGTAGTTGCTCCAAACTCCCGGCCTACGGGCTTTCCAGCGAGTCTGAAAGCGGCACGCAGCTTGCTTAGTCTATGGCCCTGATGGTCAAGTCTGCCTCACCTGCAGAATTCCAAAACGCCTTTACTTTCCGCCGGATAAGGCTGAAGTGTCGCGGCGTTGTGGGTCGATTGAC
>JAICQQ010000155.1 GCA_025937785.1 Polyangiaceae bacterium
GCTCGGCGCGCGCCAGCACCTCGGGGCTCGTGACCATTTCGTCGAGCTGGTAGCGCTCGAGAGCGTCCCGTTCGATACGCTCGATGGTGCGCTTCGGAAACAGTTCGTGGATCTGATTGATCCAGTCGACGACCGTGAGCTGCGACTCGCCCAGGCCTCCCTGCTTGGCTTGCGGCCGAACGTTGCGCCCTGGGCCGTACTCGCGATCGTACAAGTAGCCGAGTGCGGTCTCGAGCAAAGCGTCCTGGGCTGAAAGACCGCCGCACAGCTGCTCGCTGCCCGCGCCCATCACCAGGCGCCAGCGTGCTCGCCGCTGAGCTTCAGTCATCGCCCTCGAGTCCGTAACGTTGCAGGGTCTCGAACACGCGCTCTTCGAAGACCAGGGCGCGTGCCGCGACCTCGGGACTGACGGCGAGTGCTCGAACAGGGTCCCGCTGCGTCATCCCGAGCGAGCCCCACAGCGTGCTGAGCAGGTGGTGCTTCTCACGCGGGGTGAAGAAGGTGAACGCCAACCGCAACGAGGGCAGCGCGCTCACGAAGTCTTCGGCGCTGAGCTCGAGCAGCAGGCCGTCGAGCGCGACGATGATCTCCGGGTCGCGCTGGGCCAGCTCGCGCGTCACCGAAAACACCCCCGTCAAAAAGTCGCCCAGCTCCGAGGGATCGGCGAACCCGCGCATGGCTGCGAGCGCCTCGGAGGCGGGCAACTCGCCCGCGCTGACCAGCACGCCCAGCGCAGCGCCGCGCACGTCCGCGGCCTTGTCGGGATCGCGGCGCACACGCCCGAGGACGAGCACGAGTTCCTCACGCTCGAGCTCGGGCAGCGCCGCCCGCCGCAGGCACTCCCACAGCGCCCGCACGCCGCGCACCGAGTTGCCGCTGGGGTCGCCACCGGTGAGGAGCTCGAGCAGCCACAGGGAGCGCTGAAAGGCCGTGACCAGCAGTCCGGCGATTTCAGGCTGCCCCGCCGTGCCCAGCGCCTCGTCATGGCAGTACAAAAACAACAGGTGTTCGAGCGTGGCAGCGACCTCGGGGAATTTGGTTTCGCTGCTGATGGCGGCCGCGAGCTCGGAGAAGAGCTTGCCCATGGCACCGGTAAGGCCGGCCCTGGCGGCTTGCACGAGGAGCTCGGCTGCCTGAGCGGCCGTGCGCGGGGCACCCTGGCTCGCCTCCAAAAGGCGCTCGCGTGCCGCGTCGAGCAGCGTGGAGCCATAACGCGCCGCCTCGATCGAGGACGCTTCGAAATCGGGACTCCAGGCGAGCCGCCAGCGCTCCCAGAGGCGGGACAGATCCTCGCGACCGAGAAAGTCGGTGCCGCCGGTGCGCTCGTAGCCGCGGATCCCCAGCACGAGCAGGCGATGCAAAACGCGGCTGCGCGTCAGATCGCGAGCTTCGAGCAGATCGAGCTCCAGCGCTCGCGCGCCTTGGCCGGCCTCGAGCTCGAACTCGGCGAGCAGACGCTGGATGTCGGCCACGAGCGGGGGCGTGCGCGTACCGGCGGCGAGCCGCCCGCGCCGTTCGCCTCGGAGCACCTCGTGCACGGCGTCGATGAAGGGCGAACCGCAGGCGTAGCTGAGCTCGTCCTTGATCAGACAAGAGGTCACCGCGTCGAGCAGGTCCCGGCGCCACACGTGCCGGCGCCCGCGCAGGCGAGCCAACGCTCGAGCCGACGTTTCTACCGCGATGAGGTCGGCGGTGCTGAGCACCTGGCGCCGTTTTCTGAGCTGCTGGACCAGCTTGCGCAGCAACGGCTGGTGGTCGAACGTGCGACCCCGAGCACGCTGCCGGTGCGCCTCTTCGTAGAAGCCTGGGCTCGGCATGCCCGCGTCGTAGCCGGTGAGGGCATCGAGCCGCGCGTAGGAGTAGGCAGTAAGCGCGATCCCCGCCTCGTGAGTCCCCCCGCCTCCGTCCGCTTCGGACGACGGCTCGCCTCCGGAGGGCTCGTGGTTTGGGGGCTGGGTGGGGGGCAAGGCGTCGCTCGCGCCGAGTTCCTCCCACTCGGACCAGCCGGCATGCGCGGCACGCTCCCAGCGCCAGCACAGGGCACTCGAGTGAAAGCCACCGGTCACGACCAGTACCGGACCTGGCCGCGCGCCGACCTCGGCCAGCACTGACTTCATCGTTTGCTCCATGAAAGCCTCACGACGGCGATCGCGGTCAGCCACCGGGTACGCTGCGAGGCGGCTGTTCAAGCACAGGGCGTGGCAACGCTCGAGGTAGGTCCGTTCGTCGAGCTCGAAGTCCGACTCGATCAGCCTGTCCCACAGGTCGTCGAAGTCTTCTACTTGGAGCCGTTGGCACAGCTCGGCGGTGAAGCGGCTGCTCCGGAGCTCCCCATCACCGTAGCGGTGAGTCGCCGCCTCGTCACCGGCCAGCAAACGCCAGGGCATGTCGATGAACGCTACCTGCGCCTCGACACGAAACGCGGCCGTGAGCGCGTGGTGCTCCGGCGAGTACTCGCAGAACGGATAGTACGCACCGGAGGTCCCGCCGGGTCGCCGCACGTAACTGTAGATCGCGATGGGCAGCTCATGTTGAAGCCCGAGCTCGTTCAAGTGCGGGTTGAAGTCGGAGGGGCCCTCGATGAGCACGGCCCGGGGACGCCGGCGCTCGATCCAAGCGCCCACCAACCCCGCGGCGGCCGGACTGTGGTGCCGCACGGGAAAGAACACCACGTCGGCTTCTGCGTCGCACAGACGCCGGAGCAGCTCGTCGTACGACGGGTGGGTGCCCGCATCACTCCGGGCCGGGGCGGGCCGTGCAGCCGTCAACACAGCTCGTCACGTGCAGCGTAGTAGTCTTGCCAGAGCCCGCCGCGCCGCTTCTTCACCACGTGGTCGAAGTAGTGCCGCACCTTCTTCAGGTCGTCCGGGTTGTCCTTCAGCACCGTGCCCACCAGGTGGCGCACCAAGTGCACCGGGGCCGGATTGCCGTCCGCGTAATAGTAGGCGTGCAGCGCTGCCGCGCAGCCCGTACTCACGGCTTCGGCGGTGCTGAGCACCGTGGACGGCGTTTCGATGCCCTTGCCGTCGCCGGTCTGCCCCAGGCGGAGCTCGCGAAACGTGGTGACCAAGAGCTCGGTGAGCTCGGGCGACAAGCTGACGGGCACTCCAGCGCGGTCCAGCTGCCGGCCCGTTTCGCGCTGCACCAGCGAGAGCTCGCGTTCGATGTCGGCGATGGGCGCGACCGTTTCGAAATTGAACCGGCGCTTGAGCGCCGCGCTCATTTCGTTGACGCCTCGATCGCGGGTGTTCGCCGTGGCGATCACGTTGAAGCCCGCTTTGGCGTACAGCATGCGTGCCTCCCCTTCGAGCTCGGGGATGGCCATCACCCGATCGCTGAGCACGGGCAAGAGTACGTCTTGCAGCTCCAACGGGCAGCGCGTGATCTCCTCGAAGCGCACCAACTTGCCCGAAGTCATGCCCAGGTAAACGGGACCGGGGACCAGTGAACGCAAGCTTGGTCCTTCCGCCACCAGCATCGCGTAGTTCCAGGAGTAGCGAATCGTGTCCTCGGTGGTTCCCGCGCTGCCCTGGATGGTCAAGGTCGAGTCACCGCTGATGGCCGCTGCCAAAAGCTCGCTCAAGTAGCTCTTGGCCGTGCCGGGTTCACCGATCAGCATCAGGCCACGATTCGTGGCGAGCGACACCACGCAGCGCTCGAGGAAGGCGCGCCGCCCCACGAACTTGGGTTCGATCCCGAGCTCTTCGTCGCCCAACACGAACTTGAGCACCGCGCGCGGTGACAGCTGCCACCCGGGCGGGCGTGGATCGCCGAGCTGATGTTCGGCCAGCAGGGCCAGCTGGTCCCGGAACAACAGCTCCGCCGCCGGTCGCTGCAGTTCGGGCAGCGCCTGGGCTGCGTCACGCGGAACGACTTTCTTCTTGGCTGCCATGGCAAAAGAACGATAGCCCGTTTGTTCACTCTCGGGCGACAGGCAAACGGCGCGCGCGGCCCGGCCTCATTTTGCTTTGCTCTGGAGCAGCATCAGATCGGCGAGCACTTCGCTCAGCACGATCGGCGGGACGTCAGCGAGTTTCATCAGGTGCTTCTGGTCCCAGCCGTAACCGGACGGGGCGCGCATTCCCTGGCAGAAACACGCCGATCCTAAGGTCACCAGCTCGTCGGGATCGATGTAGCCCATCCCCACGGTACCCTCGTAGTTGATCACGGCGGTCACCTGCGCCACGGGGAACTGCTTGGAGTGCTCGTCGAAGCAACCTCCGTCCATGGCCTCACCCCGTGCCCAGCCCAACTTCTCCAGCGTGAACACCAAGGTCGGCGCGGACAGACGCAGGCCCTTGAATCGGTCGAGGTTCTCTTGACGCGGCTCGCTGCCTTCCAGCCCATGCACTTCCCGGCCCAGCTGCGGGAACGGCGCCACGATCTCGTAGTCACCCATCACCTCGCCCCAGCGAGCTCGCTCCTCGTCGCTGAGCTCGAGGGGGTGCACGATGCCGACGACCGCCGCCGACCGCACGTCGCAGGCCTCGTCCGCGGCATCCGCGTAGTCGCGCTCGTCGGTCACCCGAAACGTGAAGCGACGTTCGCCTGCAGCATCGAAGCCACCCCAGATCAGCTTTTGCACCAGGTGGCACATCAGGGGGTGACGCACGAACAGCGTCTCGAAGTCGGCCAGCGTCCAACGGCGTCCCGTCACCATCGCCTGTTCCAGCCGTGCCGCTTGCACGCTGGCGATGTCCTTGATCTGCTTCTTCATCAGCTTCCACTCGTCGAGGGCGGCGTTCGCCAGCTCGGCGTCGTCTTTGGCGCCCGGCGCCGGCAGGTTGGGGCGCACCTTGCCGGCTTCGTCCTTCACCGCTGGCTTCAAGTCTCCGCCCAGCACGAACTCGAACGAGCGCGCGCCGAAAGAGAAGATTCGGCGACCGTCCTCACCGATGCCGCAGTCGGGGATCACCCGATCCTCCAGCTCTTCCCGCGTCATCCCGCGCTCGGCTGCGATGGCTGTCACGTAGTCTCGAGCGCGCGCCTTGAGCGCCTTGAACTTCAGCTTCTGTGCGATCCCAGAGAGCTGCATCAGCGCCGTGTTGCTGCCGATGGCGCGCAGGCACTCGAGCCCGAACACCGCTCGCTGGTGTTGGCTCTCGCCGGGCCAGGCCCGCACCAAGCTCGTGAGCTCGAGCGTGCACTCGTCGTCACCCAGGTGGCCGACCGCGCCCATCGCCCATTTCTCCTTCGCAGGACTGCCGTTGGCGGTCCACTCGCTGAACAGCGCCCAGGCGAAGGCATCGCGGCTCTTGGGCGTGGCGAGCTGTCGGACCTGATCCAAGAGCGGGGGTCGCGAGTCGATGGGGGTAGCCACCAAGGCTTGCACGACTCGAGCGATCTGGTCGTCGTTCAGCCGCCGCTCGCCCACCACCAGCGGTGGCAGGAGCTCCAGGCGGACCCAGGCCAGCAGCTTCTTGGGTTTCTGACCCTCGGGCGCGTCGAACGCGCGCCGGAGATCTGGCGGCAGACTTTGCTCATCGTGCGGCAGGTACACCTTCTCTTCGTGATCGATCACCTCCGCTCGCACGCGAGCCGCCCCCTCGGACGTGCTCGACTTGACTGCCTGCTCGAGACTTTCGAGGTAGCCCTGGCGCTTGAAGCTCCTGAGTTGTTCGATCAGCGCATCGCCGACCTTGCCGCGCTGGGTCGCGGATTCCACCAAACCACTAATGGCGTTGCCGACGTGCTCGTCCAACCACGCGCGCGCGCCCGCCGGGGCCTTCGCCTCCAGCTTCAGGCGCAACATGGGGAGCGCCGCTTCTGGTGCATTCACGAGCGCCAGCGCCCCGACCAGCTCCTCGCAGACGTCTTTATTGGCCTCCAACAGCAGCGCGTCGGCCACGACATCGAGTCCCCGAGCTCGGGTACACGCCACGAAGCCGCGCACGTGCTCCGCAGATCGCATGGGCAACCTCAAGCGTCGCCATTGTTCGAGCACCAGCTCCGCCGATCCCAATCCGAACACGAGGTCCTGGGGGCGGTGATAGTGGTCGTGCCACTCGTCACGATAGCGAGCGTCTTCCCAGGAGATCACCAACTCGAGTATTTCGTCGTGCAAACCCAGGGCCGCCGCCAGGTAGTGTTCCGGCGGGTAAGGATCGTAGAATGTCGCCGGCACGTGCTGGCGCGCGAACGCCTGCTTGACTTTGGCGCGCCAGCTCTCGCGTTCCTCGCTGCCGAGGTACGGGAACACGAAGCGATGCGCGCCGGCCAGCATGCGCTCGAGGCTCGAGTGGCCCTGATGACCCCCGTTCTTCTGGGAGGTCAACAGCTGGTACAACTCGTCCGACGACAGCAAGCAGCGCAGCGCCAGCACGGTGTGTTCGGTTCGTGTGCTGTGCTCGTCGAACAGCGCCTTCGTGATCTGGTCGATCCCGAGCTTTCCGTCGAACTTTTTCTTGGCCAAGCGAGCTGCGACGTCCTTCATCTTGACGTCCTTGCCGCGGCGAAACGTGGTGGCTTCGAGCCAGAAGTGCGCTTCTTCTCGCGTCATGTTCTCGGGCCACTCCAGGTCGTCCCAGCGCGTCGCCCAGCCGTAGCTGCTCGTTCTCAGCTTGCCGAGTCGGGCGACGCAGGCGTCCAAGTCGAAGGGCGCCGGGTCCGGCAAAGCCAATGGCGCCGGAAGATCGAACGTGGCTCGAAACCAATCGATGGGCTCGAGCTCGAACTCTCGCTGCAGGGTGAGGTCGGTAGCGTTGGCGGCTGGGACCACAGGGGCCGTCGCTTCGGGGCGGGCTGTTGTTACGGACGCCTTCGGCTCTGGTCGCTGCTCAGTAGGCTTGGTGTTGGTCTTGCCAGCGGTCTTGGCAGCTTTCGTGGGGCTGGCTGCAGCCGCAGCGGCGCTCGCCTGCTTGGCACCGTTGCTGTCGACGTAGCCCTTCTTCAGCTTCTCCGCGACGAGCTTGTCGAAGGACTGCTTCGCCTCCTCGCTGCTCCCGAAGGCCTTGGTCTTGCTCTGTCCAGCCGTCCCCACGCGCCCGAAGCTCACCGTGTGCGCGTCGCCATCGAGCTCGATGTTCCAGAACTTGTTCGAGCTGCCGTCGGCAAACACCAGTTCGCGCGTTCGTGCACTGTCCTTGTCGCCCATCTCCTGCCTCCACCTTCCTGTCGCTCCCGCTGCACTGGGGCAGACCGCATTGAAGCAAATCCGCCAACGTTAAGCGAGTGAAGCCCGCACGGCGCTCGTATCGGGCTTCCGGCGACAGGTACTCGGGGCCGCGGCGACTACTCCGGCCGCGGAACGCAGGCTGCTATTCGCAGTCGCTCGGCTCGGGGAGGTCGGCGCAGGTGCCACAGCGGTCGCAGCTGGGAATGGTGCACGAGCCTCGCGAACAGTACTCGCTCAGATTGCGGTTGCAGAAACCGGTGTCGCAATCGCGGTCGTAGTCGCAGCCTGCGCCGTTGGTCCGGGGCTGCGCCTTCTCGCAGCGCCCCTCCAAGCAGGTCAAACCCGTGTCGCAGACGATGGTGCAGGGTTGCCCTTCCCGATCCGGGAGCGACTGGCAGGTGCCGTCGACGCAGAGGGTCAATGTGCAGAAGTCCTGACAGGGCTCGCCGGGGTCTACGCTGCAGCCCAGGTCGATGCACTCGTCGTTCACACACGTAAGGCCCCTGCGGCACGGGACCGCGGCGCACGACTCGCCCAGATCGCTCAGCGCCCGACAGCGCTGATCCACACAGGCCAGGGCCGCCTGATTGCCGCAGTCGCTCGCGCCCTCGCAGGCCTGACCGAGGGCGTCGGCGTAAGGGGTCGGCGCGTACTCCGAACGCCCGCAGATCCCAGCTTCGCAGTTGCGGAAGCGACACTGTTCCGAACTGCTGCAAGGGTCACCCGGGAGTCGTTGCGGCTGGCATTCGCTCAGCGCGCAGACGCTGCCCTCGATGCATTGCCCGGACTCTTCGCACGATTCACCGAGTGGCAAGCGCGCGCGGCACAGCCCACAACGCAGCATACCGAACCGGGGAACGTCTTCGAGCTCACAGTAACTTCCGTTGGCACAGGGGGCGCGCTCGCCATAACCAAGGCACGCCTGTCCCTGTTCCGGAGCGTCGGGCGGCGGAGCGAGTGGTTGCTCGAGGGTGGACTCGAGACACGCCGGCCCCCATGGGAAAATCTCCGTGGTATCAGTCCCGTAAGAGAAGCGATCGACCGGCTCGAGCTCTGCGTCAGGGCAACTTCTCGACAGCAGCGAGTCGATGCAGGTGTCCAGGGTGTCGCCGTCGCGAAAGATCCGGCTGGCCCTGCCACGGTCGAGATGGCAGCGAAAGTAGTCGCTGCACGCGGTAATCGAGCTTTTCGAGAACCGGTGCAGCGCATCGGGATCGCAGCGCTCGAGGTATGCACATTGTGCGCGCGCCAAGTCGAGGTGAGCGGAGTCAGACGCACTGCCGGCGCTGCCCGGGTTGCCGACACCGCCCGCGCTGCCGCCACTGCCGCCACTGCCGCCGGCATCGGAGCCTTCGTGAGTGCGGCCACAACCGGTTCCAAGGACGCCCGTCGACAGATTAGCCGCCGTCAGGGCGAGCGCGAGCACCACCGAGGCTCGGCCCGCCGTCATCACGTCTGCGCGCCAGCTCTGCGTGAAAGGCCGCGCCGAAGTCGCCCCAGAGCTTAGCAACGACCGCCGTCTTGCCGCCGCGCTCCAAGCTCGCGATCTCGGATACGATGCTGGCATAGTCGGTGTGCCCGAACGGAGTGGACACTGCCGTGATCTGGCTCCTGCTCCAATAGGTGGCGCTCCTTTAGCAGCCAGCAGAGCCGGCCGGCCCCCACGCACCTGAGTGCTGCGCGCTCGTCACGCGCCAAGCTTGCGCGCGAGCGACCCGGCCAGCAAGGGCCCGTCACTCGGGGTCGTCGGCGCACGCGCACGTCGCGTGGACCGAACACACGAAGCAGTGGACACCATCGCGGGAGAACTTCGGATCGAACACTTCGCCGCACCGGTCGCAGCTGCGCTCCGTGGACACTGACTCTGAACCAGCAAGAGGCTCTTGCCTTGGGCTTTCAGGCACGCACGAATCTACCAATCCCTGCGCCGCAGCACCAGCCTCGGCTAACTTCAATTTTCTGTCTCGAGTGACTAAGCACCCACCAAAATCGGTCACAGGCGCGCCGCAGCTGGTAGTGCTACATCGTAAGGTGGTGGGCAAGATGGTGGAGCGGTATTGGGTTCGGGGGATCGTACTGTGCAGTCTGCTGGGCGCCGGTGTTGCGCATGCTGGTGTGCCCGCCCCTCCTGACCCGACGCAGCCTATGTTCTTTCTGGCGTTGGCGGACGACCCGGCGGTGACCGCTGCGTACTCCGTCGTGCCCAACGACTCGCCCCCGTTGTTGCCTCTCGAGATCACCTCCAACGTGGATTGGGTTCCGAGTTTGTCCGGTGTTCCGCTAGCAAGAACGGCAACGCTGTCCGTGGCGGGTGATCCCACCGGCGCCGTGACCGCGCATGCGCACCGCGGCGTCGCATACGCCGAGCTCACCTGGACTCCAGGCGCGGCACGCGAGTTCGGTCGCAGCTACGTCGCGCACCTGGCTGACGGGGGGGCTGAAACTCAAGAGCGCTGGCCGGTGTACTACCAACCGTCCACCTTCGAGTTCTCGTACTTCGATGGCTCGAGCGCGGAGTTCCTGCCCCAGATCGATCTTACGCTGTCAGACGTACAGGAACACTACGGCTCCGCTGCACCCAGCTGCTGCGAGGTCGAGCGTGCCCTCTGCGCTGGGGCTTCGAGTTGTTTTCAGTGTTGGGACCAAGTAGGGAGGCTGTCCATGCACCCCGTTTGGACGGGGCCGGGGCTACCCTACCTTTCCTTGGAAACGGACCCCCAGGGCACCTTCGAGGTGACGGAGTTCGGCGAGTACTGCGTGCAGGGGACAGCAAGCACGGCAAGCGAGACTCGGAGCTTTTCGGTGTGTCACACCGTGACCGACTGGCCTCTTGTCGAGATCGAGGGGCATCAGACGGTCTTTGCCGACAGCTGCCAAGCCATGCCTGAAGGTTACTTCCCGCTGACCCGACTGTTCGTCGTGCGTGCCGAGACCGAGGCTGCGGCGCAGCGACACTTCTCCAGCGCGCGCACGACCGGGCAACCGCACCACTCAGACCCAGTCTCCCGCTGCGGGCTGAGCTCTCGCCCAGTCGAGGGCCATGGGCTCGTGTGGCTCGGCGTGCTTGCCATGCTCGGAGCTGCGGGTCGGCGCTGCAGCGCCCGCCGGGATCTCGGCAGGTAGCCCGGGGCACGGGAGACCGAGCTGCTCGGCGGCGCGCGGCTTCGGACGCCCCCTTTGACCCTTGCGCCCGCTAGCCGGGCCGATGCTTGGATCGCGCAGGCAGAGTGATGCTCAACGTATTCTTGGGCCCATCGAGTTTGATGGCAAACTGCCGCAGGATGTTTCGGCCGATGATCGCGTAAGGACGGCGCGTGCTCAACGCCTCCACGTGTTTGCTGCGCCGGCCAGCAACCTCGAGATCCACGTGGAACAGCAGCGCCTCCTGGAGCACGCCTCCGAAGCCAGCCGCGCGCACGCTGCGAACCGGAGGCAGGTCGAGATCTGCGATGACACTGTCGGGCAGCGCGCAAACGTCCGCTCCGGTGTCTATCTTGCCCTCGATGTGTCGCACCTCGGTCCCACCAGGCGATCGCACGACCAGAGGTAGCATCGGAGCGGGTGGCGAAAAGTCGCGGGAGTACGCTCGCTTCATTCCAACGTGAAACCCGGCAGTTCAACGAGGCTATCTGCCACGCCGACGCCACCGATGAAAAAGACGCCGCCACCCGATGCGCCAGCCACGCGCTGAAAAAGCTTGGCAGCATCCGGATCCGAATCGATGACCTTCCCCTCGAGGAGCGCAACGAAGCGCCCCCCGTAGCGACGTCCGAGCTTGGGAAGAAGCCGCTCGAACTGCTCGCGTTCCCGCTGCCAAACGCGAGCACGAGGGCCCTGAGCATGAATCGACTCGGCCTCGCTGACAGGGGCCAAGACGGCAACCGGGCGCCCGTGACGCGTGATCACGGTGCGCTCTCCCTTCTCAGCTCGCTGCACTAGCTTCGGAGCTTGCTCCTTCAGTTCGCGAATGCCGACGGCTTTTGTAGTCATACTTGTTCCCACAATACCAAAGCTCGACACCTGTGTCGATATCTCCAGCTACCCGAACCAGGCAGCGGGGCGCTTTGCTTTCGCGGTCCAGCCGCACGAGCTCACCGAATTGGTGAAGCAACACGCGGCCGTTCAATGCCTCGAGCGGGAGAGTGCTGGTCATGAGGTAGTTCTATCATGGGTGCTCAGAACGCTCGGGCCAGCCTCCCGGTGCACGGCTACCGCCCGGGCGGGAGGGCCAGCTCCGCGAGTCGGGACGACGGTGCTGTGCTGGCCACAGGTGGCCGACCAGTCGTGGCTCCGGAGGAAACTCGATTCGACATTCGCCCGTGTGCCTTAGAAGCGATCGTTGCGTCGCCCAGGTCCCTCGAAATCCGTCGAGCCAATTCATCATCGATCACTCACTGATAGCAATTGCGGCTCTGGGCTCCTCGTGCTACTTTCGATGAGCTAGCAAAGGACAGGACAAAAGGACAAGGACCTAGTCTCGCGGACACGCCAGCGAAGGCATGACCAGGGGCGCCTGCCACAAGGCGCGCTCAGCAGAGGGCGAAGGTGTGCTCAAAGCCAGCCGCTGAGAAAGCGGCAGTCGCATGGCTAACAAGCCGTGTGGCTACAAGCCGTGTGGCTACAAGCCGTGTGGCTACAAGCCGTGTGGCTAGCTCTGGGAAACGTTGAGCGGCTTCGGCGGCCGCGCCAAGCTCGTCGAGGTGGAGGGCGCCTCACCCGTTGGGGAGGGCGGGTTCGAAGTGGTCTGCCATGGCTTGGCGGCGGCCACTGGTGAGGAACGCGCGGGGGGCCATGCCCAGCAGCGCGGAGAAGTCTCGGTGACACTGCGAGTAGCTCCCGAAGCCGGCAGCGTGGGCAGCGCGTGTGAGGTTCTTGGGATATGCGGCGGCCGCCTCCAAGAAGCGCAGTACGCGGATGCGCCTGCGGAACTCTCGCAAGGGGATACCCTCGTCGCGTAGGAAGCTGCGGCTGATGTCACCGTTGTTGCTCGCGAGGGCTTTGGCGATCTCGTAGCGGCGCAGCGAGCCCTCGTTGAGCAATAAGGAAGCGGCGCGAGCCCCCACGGGTGGTGGGGTGCTTGGCCCTGCGTCGATAGCGTCGAGGGCCGCGTGTTCGAGGGGTTCGCGGAGCAGGCCTTCTACGACCAAGCGATCGGGGGCTTCGCCGAGCGTGCCGCACATGCTCGCCAGCCGCTCCGTCAGCCCATCGGAGACTTGTTTGCAGGCAACACGGAACCCAAAATCCGTGTCGGTCGTCCGCGCGTACGCGTTCACGAGCTCCGGCTGGAATCCGATGGCGAAGAACTCCAAGTCGGCGCTCGCCTCGACGAGCGCGTGGTCGACCCCTGGGGGCAGGATCAACAGTCCCCCGCGTTCCACCCAGAAGCTGCGATTGCCGACGACGAAGCGTGCCCGCCCGCGCCACACGAAGTTGAGCTCGGGTTCGGCATGGAAGTGCAGCGGACGCCGGTACTGGGGTTGATAGCGCCAGGCCTGGGCCCGACACCCTCGGGGAAAGGGAAACGGCTGCAGGAGCGGTTGCATGCGAGAATGACTGTAACGGTTGGAGCCCAACGAGGCCACGTCCCAGAATGCGAGCTTGCGTTTTCGCGATCCTGGCACGAACGCACAACATGCACAGTTTTGGCCGGCGTAGCGCGCTCTACTTCGCGGCATGAAGTACCTAGCGCCTGCCTTATTCTGGGCCGCGACCGCTTGCTCGGGGGGCAGCTCACCCATGCCGCCCGCAGCGGAAGAGCCTGCTGCCATCACCGATCAAAGCTTCGAACTAGCCTGGGAGGATCCGTTCGATACGGTCGACTTGTCGCGTTGGTCGCTGATGACGCATTCCTGGGACGGGAACTTGGCGCAGTTCGCTGCGGCGGGCGCGGAGGTGGTCGATGGGCGCCTGAAGTTGAATCTGACGCCAGCACCCGAGGGCAGCGCCAAGCCGTACTTCGGCGTCGAGTACCGCTCCAAAGAGACGCTGCAGTACGGCAAGGTCGAGGCACGCGTCCGCTTTGCGAAGGGATCGGCGGTCGTCTCCTCGCTGGTCCTGATCTACACCCCCTGGCCACCAGACGATTGGAACGAACTCGACATCGAGTTTCTGGGGCAGAACGCGGATCGCGTTCAGTTCAACCACATGATCAACATCCCGCCCGCGGATCCAGCCACCGGCCACAAGCAGTACCCCAAGCTCGTCCAGCTGAGCTTCGACCCTGGCGCAGAGTTCCACGACTACGCCATCGAGTGGGTCCCCGGGCGTGCGCGCTTCTCGGTAGACGGTACGGTCATGCACGAGACGACGGAAGAGATGGGGCGCATGGTATTGCCTCAGAACATCTTGCTCACGATTTGGGCCTCGGGTTCCGCAGGCTGGGCAGGCCCCGTGGACGCGACGACCGCACCCACGAGCGCCGAATACGACTGGATCAAGGTGTACCGCTACACGGGGCAATGAAATGAGGCCAGGCCGGGTTTCGAAGCGCACGCGCGCGCGGGGCGCGGGCCTCGTGGCTCTCGTCAGCTGGTGTGGATCCAGCGCCTGTGCGGGTGACCACGGGCCTTCCGAGGCCGTGGCGGCCAATGGCGCGGCTACCACGACCGCATCAGGCACCGAGGGGACCGTGAGCTCGATCGGCGCGAGCACGACCGGTTCGGTTCCAAGCACCGATGGCACCCTGACGAGCGCTGCTCCCGGGACAGCGACGGGAGACTCTGGCACCGGATCCGTGTCAGCGAGCTCCGGCAACAGCGGCACCACCGGGGGCGCTTCCACCTCAGGCTCGACAGACGGTGCGACGACTCTGGCCGCAACCCACGGCGTCGGTGGGGCGAGTTCGAGTTCGAGTTCGGGTTCGGGTTCGGGTTCGGGTTCGAGCATGACCGGCCCCGAGACGACGGGCGCGGGTGGTAGTTCGGCCACGGGAGAGTTCCAACTGCGCTGGGTCGACGAATTCGACACGGTCGATACCTCGCGCTGGCAGCCGATGACCCACAGCTGGGACGGTAACCTCGCCCAGTTCTCCGCCGAGACCATCTCCGTGTCCGATGGGGTGCTCTCGCTGAGCCTGACGCGTGCCCCCGAAGGCTCTGACAAACCCTACCTCGGGGCGGAGTATCGGTCACTGGACACTCTGACCTACGGCAAGATCGAAGCGCGGGTTCGCTTCGCCCGGGGCTCCGCGGTCGTTTCGAGCCTAGTGCTGATCTTCACACCCTGGCCGCCCGACGACTGGAACGAGCTCGATATCGAATGCTTGGGCACTGGGCAGACGCAGTTCAACCACATGGTCAACATTCCGCCTGCCGATCCCATCACCGGCCATGTCCAGTATCCGAGCATCGTAGAGCTGGGCTTCGACCCGGCTGCTGACTTTCACGAGTACGCCATCGAATGGGTGCCTGGTGAAGCCCGGTTCGTGGTGGACGGCGTGCTCCGGCACACAGCGACCGAGGAGATGTCGCGCATGACCCTGCCGCAAAACATCTTGCTGACGATTTGGGCGTCGGATGCCGCTGCCTGGGCGGGCCCCGTGGACGAGACCACCGCGCCCACCACGGCACAGTACGATTGGATGCGTGTCTACGACTACGTCGGACCGTAGCCGCGTCGCGACGAGCTACTGAGGGCCGGAATCTCGGCGGGCACGTGTGCGGGCGCGGGCCCTGCGTGTGTCCACAACGCAAATTCGCACGGACACCGCAAAGTTCCACATCGGGGGGATGGAAAACGCCCCCGTTCCCCGGTCCGAGCGATCAGACCCGGCTCGGTACGGGATTAGCGTTAACGGCACCGTTGTCGTCGTTGGAGGCCCCATGTCCGCCCGTTCCCCTATTTCTTCACATTTCCTCAGGCTCGCCTTGCCCGCCCTCGCGGTCTTGCAGACCACGAACGCTTGCTCCAGCAGCACCAACAGCGGCGTCGACGAGGTGACACCCGACGCAACCACGGGTGGAACCGTGACGGCGGCCGGGCCCACGACTGGTGGCCCCACAGCAGGGGTCACTACCACGGCAGCGGGACCCACCACGGGTGGGCCGACGACCGGTGGACCCACCACGGGCGGCCCCACCACGGGCGGCCCCACCACGGGCGGGCCGACGACCGGTGGACCCACCACCGGCGGACTTACTATGGGTGGTCTCACGACGGGCGCGGGCGGAGCCAGCAGCAGCGTCACTGGCGGACCCACCACCAGCGCGACCACAGGTAGCGTCCCGGTCGGCGACTGCGTCCTGCCCGACTTACCCGATGATGTGGGGAGTCTGCCCAGGAACGAGAAGCTTCCCGATCCCTTCACGTTCTTCGACGGCACACCCGTCACCTCCGCAGCACAATGGGAATGCCGCCGCCGGGAAATCCAGTACATGGCAGCCAAGTATATTTACGGTCCGTACCCCTTCGAACCGGACGAAACGACTGGAACCGTCTCCGGAGGGAACATTTCGATCACTTGTAAAGAGGGGAGCAATACCGAGGAGTTCTCCGCCACCATCAATGGCAACGGCGACGTGATCACTCTGAGCATGGGTAGCGGGATCCTACCCTCAGGCGGAAAGAGCCTCTCTTTTGGCTCTGGCTTCGAAGGCAAGATCAGGAATCTGTTTGGCCTCTCCGAAAGCCCGCTCACCAATGTCGCCACCGGGTGGATGGTGGATCGGGTGATCGAGGTTTTGGAACAGAACCCGGATAGCGGTCACGATCCTACGAAGATGGCCGTCTCGGGATGTTCCGGATGTGGAAAGGCAGCGTTCTTGGTGGGTGCCTTCAGTCGAATTCCGATGACGATCATCGTGGAATCCGGCGGTGGTGGGGCAGCCAACTTGCGGCAGGTGGAGTGGTTCCGAAATGGTGACGGTCAGTCCGTGTGGGATTGTCCCGATGGCAAGCCTCAAGGCATCGACAACCTGGAAAACTCGGGTGCCTGCACGCCATGGGTCGGCAGTATGGCGCAGCCGATCCGATCACAGCCTGACCTAGTCAATCACCTCCCCTTCGATCAGCATTTGCTGCTGGCAACCATGGCGCCGCGCTACTTGGTGCACTTTTCGAACGATAACGGGAATGGCTGGTGTCATCTGGGCGGAACCAGTGAAGCGCTCTCCGCATGGGCGGCGTACCCAGTGTGGAAGGCGCTCGGCGTCCCAGAAAACATGGCTTTCGAGATCTACAGCGGCGGGCACTGCTCGACCGGTGATACCGGCATTGCCGCCGCAATGTTCGACAGAGCGTTCAACGGCAACACCAGTGCACAAACCGGCGGCGTGACGATTCTAGATAGCCGCGTTCAACAACCAGTCGGCGAATGGCAAGGCATGTGGGTCGATTGGGACATGGACACGGTGCTGAGCCCGTAGCACTGGTGTCACGGAGCGCAGCCGATGCGCGCAGACGGCCAGCCTCACCGCTGGCCGTTTGCTTGTGGGGATGGGCTAGGCGATCGACGACGAACGCTTGAAGTAAGAGTTCCCGTTGCTCACGCTGCCCGTGCTCATCATGCACGGCACCAGCGACCAGGTCACGAAGCCGAACGGAGCAGCCAGATGTTCTACGACAACGCCGGGGGCTAGCGACAGGGCGCTCAAGCTCTACAGCGCGTGGCGGGGGGGGGACCCAGCGGAGGACCACGCGCACGAGCTCTTGATGACTACGGCAAAGAAGTCGTGCTGCCCGACATTCGGACAGGGATCGGTGCGCGCGTTCCGGTACACTGAACCACGCGCTCTCGGTCGCTACTATGTTATCGCTTCGTGAGTTTCTAGGATCCGCACCCGCGACCCTGGGCGATCGATGCTGATTTGCTTCCTGCGACCCTCGATCAGCGCAAACCCAGCGTAACACCAGGACTCACATGGTGATTTGACCCTCGCCAGCTCCGAATAGACGCTTCGGAACCGCCGAAGCGCACACACCATGTGAGCCGGCGTATCTCGCCAATTCTTCCGAGGATCGCTCGAAATCTTACGCTGAGACTATTGTGAGCGATTCATGACAAAGAATCGCCTGGACACACGAGCGCGCTGTGCGAAGTTGCCTGCCGCGAAGCGACGGGGCCGCGATGGTCGCGTCGGTCGCACACTCACCTTCACCCAAAAAGGTAAGCACAGGCATGTATGGATCCCGTTATGCGGCATTAGCCGCGGTTTGTTTGATGACGTGGGGCTGCGGCGAGCCAGCCGCGCAAATGGAGACTGGTTGGGCAGAACAAGAACTGGCGGGCGCCACTGCATCCGGCAGCATTCCGAGCGGGCTTGCTGCACGTTTGCAGGTTGGTCTCTTCGAAGAGCATGGTCAGACCTGGATGAAGTCGAGCGGAGCCGACTGGGACATGCGCTACCGCTACTTCACTAAGGGTTGGGTCAACAACTGGGGCTGGGGCGAATACAACGGCGGTTGGGGACTCGGATACATGCAAGAGTCCGACGCACAGGGGATGACCCCCGTGGTGCAGTACTACCAACTGTTCGGTGAAGCTGGTGGCGGCGAGTCCTCGACGCTGGCGAAGGTGCAGAACAAGAGCACGATGGCGTCGTACTTCGGCGACTTCAAGATCTTGATGCAGCGAGCGAAGGACTTCGGCAAGCCGGTAGTCGTGTTACTCGAAGCCGACGGTCTGGGCTTCCTCGAGCAGCAAGCCAAACACAACCCCAACACCTATGCTGCGATCGCTGACTCCGGTTTAGCGGAGCTCAAGGGCCTACCCAACAGCGTTGCAGGTTGGGGCCTCGCCTTCTTGGCGCTCAAGAAGGCCGTCGGTGCCAACAACGCTGTCTTGGGCATCCACGTCTCGGGCTGGGCATCGGGCAAGGACATCGCCTACTCGAGCGTGACCGATCCGCTGCAGCCCGAGGTCGACAAAGTGTACGGCTTCTTGGCGCCCGCCGGATTGGCAAGCAACGTTACCGGTACCACCTACGACTTGCTCGTCGGAGATCCGCTCGATCGTGACTCGGACTACTATCGCGTCGAACGCGGACAGGACCGTTGGTGGGACACGAGCGACTCGGCGTCCGTCAGTTCGAAGAGCTTCAACCGCTACGCCGAATGGCTGCGGCTGTGGAACGCCAAGTCGGACAAGCGCTGGGTCCTGTGGCAAATCCCGCTGGGCAACTCGGCCAGCAAGAACGTCTGGAACAACGGCGGCCCGGGCGAGGGCTACAAGGACAACCGCGCGGAGTACTTCTTCGCGGGGGACACCAAGCATCTGCAGCGCTTTGCCGATGCTGGCGTGATCGCGTTGCTCTTCGGCGCCGGCGCTGCCGGAGTGAGCAGCTACGCCAACGACACCTACTCGGACGGACAGCTCTTCATGAAGAGCCGGGTGGGCAAGTTCCTGAACGCTGGCGGCCTTGCCATCGATCCGGGCGGCGCTTCCGGCGGAACCACCACCAGCACGAGCGGCACGACCGGGGGCAGCACTACCGGAGGGGGCGGCGGAAGCGCTGGTGGCTACGACTTCGAGCAGGGAACCGAGGGCTGGGTGCGCGGCGGCGACTCGATCTCCGCATTGAGCCGCTCCACCACGCGCGCTTACACCGGCGCGAGCTCGCTGCGCGTCCAGTTCAACGGAACCGCGGGTACGCAGCTCGTGTACGTCCCGACGCCCAGCACGCCCGCGGGCAAGGTGGTCACCGTTCGCATCTGGGTGCCAAGCGGCAGCAAGCTGACGTCGGTGCAACCGTACCTGCTGCAAGGCAGCGCGGGCGGTTGGGCGTGGACCGGAACCTGGCGCTCGATCGGTTCGCTCTCCACGGGCTCGTGGAACGAGATCAGCGTGACCGTGCCGGCGAATGCAGCTACCCCATTGAGTCAGCTGGGGCTCGAGCTCAAGACGGGCTCAGGCTGGACCGGGTCGGTCTGGGTCGACAGCGTGACCTGGTAGTGGCGCTGACGAGGACGGGCCCGCGATCTCGCCGGGCCCGTCCGTTCGTGATCAGTAATATCCGCCGTAACCGCCCGATCCGCCGTAACCGCCCGATCCGCCGTAACCGCCCGATCCGCCGTAACCGCCCGATCCGCCGTAACC
>JAICQQ010000047.1 GCA_025937785.1 Polyangiaceae bacterium
CCGATGGGCGGTCCTCCGATGGGCGGTCCTCCGATGGGCGGTCCTCCGATGGGCGGTCCTCCGATGGGCGCTCCCCCGGGAGCCCCGATGGGTGCTCCGATGCCCGGCGCTCCGATGGGCCCGCCACCAGGCGCGGCTCCCATGGGGCCTCCCCCGGGCGCAGGCCCCGGGATGCAGGGCGGCCCGATGGTGCATGCGGGCGGCCCCATGCCCATGACCGGCCCTCACGGTCCGATCGGCAACACCCGCAACCCCATCATGGTGTTCGTGCTCGCCAACGTTACCTGCGGCCTCTACGGCATCTGGCAGGGCTACCTGATGCTCCAAGAGCTGAAGGCGTTCCGCCAGAAGGACGATATCAATCTCATCATGTTCCTGATCCCCGTGCTCGGGCTGCTCGAAATGATGAAGTTGTCCGACAAGGTCGCCGAAGCCAAGCGCATGGCTGGTTCCAACAAGCCGGCAGCGAGCGGCATCCTCTACATTTTGCTCGGTGTCTACTTCCTCCCTGCCGATCTCAACGACGTGTGGGAAGCGGCCAGGGCGGGCGGCGCACGCTAGCTTCGTTCCGAGCAGCTCAGGCGCACAGCAATTCAGCGCCGCGAAACAGGGGCCATGGCGACTCGTTAGCCATGGCCCTCGACGTGTCCAGCGCACCTCGTCCGTTGCACCCGGTGGTGGTTTGGAACGGGGCATCCGCTGAGCTAAAGTCCGCGCATGAGCCCAGACCCCGCCCTCGTGGCCAAGGCACCGACGAACGGGCAGAGTCTGAATCACCGCCACCCGAGGCCGAGCTGGCAACGCTGGGCAATCGCGTTCGCGCTGGTGCTACCCTTTGCCTTCGCGGTTCTGAACGAGTTTCCGATCTGCCCCACTGCGGGCCTACTCGGCTTGCCGTGTCCAGGTTGCGGCCTCACGCGCGCCACGTTGCTGCTGTTCCAAGGCGAGTTCGCCAAAGCACTGGCGCTCCACCCGCTCGTGCTCCCACTCAGCCCCCTGTACTTCGGGGTACTCGGCTACGCCGGCTTCGACCTCGTGCGCGGCCCGCGCCGTCGCACGCCGAGTACCGGCTGGCTCACCCGGCGCTGGGTGTCGGTTTTCGGAGGCGTCGTCTTGGCAGCCGCCATGGCGGTCTGGGCGTTGCGCTTCTTCGGCTACTTCGGCGGTCCGGTGCCGGTGCAGACCTACAGCGGCTGGGCCGCCGCTCGCGTGGCACGCTAGTGCTAGCGAGATCGCGGCGCTAGCTCGCTGCTTTCAGACGTTGAACCGGAAATGGATCACATCGCCGTCGCGCACGACATAGTCCTTGCCTTCGATCGCTAGCTTGCCGGCTTCGCGGCATTTGGCTTCGCTGCCGAGCTTGACCAGATCCTCCCACCAGATGACCTCGGCTTTGATGAAGCCGCGCTCGAAGTCGGTGTGGATCACGCCGGCAGCCTGCGGCGCCGTCGACCCTTTCTTCACGGTCCAAGCGCGGCATTCTTTCTTGCCGGCGGTGAGGAACGTGATCAGGCCGAGCAATGAGTATCCAGTCCGGACGACTTGGTTCAAGCCCGGCTCACTCAGGCCCGCGCTCTCCAGGAAGTCGGGACGATCCGCCGGGTCGAGCTCGGCGATCTGCTCCTCGAGCGCCGCGCAGATCGGGACCACGCTCGTGGCTTCGGTTTCGGCGAGCTTTAGGATGCTCTGGTAGTGCGCGTTGCCAGCGAGATCGGCGAGCGAAGCTTCATCCACGTTCGCCACGTAAAACATGGGCTTGTTCGTGAGCAGCTGCATCGCTTCGACGATGGGCGTCTCTTTTTCGTCGAGACCTTCGAAGGCGCGCACGGGCAAGCCTTTGTCGAGGTGCGGAATCAGTCGCTCACAGACGCCCACCGCGAGACGCTCGACCGGGTCGCCGCCCTTACTCTGTTTGACGGCGCGCTCGAGGCGCTTGGTGACGCTCTCGAGATCCTTCAGACACAGTTCGGTCTGGATCGTCGAAGCATCGGAAACCGGATCGACTCTGCCTTCGACGTGAGTGACGTTGGGGTCGGTGAAGCAGCGCACGACGTGCGCCACCGCGTCGACCTCGCGGATGTGCGCCAGGAACTGATTCCCCAGGCCTTCGCCCTTCGACGCGCCGCGCACCAGGCCGGCGATGTCGACGAATCGAATCGTGGTCGGGACGGTGCTGTCCGTCTCGTACAAGGCGCTCAGTCGATCGAGGCGTTCGTCGGGAACTGCAACCACGCCCACGTTGGGCTCGATGGTGCAGAAAGGGAAATTTTGAGCTTGTGCGTGTGCGTTGGAAAGCGCGTTGAACAAGGTGCTTTTGCCGACATTCGGCAACCCGACGACTCCGAGCGAGAAACCCATGGCTGTTGGCGAGGCGTTTAGCGCAAGGCCCGGCCGCCGTCGACCCCAAGGCGGGGGGCGTCAGCAATTAGGCCGCGGCCCTCCGGGTAACACTCAGGAAATCAGCAGATCGACGAAACGCAGCAGCACGCGCGCGCCGGTGGGAGCATCCGCGGCCGCAGCAACGACCGCCTCCGGGTCCAAGCCTTCTTCGCGCAGGGCGTCCGCGCGAGTCATCGCGTAGTGTCCGACGATCTCGCGATCGAACTCCGGGTGGAACTGAACACCCCAGGCGCGCTCGCCGAAACGCAACGCGGCGCACGCGTCGAGGTCCGTGCTGCCGAGAACCTCTGCACCGGGCGGCGGTTCGACGACGGTGTCGACGTGCGACATGTTCACTCGATACGGGCGCTCGGCGCCACGAAACAGCGGATCGTCCACACGCAGGTCGAACCCCACGGTCCCGATTTCACGGCCGCGCGGGTTCCTCGCGACACGACCCCCGAGGGCCTGCGCCAACATCTGATGCCCAAAACACACGCCGAGCACCGGCACCCCGGCCGCGACGGCTTCCGCCAAGTAGCTTTCCCCAGCCCGCACCCAGGGTTCGCGGTCGGTCACGCTGTGCGGTGACCCCGTCACCACCAGCCCCGCCAACGAGCCCAGCTCTGGCAAAGGCTCGCTGCGACCGTCGACGACGAGCCACGGCCCCTTCCACGCGCTGCCCACGACGGCACGCAGGAGCGCGGCAAACGGACCGCGCTTCTCGAGTGTGGCAGGGACGGGGTCACCGGTGACCAGGATGCACAGCGGACGCTCGGGGAGGCTCACGCTGGGAGTGTAGCGGGCTTTTTACGGGCGAGCGAACGAGTCGTGATGTAGGCTGCGCGAAAGTAGCTCGCCATGCCCACGATCACGAGTGTCGCCGTCGAACCGCTCTGCATCGAGTTGCATCGACCCTTTGGCATTGCGAGCGGCAGCCAGGCTCGCGCCGACAACGTGCTCGTGCGTGCTACCCTCGACGACGGCAGCACCGGCCTCGGCGAGGCCGCTCCGTTTCCTGCCGTCAACGGCGAAAGCCAAGCCCTCGCGCTCAGCACCATCGCGCAATTGATCCCGGATCTCGTCGGGCGCCAGGTCTCGCGCTGGCGACCATTGTTCGGCGAGATTCAGGAGCGCACTGCGGCCTGCGCCAGTGCTGCGTGCGCCCTTCAGAGCGCACTCTTCGACGCCTGGCTCAGGAGCCACCGCTGCTCGATGTGGTCCTTCTTCGGCGGGACCGAATCCGAGCTCGTTTCGGACATCACCATACCCACGGGGGACGCCGCCGAGGCCGTGTCGAGCACGCGCCAGGCGCTGGCTATGGGGTTCGACGTGCTGAAGGTCAAAGTCGGCGGCACGTCGCTCGATCGAGACGCCGAGCGCCTGATCGCGATCGCCGCCACGGCGCCGGACGCCGACCTGGTGCTCGATGCCAACGGCGCCTATTCGGCCGACGACGCGCTCGGGCTCTTGCGCCTCATCGGCCGAACGCGCGAGCAAGTGCGCTTGTTCGAACAACCTACGGCGGCAGAGGACCTCGATGGCCTGCGGCGTGTGATGGTCGAAGCCAAGCTCGATGTAGCCGCGGACGAGAGCGTGCGCACGGCAGCCGACGTCGCACGCTTGGTAGAGCGGCGCGCCGCCAGCGCGGTCAACATCAAGATCATGAAGAGCGGGCTCACCGAGAGCATCGATATGACAACGCTCGCACGGCGGCACGGCTTGAAGTTGATGATCGGCGGCATGGTCGAGTCGCAGCTCGCCATGAGCATCTCGGCCTGCATGGCCGCAGGCGCGGGTGGCTTTTCATGGGTCGATCTCGACACGCCGCTGTTCATGCGGAGCACGCCGTTCGTGGGCGGCTTTGCACGGCGGGGAAACGCGCTTTCGGTGGATGTCATCGACGTAGGACACGGGGTCACGCTGGCACCCTTGTCGCGCTAGCACTGGCCCCTGACAAACAGAGAACAGAAAACAGAAATACGAACTGGAAATGACGGTTTTGCGCTGTCTCTGGGCGCTTCGAATCGTAACGGTCGCAACTCCGTCCATCAAACTACACGCCTTCGCGCGGCCGGATAGAGCAGACACGGGAAGGGATACTGGTTGGACCGTGATGGTCGCAGGCGACCACGAACCCTCATGCCACATTACGGTCGGTTAGGGGGAGCAAGTACCGGTTGGTGCGGGTGCTGCGGTGTGGCTGCTTGCCGTTCCTGCACTTTCGTCGCTCTCGTACCTGGCACTCAGTAGCGAGGGGCATTCCGGAGAGACCAGTTCCGCAAGCGTTGCCTGGACCGGACGCTTGCCCCACTGGATCTGCACCACACCGTCCACCATCGGCAACAGCTGCAGCGCCAGGTCACTGTCGCCGCTGCCAACAATAGCTGCCACCTCTTCCTGCAGCTGAAACGAGTGCGTGTACGCATAGTGTGCCATCAGGCGTCCGCGCACCATCTCGCCAGGCTCCGCAACTCCGTCGAAGAAAACGGAGCCATCCAAACTACGCAAAGGCACCCCTGCACTCACGAGCTCTTCGACTTCGACGCCCACGCACGTGCCGGCAAGCTCCGTAATATGAGCGTGTAGCACAGCTCCACCATACGCGCACGGAGGCGCCGGCTCCTCACCTTCGGCGCCCGACTGACCGCCGGAACAGGCGGCTGCCCCAACAAGCACGCAGCCAAGCAAGGGCCGGAGGCTTGGGGGAACTGTCCCGGCAGCAAGTGCCGCACCGCTAGCTTGCCCGACGTCAGCGACCGTTACCACCCGCATACTCTGAGTTCGCCCCGCTCGCGTCGCCAGTTCGATATGAAACAGAGAACAGAAACTCAACTTGGGAATGACCGCATGTCGTCAGCGGCCGGCGCGTGCCACGAACTCTCATTCCCCGTTCGTGTTCCTATTCCTGTTCGGTATTCATCTATAAGCGTCTACGATCGCGCTTTTCGGCTCAAACAATGAAAGTCTGCCCAAACTCCCGCAAGCCCCTCGCCGAGGGGCATGCTAGCCTAGTGGATCCATGAACCTGAAAGGTTCGAGTCAGCCGCCGCAGCGGATCGACCCCCGCCAGCTGGGCCTTCCCTTACCTGGGCTGATTCAGTCAGCGCCCGACAATGTCGCCGTGCCGCGGGCAGAGCGCGTCTTCGTCAACCGCACGCTGCACATGAGCTCGATCGATTGGATCGGGTTCGACATGGACTACACGCTGGCCATCTACCGCCAAGCGGCGATGGACACGCTGAGCGTTCAGGAGACCGTGAAGCGCATGGTCGCCCACGGCTACCCGAGCCACCTGCACAACATCGTCTACGATACCCGCTTCCCGATCCGCGGCCTCTTGATCGACAAGCGCTACGGTCATGTGCTCAAGATGGATCGCCACAAGGTGGTCCATAAGGGCTACCACGGGATGCGACTGCTCTCGCAGAACGACCTCGAGGAGCTCTATCATCACAAACGAATCCGACCCCACACGGCGCGCTACCACTGGATCGACACGCTGTTCGCGTTGAGCGAGGTCACGGCGTTCGTCGCCATCGTCGAGGCGCTCGAACGGCGCGGCGAGCGCATCAACTACGCCCGCGTCTTCCGCGACGTGCGGCTGGCGATCGACGAGGCGCACGCGGACGGAGCCGTGCACCGGACCATCCTCAGCGACCTGCCGACCTTCATCGACCGAGATCCGCTGCTGGCGCGCACGCTGCACAAGCTGCGCTCGTCCGGGAAGCGCCTATTCCTGCTGACCAATTCGCCGTGGCCCTACACCGACGCCATGATGAAGTACCTGCTCGGCTCGGCCATGAACGAATACAAGGGCTGGCAGCAGTACTTCGACATCGTCGTCTGCTCGGCGAAGAAGCCGCTGTGGTTCGCGGAAGGCACTACGCTTTCTCGGCACGAAGCGGCGGGGCTGCAGCCGGCGAGCGGGCCCTTCGAAAAGGGCAAGGTGTACGAAGGCGGCAACCTCAAGGGGTTCGAACAGCACCTGGGTGTGCCGGGGTCGTCCATATTGTACGTGGGCGACCACATTTACGGCGACATCCTGCGCTCCAAGAAAGAGAGCGCTTGGCGCACCGCGATGATCATCCAGGAGCTCGACGCAGAAATCAGCGCCCATGAAACGCTGACCCACGAGCTGGCGCAGCTGCAACATCTCGAGCTGTCGCGCCAGAAATTGGAAGACGAGTTGCGCTTCTACCAGCTCCGCTTCAGGGAGCTACCGCGTCACAAGCAACCCGACGAAACCGAGGCCGAGCAAGAGAAGCGGCGCATCAAGCGTCAGCTCGAACGCGTGCGCGCGGAACTCCGCGAGATTGCCGCCGAACACGCGCGATTGGACGAGTACATCGACCAGCATTTCCACCCCTATTGGGGCTCTCTCTTGAAAGAGCATCACGAAATGTCGAGCTTCGGGCTTCAGGTCGATCTGTATGCTGACGTATACATGCGACGCGTTTCCTGCCTGATGCAGTATTCACCCGAGCAGACGTTCCACTCCCCGCGCGAGCTGATGCCCCACGAGCTGTGAAGGGTGTGCTTCCTACCCTGATCTCCGGGCGAGGCTGACCCCTGCAACACGCACTCACCACGAGGCGCGTATTGCCCAGCGCACGCTGCCCCAGCAGTGCAGGGCTGCCCACGCCAGCGACCCGAAGTCAGACGTTTCGCATGCAGCCTTGGGCGGCGGCCGGACCCCGGCCCGGAAATAGCGTCACCACCCAAGAACTTGGACTCTGAGACAGGGCGCATCGGGAACACTTCAGCCAAGTCGGTGCACTAATGCCAGACGTGACGCGCCACCCCAGAGCACTCGAGCAGCCTCCCGAATTCTGTGCTAGCGGTTGCCACGCTCCAGCTGGCCGGGATGCTAGCCGGGCTCAACAAACCTAGAGGCTTTGAAGACTTTCAGGTGAAGGACAAGGATTCCCCCCCATGAAACTAGTCGAGTGGCTCCAGCGACTCATGACCAACTTCGGCGCGGAGTGGGTCATGTGGTTGCTCCTCCTGCTGAGTGTGGTGTCCGTGGCGATCATGCTCGAACGCGGTTGGTTCTACTTCTCGCTGCGTGACGACCTGGCCAAGCTCGCGCGCAGCCTGCGCGACCTGCTGCGCGCCGGAGACCTGAAAGGCGCTCGCAAGACCCTCGAGGCTTCGCCCAGCGCGGAAGCAGCGGTGGTAGTCGCCGGCATCATGGAGGCCGATCGCGGGGCCCAGTCCGCAGAAGAAGCCATGAAAGGTGCGGCCGCCTTGCAGCGGATGAAGCTCGAGCGCCGGCTGGCGTTCCTCGGTACGCTCGGCAACAACGCTCCCTTCATCGGGTTGTTCGGCACCGTCATCGGCGTGATGCAGGCGTTCGAACGTTTGGGTGAGCAAAGCCAGGTACAGGCAGTCGCCACGGGCGGAGGTACGCCGCAGGAAGTCATGGCTGCCATCGCCGAAGCGCTGGTCGCGACCGCCGTCGGCCTGTTCGTCGCCATTCCGGCGGTGGTGATGTACAACCTCTTCCAGCGACAGGCCAAAGCGATTCTCGCCAACACCGAGGCGCTCAGCAAGGTACTGATGGCGCACTTGGTGAGCGAGGGGCCATCCCCCGCTGCCGCCGCGTCCGCGGCTACGAAGTCGCAAGCACCGAGCGCCAAGCACGAAGACGAGGACGAGGGCTGAGCCGTGGCGGCATCGAGCGGCGAAGACGAAGACGGCCTGATCTCGGGGATCAACGTCACTCCGTTGGTCGACGTGATTTTGGTGCTGCTCGTGATCTTCATGGTCACCGCGCGCATCATCCACAATCAGGGCATGCCCATGGACCTGCCGAAGGCAGCCAAGGGCGAGAGCGTCCAGACGATTTTTAGCGTCGAGCTCACGGCCGACAAGAAGACCTTCGTCGACTCCGAAGCGGTCGCGAACGACGACGCGATTCTGGCGCTCGCCCGCAAGGCGATCGGCAAGACCAAGGATCTGCGAGCGGTGATCCGAGCGGACAAGAAGGTGGAACACGGGCGCGTGATCCACGTGCTCGACCTGCTCAAGCGCTCGGGAATCGCGAAGATCGCTTTCGCGGTTTCGCCGGCGACCGAGGGGGTCGAAGTGGAAAAGACTGCCCCCGCCGCTACCCCCTGAAATGAAACCAGCGTCCAAGATAGCAGCTGCCCAAAACTCCGAGGTCTCGCCCGAGACCAGGAACGGTACTGCGCGCGCTCTCGAGGACTCGCTCGGGCCCATCATGCGCCTGGGCAACACGCATCGCTCGGTCAGTGTCGCGCTCGCGCTCGCGGGGGCGCTGCTGATCCACGGCAGCGCGGGCGCGAATGCGGCGACGTCGTTGTTCGACCTGGGCGACTTCGCGCGCCTGGTGCATTCCCACGTCATCGATCAGCTCCGGTTGCGCTACGATATCGATGTCGATCCGCCGCCTCCTCCGCCCCCCGAACCGGAGCCGGAGCCCGAGCCTGAACCCGAGCCCGAAGCCCCGCCGGAGCCCAAGGCGCTCGATCCAGAAACGCCGCCGCCGCTCGCCACCGACCCCCCCCCGGCCCCCGAAGCAGCCGAGGCAGGCAAGGTTCTGACCGCGGAACCGGATCCCAACGAGCCTCTCGATCTCACGGATCAAGGCTTCATGTCCGGCTCCGGCACGCGTTTCGCCGGCGGTGTGACAGCCGCCGACGGCACGTCCGACAAAGCGGTGCGCAGCCGCAACGCGCGCGCGGGTGGAGTGCCGGCCGCTACGGGTGCGGCACCGACCGGGCCGATTGCCCGCGACCCCGCCAAGGACTTGTCCACCCCAGCAAAACCCATCGTGAGTGGGGGGTGGAATTGCCCCTTTCCACCGGAATCCAATGTCGAACAAGTGAACTTCGCCCGGGTGACCATGGTGGTGCTGGTCGATACGAACGGTCGCGCGAAGTCAGCGACGGTACTGTCCGACCCGGGCTTCGGCTTTGGTCGCGCTGCGCGCAGCTGCGCCATGGGCAAGCAGTACAGCGTCGCCAAGAACAAGACCGGAGATCCGGTCGCACAAACCACCCCGCCGTTCGTGATCAAGTTCACCCGCTAGCGCGCGCCCGGGCAGGCGCTGTGCTTTGGGCCATCGCACGCGGCGCAAAGTTTGCCCCTGTGGCGGCGCTTTCGCGATAGAGTGGCCGCACTCGGGATGAACCCATACGTCGAACAACTCGGAAATATCGAGCTATTCGCAGGCCTCAAGCAAGAAGCGCTCGAGCTGATCGCCAAGGTCGCCACCGAGGAAATCCATTCGAAGAACGAGAAAATCTTCCGGCACGGGGAAGTGGGCGACAAGTTGTACCTGATCCTCGACGGCAAAATCCGGATCAGCCGCGAGGTGCCCGGGATGGGCGAAGAGGCGCTCGCCGTCTTGGGGCCGGGCCAGGCGTTCGGCGAAATGGCACTGCTCGACGAGTCCCCGAGGTCGGCGGACGCGGTGGTGCACGAGCGCTGCCGACTCCTCACCCTCTCCAAGGACGGGTTCGACGATCTGCTGTTTCTGCACAAGGACCTCGCGTACGAGGTGCTGTGGAGCGTGGTGCGCATCCTCATCGGGCGGCTGCGCGAAACGAACGACAAGCTCACCTTCCTGTCGACGACCAACAAGTTCTGACGTGCGCTGACAGAAGCCCCGCCCGTCCCACTTTGCGACAGGTTCAGCGACGCGTCTCCGGATGAACCGCAGCTGGGGAAGAACGACCCAACGGAGGCGCTTCCAAACACTTGGTCATGGCCCGTGAGCCCCTCTTTGCTTTTGGAAGACAAACTGTAACTGTCTTTAATTATTGATGAATTTCACTAGAGTTTTGACCAGACGACACATAATTTGACGTCCTAACACCCGTTCAGTATGGTATGCGGGCTATGCAAGGCCTGACGAAGCGTCAAGAGCAGACTCTCGATTTCATCCGCCACTCGATCGAAGAGCGGGGCTACCCCCCAACCCTGCGTGAGATTGGGGAGCACATGGGCATCCGTTCGACCAACGGGGTGAACGATCATCTGCGGGCGCTCGAGCGCAAAGGGTACCTGCGACGTGAGGACATGAAGTCGCGTGCCCTGCGCTTGGTCGAAGACGAAGCCCCCAAGACCTCGCCCAGTGACGAAGACCTGGTCGAGATCCAGATCGTCGGCCGCGTGGCTGCGGGTTTACCCTTGCTCGCGGAAGAAAACGTGATCGATACGGTCCACATCGACCGGATGCTCGTAAAAGGCGGGCGGGACGTGTTCGGCCTGCGCGTGACCGGCGACTCGATGATCGAAGCGGGGATCTTGAGCGGGGACTACGTCTTCGTCCGAAAGCAGTCACACGCCGATCGTGGTGAGATCGTGGTGGCGCTGATCGGTGACGAAGCAACGGTGAAGTACTACTTCCCCGAGCGCGACTACGTCCGCTTCCAGCCGGCCAACGCGCAAATGGCGCCGATCCTGGTCCGCGCGACGGACTTCAAGTCCACCATGCTCCTCGGCAAGGTCGTCGGCGTGTACCGCAGTCTCTAGGCGCCTTTCTTTTCTCAAGCTCACTGCTTTACTCACTGCTTTCCAGGTATCTTCGGAAAGCTCTGCTCTGGTCCTGCGACGTCGGACGGGTTCGGGAGGTGTCGCGCGGGCGTCGCGGTGGGTCTCGCGCGTTCGCGGAGCATCAGTTCCCGGAGCATCAGCACGCTGTGAGGTCGTTCACGGGGCCGTGGCGAAGCCGGGCCAAGCCGGGCCAAGCCGAGTGAGCCGAGCGAGCGAGCCGAGCGGCGCTGTGCCCAGCTAAGGCTGAGTTGAGCCAGCGCGCGCCAGGTAGCCGCATCGCCAGAAGATTCCCGTTCCTGCAGAATGTCGGGTTTTGCAGGCGCGCCCAGCCCCGCCTGAGCGAGTGGAGACGCGGCCGCCACCGCGTCCAACGACGCTGGCCACCGAGCCGACCCCAGCGTCGCGAGGGTACTGCGCGAGCCATCGAATGCTGAAGCGCAGTTGACGCGGCGTTTGGCCCATTGGTAGCTTTCGAGGCCAAAAATACGAGCTGAGCATGCGACCTGAACCCGCCGATCACGCCTACCGCCGACTGCCCCGAGTGCGCGTTCGCCTGCTGGTAGCGGCCGGCATTGCGCTCAGCACTCTCGTGGGCTGCGGCAACGTCATGTACGCGGTCGCTGCGAATCGCGCTTCCGCGAAACTGGAAGAGGCGCGGCACGCTGGCGCCGAAGAAGACGCGCCGTACGAGTACTGGTACGCGAAGCTGCACCTCGAGAAAGCCTCCAGTGAAGCGTCCGAGGCCGATTACAGCGATGCTATTCATCTCGCCGAGGTAGCAGAGGAGCATGCCGCCAAGGCCATTCGCCTGGCGCAAGAAGCCAAACGCGGAGCGGGCCGATGACGCGTACTCGCGCCAGCTGCATGCTCGCGGTGGCAATCGGAGCCTTGCTGCTGTCGTGCCAACGCGGGCCTCAATTGGAAGGCAAAATTGCCGGGTTGCGTGACATCACCGAGCAGGCCGAGCGCAACGGCGCGGTGCGCTGCGCGCCACGCGAGCTGGCGACGGCGCAGAGCCACCTCGACTTCGCCGAGATCGAGTTGGCACAGGGCTACGTCTCCAAGGCGGAACATCATGTCTTCTTGGCCGAGTCGAACGCACGTTCAGCCTATGCATTGTCACCACCCCAACACTGCGCAGAGCGTGGATTCATCGAGCCCACTTTGGGGGACCGCGACGGTGACGGCTACCTCGACGATCAAGACCGCTGCCCCGCCGAGCCCGAGAACTTCAACCTGTTCGAAGACGAGGACGGCTGCCCAGACGCGCCCGACACCGACGCCGATGGCGTGAGCGACAACGAAGATAACTGCGTCCTGCTGCCGGAGGACATCGACCAATATCTCGATGACGATGGCTGCCCAGATCCAGACAACGACCTCGATGGCTTGCTCGACACTGCCGACAAGTGCCCCGTCGATGCCGAAGATCCCGAAGGCTATCAGGACGAGGACGGTTGCCCCGATCTGGATAATGACGGTGACACGGTACCCGACGTAAAGGACCAGTGTCCCAATACGATTGGTTCACCAGAGCTCGAGCCGCTCGGGTGCCCCACGAACGCTCTGGTCGTCGTGACGGACTGCGAAGTGAAGATCACGCAACAGATTCATTTCGAATACAACAAGGCGACGATTCGGAAAGTCAGCTACAACGTGCTCGACGCCGTGGTCGAAGTCCTCGACAGGAACCCGAACATCAAGATCGAAGTGCAAGGGCACACCGACAATCGCGGCGGGGCTGTCTACAACAAGCAGCTCAGCAACCGGCGCGCTGGTTCCGTCATGCAGTACCTCGTATCGCACGGCATCGACTCCGACCGGCTTTCCTCCAAGGGCTACGGATTCGATCAACCCCTGGTTCCCAACACCAGTGACCAGAACCGAGCTCTCAATCGCCGTGTGCAGTTCGTCCGCACGGAAGGCGTCAAAGAAGGTTGCCCCAAGACCGGTAGCGACTAGACCCACGCCTCGAGGGCCCGCACCCATCACCGCCGCGTCAGCGCGGGGAATGTCACTCAGCCACGAATTCTTTGCCCAAAGCGTCTTAGGAGAATCACAAAAGTGCACCGCGCAATGTTTCACAGGCTCATCGCTGTGGCGCTTGTCTTGTTCTGCGCCTTCCCCGCGCTCGGACAATTCACGAGAGACAAAGCTGCAAACAAGAAGATCGACGAAGCGATCAACACCCACTACTTCGCCACCGATTTCGACAAGGCAGAAGGCGTGCTGCTGGGCACCGTCGAGGCTTGCGGCGACAAGTGCAGCCCGCAGACGCTGGGGCGCGCGTGGATGTACATCGGCATCGTGCGCGGCAGCGGCAAGAAAGACATGGGCGGCGCCAAAGAGGCGTTCGGCACGGCCATCTCGCTCGACTCGAACGTGAAGCTGGACAACGACCTGGCCTCGGCCGAAACCAAGGCAGCCTTCGCGGAGATCGGCGGTTCGGGTGGTGGCGCCACGGTCGCGCCTCCACCAGGCGGTGGAGAAGACATCGGCGGCGAAGAAGTGCCCGAAGGCGGGCCCGCCGCGGCCGGCGGCGAGGTCCCAGGTGGCATGGTGTGTACGCCCGATGTCACCGAGATGCAGACCCGTCGCCCCGTCCCGGTGAGCTGCAGCAGCGAAGCCGGACCTGCTTCGGTGGAGCTCCGCTACAAGGCTTTCGGCGAGAAGACTTGGCAGAAGGTGCCGCTCAAGAACGATGGGGACTACTGGCAAGCAGAGATCCCCTGCGAAGCCACCGCGGATGCGGGCGCCCTGCGCTGGTATGTGACGGGTCGTGCCGAAGGCGGCGACGTCGTCGACAACTTCGGCACTGAAAAGCAGCCGGTCGTGATGAGCGTGACCGAAGATTCCGCGGCAGATCCCCCGGCACTTCCCGGGCAAGTGGCGCCCGATCGCTGCGGAGGCCTGGGCAGCGACGCCGAGATCTGCCCGCCGGATTTTCCCGGCTGTGATTCGGGCAAGAAGGAATGCGGTGACAAGGACTGGGGCGCGAGCTGCGGCAACTCGACCGAGTGCAAATGCGGCCTGTTGTGTGTCGACGGTGCCTGCGAGACGGCGCCCTCGTGCGAGTCGAACTCGGACTGTCCGGTCGGGACCTGCGTGGGCGGCACCTGCAGCGCCGGCGGCGACGGCGACAGCGATGCGCCTGCCGGACCCTACAAGGCGCTCTGGATCGGTGCTCATTTTGGCTACGACCTCGGCACCGTCGGTGGCGAGGACGTGTGCTACAGCAAGACGCAAGAGAACGGCGCGTTCGCCTGCTTCGAAGGGAGTAACCCCTACCCGAACGATGCGCGCGGTATCAACGCCGCGAACGCAGCCGGCAATGATCAGTTCTTCTCCGAGGAACCGCACACGGGGACCAACATTGCGTCGGGCATCGCGCCCGGCACCATGCGCGCGCTGCTCAGCCTCGACTACGCCTTGAGCCCCCGCCTCACCGTGGGCGGGCGCGCCGGCTACGCGCTCGGGGGCAACCCGGGGGACTTCTTGCCCGTCCATGCCGAGGCTCGCGGGAGCTACCACTTCTCGGGACTCAACTCGATGTTCGGCCCGTACGCGGGGCTCAGCGCCGGGCTTGCGCAGGTGGACATGAAGGTCTCGGCCACCATGTTCAACTGCAGCCCGAATACCCAAGCCCAGGATCCCACTTACGGCATGCCCGCGCTCGACGGGTACACCGGCGCGCCCGACGAACCCCCCAACGGCTACACGGACGGCAGCGGAGACTACGCCGGCGTTCCTGCGGGTAGGGCCTACCAGGACTGCGTCCAGAGCGGACTCGGCGCTCAAAAGGATCAGCTGCCCAAGGTCCCCGTCGACGTGTACCAGAAGTCCGGCCCATTGTTCGTGGGCGGCCACTTCGGCGGAGTTCTGCGCTTCGGCGGAGAACCGAAGAACATGGGCGTGCAGCTCAACATGAACATCATGGTCATGTTGCCGAAGTCCTCCATCGTGCTCGAACCGTCGCTCGGCTTCGTCTACGGTATGTGAACGTATGTGAGTTACTGCGCCGGCGGCGAGGCGGCGGCGCCGTGATCATCGCTGCCGCGCGCGTACCTCCTGGCGTTCTGCACCAACGCGACCCCGATGGGCCACGCCAAGAGCGCGCCGGTGATCACCCGCGCGGCAGCTGAAGGTGGGCGCATCTCCAAGAGCTCCGTGACCACGTCGAGCAGCATCACGAGCACGCTCGCTACGATCCATACGCGAATGAAGCGCGCCTCGAGGCGTGGGCGCAACACAAGCGCCCCGCAGCCCAGGCCCGCATAGATGCCGAAGCAACGCGCACACACCGGCAGCGCGACGCCGCCGACTGCCAGCGCACGGCCCGGGTCGCGGTGACACTGAAAACCGAACCAGCCCTCCGCCACGGTTGCCAGCGGGCCGAGCGCGGGCAACACGCTGGCGAGCGCAGGCAGCCAGGGCGAGAGGCCCACGGCAATCAGCAGCACGCGCACCGCGGGAGCCAGCCACACGAGCGCGCCTGCCGGCGGCGAAAGCGAGCGGGCTCGGCTCACGACCGACTAGCTCCGAGTGGGGGTCGGTCGACCCATTTGGCGCAGCACCGCTTGCAGATCGTCCCACACCTCGCGCTTCGCGCTGGGCGTGCGCAAGAGGTACGCCGGGTGAAACGTGGGCATGACCGGGATCTTACCCTGGTACAGCCGCCAGTTTCCCCGAAGTCGGGTGATGCCCCCAGTCGCCCCCAGAAGGCCCTGCACGGCGGTGGCGCCGAGCGCCACGATGACCTGGGGCTCGACCAACGCGAGCTGCTCGGCCAAATACGGCACGCACTGGCTCATCTCTTCGGGCTCTGGCTTGCGGTTGTCCGGCGGCCTGCACTTGACGATGTTGCACACGTAGACTTCGTCGCGCGAGAACCCCATCGCCTCGATCATGCGGTCGAGCAGTTGACCGGCCTTGCCCACGAACGGAAACCCCTGGGCATCTTCGTCCGCGCCGGGCCCCTCCCCCACGAAGCACAGACCACTCGTACCGGTACCCCGGGCGAACACCGTTTGCGTTCGCGTGCGGGCCAGACCGCACTTCTGACAATCACGAACTCGGTCCGCGAGCACGGCCAACCCTTCGGCGCGGGCTCGCGGGGCCTGCTCCGGCGACCCCGACGGTGCTGGAGCGGGAGCTGCGACAGCCGGCGGTGCCGTCGCGCGAGGCGTGGCCCCGGAGAGCGCCGGGGCACCAGGCGGGGCAGCGGCAGCGGGTGGCGCCCCGGCACGAGGCGCGGCAGCGGGTCGCGTGCCAACACGAGGCGCCGCTTGCGGTTCGCGGCTCGCTGCGCTGGGCGCCCCGGCGGGTGGCGCCCCCCGCGACGAGCGCTCGAGCGCCTGCCAAGCCTCAGCGCTGGCCGGAGGCAGCCCGACCGCGCCCGAGCGCTGCACCGCCTCCAGATGAGCCCCGAGCGCCGCGCTGAGCTCGAGCAACTCCGACAGCGGGTCGAGGGTCTCGTCGGGCGGGCTCTGGGGCTCGGACACGGGCAGCCTATTCTTGGGCAGCGAGCCAGCGCTCGGCGTCGAGCGCCGCCATGCACCCGGTACCGGCGGCCGTGACCGCCTGACGGTAGGTCCAGTCCGCGACGTCGCCAGCGGCGAACACCCCCTCGACGCTGGTCGCCGTGCGCCCGGGAGCCACCTTCAGGTAGCCGTTCGGGTGGTGTTCGAGCTGGCCCTTGAACAGATCCGTCATGGGCGTGTGCCCAATCGCGACGAAGAAGGCAGCGCAGGGCAGCTCGACATCAGCGTCCGTCTTCAGGCTCTTCAACCTGACGCCCGTGACGCGGTCCTGGGAGACGTCGAGCACGTCGGTCACGACATGGCTGGTGAGCACGCGGATCTTGGGGTTCTCGAGCACGCGCTTCTGCATCACGCGGCTCGCTCGAAACTCGTCTCGGCGATGCACCAGGGTGACGCTCTTGCACAGGCCCGCCAGGTAGCTGGCTTCTTCCATGGCGGTGTCGCCCCCGCCGACCACCACCACGTCTTGGTTGCGAAACAGCGCGCCGTCGCACACCGCGCAGGCGCTGACCCCTTTGTTCTTCAGCTTGTCTTCGTTCGGCAGCCCGAGGTAGTTCGCGCGCGCGCCGGTGCTGATGATCAATGCATCGGCGGTGTAGAGCTCGTTCTCGTCTTCGCCCACCCAGACCTTGAAGGGACGCGAGCCAAGCTCGACCCTCTGCACGTCAGCGGTGATGAAGCGCGTGCCCTGGTGCTCGGCCTGCTCGCGAAAGTCGGCCATCATCTGTTGCCCGGTGATGCCCTTGGGATACCCAGGGTAGTTTTCGACGTCAGTCGTGAACATCAATTGTCCACCGGGGATGAGGCCCCCGGCGTTGAAGCCCTCGACGCACAGTGGTTTCAAATTTGCGCGCGCGGCATAGATGCATGCCGTGAGCCCCGCGGGGCCCGAACCAATGATGATCAATTTCTCGTGCTTGGACGCGTTCATGACAACCTCGCCCGTACATGGTACCCACGGGGACGGGCAGCAAGGGGATGCTCAACTCTTGAGGGGGCTAGCCTTTAGCGCAGCTTTGCCCTCTTTGACATAGACGCTGAACTTCACGCTCTGCGCACCGTGGCGGGTGATCAGCGTGTCTCGGTTCTTGGTCAGCGTTTGCCGGAATTTCTCGTAGGTGAACCCGTCCGTCGCTTCGCCGCACTCTTGCTTGGTGCGCACGAAATCTTCGAACACTTGCCGCCACTCCGCTTCTTCGGAGGCTGCTTCGGCATCGCCGCCCACCCCGTCGCCGGCTACCGGTGGGCGCGGCGCGGACCCCAGGGCTCCCGGCGGCGCCGGCGGACCCTTGCGGGGTGGCCGCGGCAGGTTTTTGGAGGTAGGCACCGGCCCGGACACTGGCTCCGCTTGAGCGGCCGTCTCGCCTGGGAAGCTGAAGGCGCTCATCTGCGGCTCGTCGGGGATGTCTCCGAGCACTTGCTTCAAATCGGCGGCGCGGCGCGGGACGCCACCCTTGGCAGCCACGGCGTCGATCCCATCGTTGAGGTCGGAGGCGATCTTGCGATAGGCCCCGCGAAACTTGCTCGGTTGCATCTGATCAGCCTCACCCTTGGCGAGGCGCTGGGCTTCCCGACGAAAGACCATCAGCGGGCGGGTGTGCTCGAGGAACGAGAACATGAGGCCTACCAGAGCCGCGACGACGAACGCGACGATGGCGAGCAGCATGTTCGCCTGCGCCTTGTCCTTGTCGTCAGCCTGGACCAAGAACCCGAGCGGGCTGTCGACGCTGGTGGGTAGCCGCGCCACCACGTAACCAGCCCCCAGAGTCCAGGCTTCACCCGGCAGCTTTGCGTACTGGACGCCGAGCATCTTGCCCACCAAGCGCACCTGACTCCGCCCTTTCTCCTGGTAGTCCTTGTCTTCGTTCAGGTACTTCAAATCACCCACGATTTGATCGAGCTGGGCGCGATCGAAACCTTCGGGCGCCCCGGATGACACCCGCTGGCCGTTGACGTAGAAAGCAATGGCTGCGCCGGTACGGTCGGAGAGTTCCCGTGCAAACCGGTCGTCGATGATACGAGCCCCGACCACCGCGCCCGCCGGTAGGTTACCAGCCACGTGCTCGACGGGGCGCGCTACCACCCGGTACATGCGATCGAGCACCAGCGTATCGTCCCGAATGTAGCCGTGTAAGGCGTCAGCCACGACGGGATAGCCGCCGAGCTCGAAGTCCTCCATACCGCTGGCCTGTTCGTAGCCGAGGTGACCGACCACACGCCCGTGCTGATCGATGGCGAAGACGGCGTCGAACGCCTGTTCCTTCGGAATCGTGGCATTGACGCGCTTCAACGCGTCGGTGACCTTGTCCCGCAAGTTGGACTTCAACTGCGTCTCGGATTTGCTCGCCTCGGCCAGGTTCCGCGAAATGTCCTGATCGAGGGCAAATTTGATGAGATGCGCCGAGCGGGTCCGCGCGTCGTCGCGCAGGTACCACGACACCACCTGGCTGTCGGCGGAGAGGCCCTCGCCCATCGCCCGCGCGCCGGCGCGGTTGTACATGCTCATGGCCAGGTAAGGCACATAGACAGCGATCCCCAGCAGCACCGCGAGGATCACGTACCAGAAGCGTGAGAGGAGCATCTAACTACTCCTTCTCCTTCGTGGGCTTCGCTACCGTGATGGGCGCCTTGATCACCTCGTCTTTCCCTTCGACCGTGACGGGGATCGCGGGACCCACCGGCTTGCCAGCGAAGTACGCTTGCACCTGGTAGTCACCCGGCTCTTTCACCGTCAGCGCGAACCGGCCGTCCATGGACGGGTAGGCGATCGCCGCGACCTTGGGCTGGGCGATCACGAACATGCGTAGGCTCGGGGCCAGCTCGTCGCGGATCTCGTAGGTACCGGCTTCTGGTACCGACCACTCTCGCTCCGCACCCCGCGCCGTGTCGTTCGCCGCGAACGTCTTCAGACCCACGGCGTACAGGCGATGCGTGAACGGGTCAGTGTTGCGAAACGTCAGCTTCGTGCGCGGCGGCACCACGATCGTCACGGGCGTCGTGCGCCCTCCGCCTACGCGGATGAGAACCGCCGGGCTGGGCGACGCGGCTTCGGTGCCGAGGGCCGCAATGCAGACCTCTTTGGGAATGTGGGGAAATAGCTGGCGGAACTTGGCGGGTACGGTGGGCACCAGCTCGCGGAAGGTGTAGCCGTGTTTGGAAGGGTCCTTTGCTTCCGCCCAGACCGGATTCCTCAGGAACTCGAAGCCGCTCAGCTGCCCGCTGATTCGCTCTGCCTGAGCCGTGCTGCTGCCGAGCAGCACGAGAGTGCCGATCGCAAGTCCCGCGAGCGCTCCGGTGCGCAGTCGAGGGATCCGCCGAGTGATGCCTGTTAACCGTCTCATCGCATGCATAACGCCAAAAGACGGTAGTCGAGACGTGCCGGCGACGGAAGCGCCTCCCGCGGCCGACGGGTCCTCGCAACAAACTGCGCACGTCCCGACTGGTTTCTCTCGCCATTTCCACCCACAACACAATATTGTGAGCAGCGAGCGTACCGGGGTACCCAAAGACAACGGGCCGGCGAAACGCCAGCCCGTTTGATTCCAACCACCTGAGCCGTAGGCAATTTGAAGTAGCCGAACCCCTAGCTCTACTAGGTGGGCGGCTCGTCCGACGACCTCTGGCTTCCCGGTGAGCATGTTCCGGGCCTAGCTCTTGGTCGCGGGCTTACCTCCCGGTTTGGCTTATGTAAGGGATTCGTTTACTCGCGCCTACGCACTCTGCAGAAGGGATCTAACTCCCAAGGTATTTACGGAAGGGCGACTCGTCAACGCCGACTGCGCGTTTGCGTCGCTTCTCCGCATCGGCATCATACTTTTCGCCGAGTTGCCGGCACCGGCCAGCCTGGGGACAAACCCGAAATCATCGCTTGACGTTCCCTCATTTCGGCGCGTCGCGCCGTGACCGGAGCGGACCGGAGCGGACCGGAGCGGACCGGAGCGGAGCGGACGGCAGGGGACGGGAGCGGAGCGGACCGGAGCGGACCGGAGCGGAGTGGACGGCAAGGGACGGGAGCGGACCGGAGCGGAGCGGACGGCAGGGGACGGGAACGGAGCGGACCGGAGCGGCACGACCGGGCCGCCGAAAACTGGTCCAATGGGCCCGCCTGGTGCCATTGAAAATCCCATGCTCTGGATGGACACGTCGGAAGGCAGCTTCCTCACCAACAACGGCGGCGTACTCCTTGCCGACAACGACACTTTTCCCGGCTTGAAGAAGGTCATCGAAGCCCAAGGCTACCTGTGCACGGAGCTCGCTCCGCCGGGTCCTGCGGCCCGCGGCAGGCTTTCACTGCTCATCGAAGAGGGTATCGAGCTCGCGCTCGAGAAGGTCGGCGCGGTGGCGCCGGGCGTGGGAGCGAGCGCCAACGTCGATGCCTCGATCAGCGATCAGCTCTATCGCGCCCGCCTGCTCGAAAAGCGGGGGATCGTGGTGATGCTGCCGCTCTTGGAGGGAATCAGCAATTGGGCCGGCACCCTCGACGGCGAAGATTCGGTGACGCTCAGTTGGTGGATGCAGGCGACCCAGGAACGCCCGCTCGGGCTGGTGATCGAGAACGGCAACCAGGCCCTCAAGGTCTACCCGGCGCCGGTACCCTTCGCCGCACTCTTGCGCAGCACGACCTATCCGCCACCACCGCCCACGGCGCCCGACCAGGCCTCGAGCTCCGAGACCATGGACCTGTCCGAGCCGCCCCCCGCCGTGATCGCTTCGAGCCCCGAGAGCGCCCCCGAGCCCTGTGACGTGCCGGCGTCGCTGCTCGCGACGAACATCGAGCCGCTTGGGCTCGACGGGCAGGATCTGCTGAGCGAAACGCTGCTCGCCACCAGCCCTGACAGCTCCGACAGCCCTGAGGGCCCCGATAGCGTTGACGGCCCCGACACCGCGCACGACATCCACGAAGCGCGCACCGTGAAGCTGCAGCCGACGCGAGACATCCTGGAGGCGGCGCGCAACGGCGAGCTCTTCGCCCGAACGCTGACAACCCCGGAGCCTGCCGAGCCTGCCGAGCCTGCCGAGCTTACCAGCGGACGGTGCAGCGAGCCCATGGCGGCCGCGAGCGACGACTCGGCCGCCGCCGCGAGCGACGCCTTGGCGGAGGCGGTGAGCGACGTCCCCGTGGACTCGGCGAACGACGTCTCGGCGAACGACGTCTCGGCGAGCGACGTCTCGGCGAGCGACGTCTCGGCGAGCGACGTCTCGGCGAGCGACGACTCTGCGGACGCACTCGCTGCAGTCCTGACCAGCGACTCCGTGGAAACTCCGCGCGTGACGGCACCCGCCGCGGACTCCGATGGCTCCGCGGCGGACCCCGATGACTGCCGCGCGGCCGCTCCGAGCGCGGAGCGCGAGCGCCCGGCCAGCCCCGCCATGCTGACGCTGACACCGAGCGCGAGCCTGCCCAAAGTGGCGCGGCTGCACAAACCCCCCAAGACCGACGCGGTGCTCGACGAGAGCGATGCCGCGGACCCGTTCCACCGCATGGCCCAGCGCGAGTGGCCCAATTGGCTGCGCGAACTGGACAGTACCCGCGGCCCGAAGCCTCTGGCCGTGGTCGAGCGCACCTTCGTCTCTGCTTACACGCCGCTCAAGGAAGCCTGGCTGCGGAACATCGCGAGCCCCAAGGCGCTGGCCGCTCTCAAGACGTTCGCGGACAGCTTCGAGCATAGCTACGCCGAGGCGTTCGACGCACTCAGGGTGCGCGGCAAGCGACCGACCATGGTGCTCGACATCCCGGAAATCGCCCAGCGCATCGGCCGGTTGCACGGCGCGCGCTCGATCCAACTGGTGCTCGTCGACGCGATGCGCTTCGACGTCGGGCTCAGGGTGCAGGACCGCCTGCGCAAGCTGGCGAAGGGTCAGGTCAGCCTGGCGGAACGCCTGCTGCTTTGGTCCGCGCTGCCCACCACCACGGAGACGCAGCTCGACCTGATCGGAAAAGGCTCATCGGGGCTGCGCGAGCCAATCGCGGCCCCGGAGACGCCAGCCGTCGTCGCGCGCGGAAAGAACGCGGCCACCCCGCGCCGCATCAAGGCCGGGCAGCGCGAGCTGATCAAGCTCGATGTCATCGAAGCCGCCCTCGCCGAGCCCGGCAAGGCGGAGACGGGGCGCCTCGACGAGCTCGCGGACGCTGTCGCCGAAGCCATGGCCGACTACTTGCTCAAGTTGCCCCCGCGCACCCTGGTCATGATGTTCGGGGATCACGGCTTCCTGCTCGATCCGGTCGTCGGAGGCACCTCCGCCGGCCGTTCCGGCGGCGCCAGCCCCGAAGAAGTGCTGGTGCCGGCGTTCGCGTGGTTGGTCGGTAACGTCCACTGAACGGCGCTTGCGCTCGCGCGCGCTCGCCGGCAGAGTCAGGATCGTGGCGCTGACGCGGCTCCTCGCGGGTCTAGGCTGGTTGACGCTGGGCTGCGTCCAGTCTCGTGCCTCCGAACCGAGCCAGAGCCCCGCGCTACCCACGCTCGCGTCGAGGGTGACGTCCCCCGAGAGCGCCGAGCCGCCGCTCCCGCTCCCCCACGTGCCAGCGCCTACCGGCGACGGCGCCATCGCCGTCACCGTGTCGCGCGGTCCCGTACCGTGGACGCACCTCAGGGCCCAGAACGATGCGGAGACGTTTCAGTTCGCGATCGTGAGCGACCGCACCGGCGGGATGCGGCAAGGAGTATTCGACTCGGCCGTTCACAAGCTGAACCTGCTCAGGCCCGAGTTGGTCATGAGCGTGGGAGACTTGATCGAAGGGTATTCCGAGAACGAGCGCAAACTCGAGAGCCAGTGGGACGAGTTCGATGCCTTGGTGCGGCGCCTGTCCGCGCCCTTCTTCTACGTTCCGGGGAATCACGACCTGAGCAACGACGTGATGCGTGATGTCTGGCGCCGACGCTATGGCAACACCTACTACTCCTTCGTCTACAAGAATGTACTCTTCGTGTGCCTCGACAGCATGGACGGCGAGCTCCATCGTGTGTCCGAGGCGCAAGTCGAGTGGTTCCGTACGGAGCTCGCCAAGCACCAGCACGTGCGCTGGACGCTGGTCTTCTTGCATACTCCGCTCTGGGACGATCCTGCGGGGAACCCCGCCGAAGCGCAGCGCTGGGCGCCGCTCGAGGCTGCGCTTGGACAACGCCAGTACACCGTGTTCGCCGGCCATCACCATCGCTACGTGAAGCGCGAGCTCCACAGCCGCAAGTACTTCACGCTCGCAACCACCGGAGGCGGCAGCGGCCTCCGCGGTCCAGCCTACGGCGAGTTCGATCAGGTGGCGTGGGTGACCATGACGCGAGATGGTCCCGAGCTGGCGAATCTGACGCTGGACGGCATCCACGACGAAGCTGTCCGCACCGAGGCTTCGCGAGCCTTTCAGAACTCCGTGCTCGGCGACGACACGCTGAAGCCGAGCCCCGTGTACTACGAAGGTACCTTCCGCCGCGGCAGTAGCCAAATCGTGGTGCGAAACGCGCAGAACGTACCGCTCGGCGTGACGCTCACCCCGAGCAAAGACAGCGGACTCACCCTGAACCCTGCCCGGATCGAGGTAGAGCTGCCACCCCATTCGCGCGGCGATTACGCGTTCGAGCTCACGTCGCTCTTGAGCTCGCCCCACCCGCTCGTGAAGCTCCCCCTGGTGTGGTCGGCTCGAGCCAGCGAGCCTGGAGGCCCTGCTTTCGAGTTGTCTGGAAGCACCGCGCTCTCGCTGGTGCGTCTCTCGAGTATTCCCCGCACGGGCCAGCGCGTGAACGCAGACGGGGCGCTCGGCGAATGGGGTCGCCTGCCCATCAGCGTCCACGCGCCCGCCCAGGTTTTACGGGAGGCCAACCGCCACCACGGCACGGACGACGCGAGCTTCGAAGTGGGGCTCTCGCACTCGAGCGCCATGCTCAGCATCGCCGTCAGGGTGAAGGACGACCACGTGCAGGCCGAAAAGCATCGCCTACCCTGGGACCAGGACGGCATCGAGGTTCGCATCGATGCGCGCCCCGATCCGCTGCGCGCACACAGCCAGGGTCGCTTCGACGGACAGCGCTTCTTGACCATTGCGATGAGCCCGAGCGCTTCGCCGGACGATGACTGGTTCGCCGAGCGGCACCTGCGACGACCCGACGGCGTCGAGGCAGCGGTGGTGAAAAGCGCGACCGGCTTCGTCGCAGAATTCAACATCCCCAAAGCACTGCTCGAGAGTACGGCGGGCACCAAGCTCGGCCTCGTGCGCATCAACGTGGCCGTCAACGACGGAGACCCCGACGGCCAATCGCAACTGTGGTGGTGGCCCGACTGGCGCACCGACGAGGATATTCCGGGCAGCGGGACGTTCAAGCTCCGTTGACTCGGGTCAGCGAGCGCGCCGCGTGGCTGACCGCCCGCTCGCGCGCCGCTCGCTGAGGCTCGAGCCGCTCGAGCACGGACGCCACGATCTCCGTGCGAGCCAGCTCGGGGGGCGACCGGAGCCGAACGGAGGTTCGAGTGCGTACTGCCTCGTGGCTAAACTCATGGCGTTGATTGGACGCCTGAGTCCGCATGGCCTGTGCGATTCACGAAACCAAAACGGGAACGGGCCGGCAGCGGAGAGGTGAAGCGCGCAGGCGCGGGAGGAACGGCTACTCGCGGGTGCCGGCGCCGCTGGGCATCGGGTTCTGTTCTTTTTCGAGGTAGCGGAAGATGGTGCGGGGGTCGACGCCGAGGTCGCGCGCGGTTTGCGTGCGGTTGCCGTTGTTGCGTTCGAGCACCTCGAGCACGTAGCGTCGCTGGAAGTCTTCTTTGGCTTTCTCGAGCGGCACGATGGGCGCCTGCGCCTCGGGACCCAAGTCGAGATCTTCGGCGCTGAGCAGAGTGCGGTCGCAGAGCACCAGGGCTTTCTTGATGCGGTTCTGCAGCTGCCGAATGTTGCCCGGAAAACCGTACTTCTTGATGGCGGCGAGTGCGGCGGGCGAAAACCCCTTCACCGGGCTGTTCAACTCGTCGGCGTACTTGCTGAGCAACGCTTTGGCGAGGATGAACACGTCGTCGCCGCGGTCGCGCAGCGGCGGCAGCCACAGGTTCACGACGTTCAAGCGGTAGTACAGGTCCTCCCGGAAGTCGCCGGTCTTGATCATCTCTTCCAGGTTGCGGTTGGTGGCGGCGAGGATGCGGATGTCGCACTTCTCGGGCCGACTATCGCCGACGCGGAACACCACCCGCTCTTGGATCGCGCGGAGGAGCTTCACCTGCAGCTGAGGCGGCAGCTCACCGACTTCGTCCAAGAAGAGCGTCCCGCCGTCGGCCTGCTGGAACTTGCCGATGCGGCTGGCGATGGCACCCGTGAAGGCGCCTTTGACGTGCCCGAACATCTCGCTTTCGATCAGGTTCTCGGGAATGGCGCCGCAGTTGACCGTGACGAAGGGCCCCTGGGCGCGATTGCTGCGGCGGTGGATCTCGCGCGCGATCAGCTCTTTGCCGGTCCCGGTCTCGCCGGTGATGAGCACGCTGATGTCGGTCGCCGCAACCTTCTGCAGCTTGCGGAACACCTCCAACATCGAAGAACACGAGCCGATGATTTCTCCGAAACGCTTGTCTTCCAGCTCGGCGCTGAGCTTTTCCTTGTCCGCGCGGAGGGCGCTGAGCAACATGGCGTTCTGCAGGATCAACGACGCCTGGCCCGCGAAGATCGTGAGAATGTCGAGCTGCTGGCGGTCGAACAGGTGCTTGATCTCGTCGTTGGCCACGTACAGCGTTCCGATCACCTCACCTTGGCTCAAGAGCGGCGCGCACATGACGCTCGAAAGCTTGAGCGCGATCACGCTCTCGCTTTGACCGAACGTGGTGTCGGTCAAGGCATCGCTGACGATGACGGCGCGTTTGTTCTCGATGACCTGGCGCACGATGCTGTCGCTGATACCGCCGTCGGGGTCCTGAATGGCCTCACGCCGCACGTTGCGGCTGGCCTTCACTTGGGGTGGCGTGTCGGCGTCGCCCCCCGGTTCGATCAACAGCACCACGCCGCGCGCGGCGCCGGTGAGCTCGATCACGTCGTCGAGCAAAGTCTCCATCAATTCGTCGACGGAGTTCGACGACATCAAGCGCTCGCTGAAACCGTGCAGCTTGCGCAGCCCGCCGATCTCGCTGGCGCCGCCCGCGCTGTTTTCGACCTGGGGTGCGGTGACGGCGTCACTGAAGATGCTGAACGCGAGCTGGGCCTGGCCCAGGGAAAGGCGGTCACCGTTCACCAACCGCACACGTCGCTTCTTCTTGCCGTTGACCAGGATATCGGCCCCGCGATCGACCTCTTCCATCTGGAAGTCTCGACCGTTGAACACGATCTGCGCGTGGTGCTGGCTGACGGTCGCGTCCGGCAGGTGCACGTCGTTTCCCAGTGCACGCCCCAGCGTGGTCAAAGGCTTGTGCAGCGGGATGACGACGGGAGGCCCCGCGGACGGAAAATAGCGGATGGTCGCCACGCGGAAAAGCCTAGCAGACTCCCGGCCCTGGCGAAGCCCCTTTGCGTTTCGCAGCAACGAGCTTCGCCAAAACGACGCGCCAACCGCGCTTCCAACTGAGCCGGCTCAGAACAGCGAACCTGCCACCGCGACGCCCAAACCGCCCTCGAGCGGCATGGGAGCGATGCTTTCCACGCTGAGCCAATCGCCGATCCCTGCGATGCCCTCGGAGGTGGGGCCGGTTCCGAAGAGCCCACCTTCGTGCCCTAGAATGCCGCCCACACCGATGCCGAGTGTCATCGCGGTGGCGGTAAAAATGAATCCGCGACGCGCCGGTGGTCGATCGTCGCCCAGATACAACAAATACACGGGAAGCGACGCGGCGACACCGATGCCAGCGCCAGCCCACATGTACCCGATCTGCCGGGTACTCGGGGTCCACAAGAAGCTCAAGCCCAGCGCGCCCGCCGCACCCACGTTCAACCCGATCAACCCGGCCACGGAGGTGGGATCGTTGGCCTCGCCGAAATCCTGATCGGCGCGGGTGGTGCCGTACCCCAGGAGCGACCCCACGGCCGTGCCCCAAAGCGCGCCGCTGCTCACGAACAGCGAAGTCTGAGGTTCCGGCTCGAGGTAGTACCCCCAGAGGTAGCCCCCCACGCTGCCGAGCGTGGAGCCGAGCGCGGTGCCGCGCACGAGCTGATCGAACCCCCAGGCGTTCGCCTCGCTGGTGCGGACGTACTGGACGCTCACGATGCCGATCGCCTCCGCGGTACCCAGGAACATCCCGGTCGCGGTAGCCGCGGGCACCCCGCGCGCCATCGCCGGATGGTCGAGCACGTAGACACCGATCGGCGCCGCGACCCCGAGCACGGCCGGCGCGATCAGGAACACGCCCGGGTCGTCGAGCCCAAGCTCGACGGACACCCAGACCCCGAGGCCCGCACCGTACCCGACCGACATGCCGTAGAGCGTGCCAAGCTCGACGGCACCGCGCTTACGCGGAGGCGCCGGAGGAGTATACGCAGGCGGCGGGTAGCCCTGCTGCGGCGGATAACCCTGCTGCGGCGGATAGCCCTGCTGCGGCGGATAGCCCTGCTGCGGCGGATAACCCTGCTGCGGCGGATAACCCTGCTGCGGCGGATAACCCTGCTGCGGCGGATAACCCTGCTGCGGCGGATAGCCCTGCTGCGGCGGATAGCCCTGCTGCGGCGGATAACCCTGCTGCGGCGGATAGCCCTGCTGCGGGGGTGGGGCTTGGGCCGCGGCCACGCCAGCGATCGAGCTCACGGCGAGCGCCGTCGCCAGACTCGGCCCCCGCGCGCATGGACACCGAAGACCGCTCACGTCCACTCCTTCTTCAGGGGCCGCGCCATCAAGTCGGAGACGGCTGCGCGAACTGGCTTACCTCTGTGCAACACCTGATAAACCTCATCGCAGATCGGAAGGTCGACCCCGCTCTCGCTGGCGATCGCCTGCACCGCCTTCGCGGTGGAGTAGCCCTCGGCGACACCCCCGAGCGCCGCGAACGCTTCGGCGAGAGGCACGCCGCGTCCCACTTGCACGCCCAGTTCACGATTGCGGGAGCCCGCGAACGTGCACGACAAGATCAGGTCGCCGAGGCCCGAAAGACCTGCCAGCGTTTGCGCCTGCCCGCCAAGCGCCAGCGTCAGGCGCGTCATTTCGGCCAGGCCCCGGGTCACCAGCGCTGCCTGCGCGTTGTAGCCGAGCCCGAGGCCGACACAAGCGCCCGCCGCGATGGCGATCACGTTCTTCAGCGCGCCCCCCACTTCTACCCCGATCGGGTCGTCGCTCGTGTAGACCCGCAGCCACTCGGTAGCGACCAGCGCCTGCACGGCCTCGGCCAAGCGCGAGTCGCGCGAGGCGGCGACCAGGTTCGTGGGCGTCTGGCGGGCGACCTCGCCAGCGAAGCTGGGACCCGACAGGTGGACGGTGCGCTCGAGGGCGTCCGGGCCGAGGACATCCGCGACGATCTGGTGGACGAGCCTCCCAGATTGCGTCTCGATGCCCTTGCAGGCGCTCACCAGCACCGCGTCTGGGCGCAGGCTGGGCCGAGCGTGCTCGAGGGTCTGCCGCAGCGTCTGCGTGGGTACCACCAAGAGCACGGTAGCGGCATCGGCGAGCGCGGTCTGGTAGTCGTTCGTGACCGCGACCGCGGGGAGCAGCGCCACGCCCGGCAACAGTCGGCGATTCTCGCGCTCCCGCTCCAGGGCTCTCGCGTGGTCGGCTCTGTAGGCGTGCAGCCAGACGCGCGCCTGCGATCGAGCCAGGACCGTGGCCAGCGCCGTGCCCCAAGCTCCAGCTCCCAACACGGCAACATCCACGAACATTCGAGTAGTTCCGTCCCGGACCCCCTGTCAACCTGCATACGCCTGCGCCGTTTTTGGCTATGCTCCGAGCATGCTCAAGCGCGTCCTGCCTCTCCTGGGGCTCCTGCTCACCGGCTGCCCCAACAAGGAAACCGTGGCGTTTTCCGTCGTTGCCGACGGTGTGATCAACGATCCAGCCAACAAGTCGCTGCGCTTCGACCTGTTGAAGTTCGGCCTCGACCAGTTCTGCCTCGAAATGACCAACCGCGGCGCGCCCCTGAAACTGGGCGATGAAATGCCCACCGCCGGCCGTTTCTTCGCGGCCAGTTGCCAGCACCAGATCCTCGACACCGAGGGGCGCAAGTCGTTGGTCGTGCAATACAGCGGCACCGGCTACGGCTGGACCAACGTCAGCGGGCGCATCGGGTTCGAGGCCTCGGGCTTGGTGGAGTACGCCCCTGATTTCCAGGTTCACGAGGACGCGATGTACATCTACTTTCGTCCCCAAGAAGTCGATGCCTCGTCGTTCAAGACGCTGATGGTCGAGAGCAGCGTCGCAAAGACGGGCTTGTCGATGACACAGATCGATCCGGACGAGGTCGGTACCAAGATCGTGCGCGGTCAGCTGCGGCGCGGGTTCACGGTGATCCGCTACAACGCGCGCGGCGAAACCGATTTCAGCATGGGACTGATCCCCAAGGGCCAACTGCCCGAGAAACCGTACATCGTCGAAACCACGAATCGAACCAACCTGGTCAACGACACGACCGAAGTGCATTCGGGACAGCAGGACTATATCGGCAGCTTCGAGGTGACCGAGGACGACCCGGTTCTCTTCCTGACGGCAAAGTTGGATGGAAGTCCAACGGTCGATGTGGCGTTGGTGCCCAAGGCGGGCAGCGCGCAGATGCTCGACCAGTACGTGAAGGCCCCCGGGGCCGCGACGATGTTGATGCCGCCCGTGCTGCAGGAGGCGCTGGTCCAGGGCACCCCCTGGCAACGCTCGATCCAACTTGCTCAGGGCTCTTACGTGCTGGTGATCGACAACAGCGACCGACTGGGGACGTCCGCCCCACCCGCTCGCCCCGCCGACTCGCCCGCTCACGTGAGTTATCTCGTCCAACGCGGCGAAGCCGACTGACCCCAGGGTTCTCCAGCGTTTCTATAGGCGGCGGGCCGCCACTGAACGCCGGTCCGATCCAGAGGTTGGTGGTTTTTCACGTCCCTGCTAGGTTGCCGGTTGCCTTTCCGACAGGTAAAAGGGCCACTTCAAGTCGGCCTCAAGCCCAGCTTCGTGGATACCAAGTACTACCGATTCATTTTCTGGCCGCTCTGGTTCGTCGTCGTTCCACTGGCGCTAGCCCTGGTCACACTGTTCCTCCTGATCCCGGGTGATTCTGCGGCGTCGACCAGCTGGATCCGAGGCTGGGTGGGCGATCAGAAAGTGCCGGCGGCGATCGTCCTATTTACGATCTACGAGCTGATCCTCAACCATTTCCGGCACTCGTTGCCTTTCGCCAGTCACGTGGGTTCGCCCCAGCAAGGCAAGCTGGCGCCCGAAACTCGCCGGGCTTACGAGCACGCCGGGCACTTGCTCGATGAGGCTTACCGCATCCTCAAGCGCCACAAGCGTGCGATCGCGCGCGAGCTACCCGCGGGCAATCGCGAAGAACTGGCCGAATCGCTGGCAGAGCTCCGCTCCAGCATGCGGCGCGAGCCCTTCGACGAGGCCGAGTTTTCACGCCGATACCAACGGGCTAACGACCTGGTCGCCAGGAACCTCGGACGCTGGCAACGGGGAGAGCTGCGCGAGTATGCAGAATCGATCCTGATCGCCGTGGGCGTCGCCCTCTTGCTGCGGGCGTTCGTGGTCGAGGCTTTCAAGATCCCCAGCGGCTCGATGCTGCCCACCCTGCAAATTCACGATCACATCTTCGTGAACAAGTTTGCCTACGGTCCGACGATTCCGTTCTCGAAAACGCGCCTGTACGACGGCATGCCGCCCAAGCACGGGGACGTGATCGTGTTCGAGTACCCGGACCCGGACCCCCACGCCGAGCGTCAAGACTTCATCAAGCGTGTGGTCGCGCTGCCCGGTGACACCCTCGAGGTCTTCAACGGGCACCCCATGATCAACGGCTGGCAGGTGCCGAACTGCAAGGCCGGCAGCGTCGAAGGTGCGGAGCTCTTCGTGGAGTTCTTGAGTGACTACGCCTACGTCACGATGTCGCAGAGCTACGAAGGTCGCAGTGACAAGGACGAAGGTCCGTTCGTCGTACAAGACGGCGAGCTCTGGGTGATGGGGGACAACCGCGACAACAGCCACGATTCCCGCGCCTGGCAGCAGGGCGGCGGCGTACCGTTCGCGAACATCAAAGGGCGGGCGATGTTCGTATGGCTGAGCTTCGGAGACGGCGGCTCCTTCCCGAACATCACCTGGGATCGCTTGCTCACGAACGTGATGGGAGATCCGCGACTGCCCAAGGGCACTCCGCAAGCGGTCCTCGACGGCGTCGAGCGTTGCCTCGCGCAGCGACCGAAGGAAACGTACCCCCCGCCTCCGAAGAAGTGAGCGCTGACTCCGAGTTCGAAAGCAGCGTTCGACGGAGCGGTGCCGTTCGATCCGCCCTGCGACTCGGTCGCAGGCTGGCCGGGTCCCGAAAACACCTACCCGTGGCTGCGCCTGGCCAACGGGTCGCGTCCGCTTCGCGGGTCGTTGGACGAGCGGCGTTGCCCGTGGCGACGACTGTGCTGTCGCCGGTGTTTGGTGTAGGCTCGCTCGCGAGGATTGGAGGACCCCCCATGCTTACGAGACCTGAACCCAGGACCACTACACTTGCGCTCGCGTTGCTCGCGGGCAGCCTTCTGGCGTGCAAGATGTTCAAGAAAGGCGAAGAAGAAGAGCTGCCTGCGGTGCCTTCCGCCACAGTGGCCCCCACAGTCACTCAGGCCGCGGCGCCCCCTCCACCTCCTGCAGAGCCCACCACTCCCAGCGCCGAGCTCAAGCTCGGTGACGTCAAACGCTTCGCCGACAAAGAGAAGAAGGCGGAAGGCGTGGTGAAAGTGCTGGAAGCCAACGCCAAGGTCTTCAACGAACCGGACGACAAAGCTCAGCACGTCGCGGAGCTCAACAAAGACATCTTCGTGAGTCGCTTGGCGACGCTGGACGATTTCGTGTTGGTCGAGTTCCCGTCCGGCGTCGGTCAACTCTCGCCAGGCTGGGTTCAGGCAAAGTTCTTGAGCGACCCGGACGCGAAAGTCACCGAAGAAAAGGTGAAACAGCAACAGGCTGCCGTGAAGGTCGTCACCGATCAGAACAAAGACAAGACGGCGGCAGCCGCAACCACGACCACCACCACCACGACCGGCGCCGCGGCCACGACCGGCGCCGCGGCTACGACCGGCGCCGCGACCACGACCGGCGCCGCGCCCGCCGAGACGGACACGAGCACGACGGGCGACCCCCCGAAGGTCAAACGCAAGAAGAAGGGCTGAGCTCAGCTCGAGCGCCGCGCGACCACGAACCTCCGGCCCAACACGGCCGGGGGTGCCGCAGCAGGTTTGCGGGACTCATGGCGCGCCCCCCGCTCCACCGCCGCCCACGCCCGCGGGGCACGGGGCTCGTCCAACCCGGACCCCACGCTCGCGAGACCCCGCCGAGTGGGCGGCTCGACCCGCAGCAGCTCCGAGAGCAGGATGGCCAGGGGTTCCGCAGGAAACGTCGTCATTCCCGCTGTTGTACGTCGAGCAGGCGTTGATCTCCCCCGACCCCGACCGGTCAGTCTGACGGCGCTGGCGGGTCGTGCAGGGCGATGCCCAGCTCGTCGCGCCGCCGCCTGGCCCGACCGGCTCGCAGCGTCGCCGCGATGACCGCGATGGCCCAGCCCACGTCGATGACGGCCGCCAGCGAGCGCTGCAGCGGTTCGGGCAAGTCAAGCTGCGGAGCGAGCAGCCATAGGGCGGGATCCAACGCCAGCTTCAGAAAGCTGGCCCAACTGCCGAGCGCATAGGCGGCGCGCTCGCTCTCGCGCCAAGCCGTGAAGTCGTCGGTAGGCACGTGCGGGTAGTCCTCGGGACGGCGCTTCATCACGTCCAGCTTGCGCACCGTGTGCCAAACGGCGGCAATGACAGCGAGCAGATCGAGGACGTCGAAGGGCATGACGCCGGCGTTGTTAGCAGCAAAATTGGCCAGACGCTCGCGGCAACTGGTGCTAAACCGGCTCAATGGGTGTGGGTGGTCTCCGCGGGTGCGCTGTCAGCCTGGCAGCGTCCTGCCTGGTGGCTGCTGCTAGCGCTGGCGCCGAACAGGCGCCGCCGGCACCGGTGAGCACCACGCCCGGGCACTTCGGTTCTCCGGCAGCCCCCGCGAATCCCAGCAGCGAACCGGCGCCGCCCATGAGCTGGGCGTTGCCCCCCGACGCGGCTCGGCGCTATTCACCGTTCTTCAACGGTATGCTTGGCGGTATGTCGGTCGGCGAACGCTTCGACAGCGGCGCCTACTTCGGCGCAGAGCTGGGGGCCTTCTTCGACGCTTGGCGCGCCTCGCTCCGCGCGCTGTTTCCGTTCGGCGTGGAGCAAGAGGCGGGGCTGACCATGTCGAATCCCGAGTTCCGCTCGCTCGCTTCCACCAAGCCGGCGCTGATCTGGGGCGCGACGCTCGGCATGGCCCTCTACAGCGGGACGGGGTTCGTCGCGAGTCTCGGTGTCAACTTCATGAGGAGTGACGTGGCGGACTTCGGCAACATCCTCGGCGTGTCGCTACCGCTCGAATGGATCACCCGCCGCGGCGTGCGCGTCGGCATGGAACCAGGCTTCTTGGCAGCGTTCGGCGGCGAGGTCCTCGCTGCCTGTCAACCCGTCGACCCGTTCAGCCCGACTCAGCCCGACTGCGACGAAGGTGAGATCCGCGCATTCGATCGCGAGTCCGGCACAGGTTTGTGGCTGCACTTCCTGATAGGGATCCCCTTCGACTCCCCCGAGCCCGAGCCGGTGCCCGCCCCAAGGTAGTGGAGCCTCCCTACTTCGCGCTGGGGCGCAGGGTGCGCCGCGTGATCCCTTGCAGCCAGTTCGGGTCCCACGACACGACGGGCGCAGGATAAGCGGGGCGCCCGAGCAAATAACCCTGGGCGAGCGGCGCTCCGGACTCGCGAACCGCTCGCAGTTCGCCTTCGGTTTCCACGCCCTCGACGACCACCAGCGCCCCCAGCTCCGTGCACAGGTCCACCAGATAGTTCAAGCGCTCGCGCTTCGGGGTGTCCGTGTCCGCGTTGCTGATCAGGTTGCGGTCGAACTTGACCACGTCCGGCTCGAGCTCGAGCACCCGAAACACGTCGGAATAGCCCGCGCCGAAGTCGTCGACCACGAGCCGCGCATCGACCCGCTCGCACACGTCTTTCAGCACGCGGCGCGTGAGCTCGGGCTGATCGAAGGCCGCTGACTCCGTCACTTCGAGGTACACGTCGTTGGCATGAAAGCCGATCGGATCGTCGGGGCGCACGAGCCAGCGCTCGCTGAGCTCGGCTGGGTGCAGGTTGACGAACAGCGCCGCCGGAATCTCGGAGCCGAAGCTGACGTCACGGATCATGCGGCCCAAGCGCCCGCAGCAGTGTTCGCGCTCGGCGTGGGCGAACAACGTAGGCGGAGCTCGGAACGCCTCGACCCTGCAGCGGACCAACGCTTCGTAAGCGAAGACGCTGCCGTCGGAGAGGTCGACGATCGGCTGGAAGGCAACGCCGATGTCGTCGGGCCGCAGCGCGCGCACGCTCGGCGGCCCAGGCGTGCTCTCGCGTGTCGGGTCCCGGCTCTCACTATCGTTCATGCGCGTCGTCTGTCGCGCTCGCTAACCCACCACTGCCCTCACTCACGAGCCGACGCCACAGGTTAGCACAGGCAACGCGTGCTTCTGCTGGGCAACTTTCGGGACCACGCTTCCCCTCACCGGCCTACACTGGAGAACGGCGGCGCGAACAGCGAGCACGAAACGCGACGATGCCCGGCGTCTCCACGGAGAGGCCGGGCATCGCAATGCCTCGCGGCGACTCGACTCAGTCGGTCGTGCCGGCGAGGGCGGTGATGCAGATGTCGAAGTCGTAGCTGGCCGAGGTGTTCGTAACGTACTGCCAGTGAATCGCCTCGAGCTTCGTGGCGTCGGGGGTGGGCAGCGTCGTGTCGTTCATCCAGCAGCTCTGGTACATCTCGCTGAGCTTGAAGGTGTTGGCACCCGCTGCAGTGATCTTCTTGCAGTAGTTGTTGCTGTCGCCCGCGACCTTGATGTTGAAGCGCAGCTCGCCACCGGCAGGGATCGGGCTGGCGCCCTCGATCATGAACGAGAAGCCGGTCAGACCCGCCGCCGCGGCGTCGAAGGCGAGGGCCGCGTCCATGCCCTCCTCTTGCTTGAGGTTCAAGCCGATCGCGGCACCCCAGAAGTCGTCGTAGGCGTCGGAGCCGTCCGTGTTCTTGCCGTCCACCTTGCCGGCGGTGCCCGTGGCACAGATCTGTGCCCCGCTGTCAGCGAAGCTCTCGGGTGTAATCAACGACGTCCCAATGATGGTGTCGCCGTCAGCGTCTTCCGGATTGTCCTTGAAGGTGTAGAACGCTCCCTGAATCAAGAACGGGTTTTCGGCGAATGGTACCCAGCCGTTGCTGAACGGAATCGGGGTCCCCGTCAGCATTCCGCCGCCGCCCGTGGTGCTAGCAGCCGCGGACGAGGTGTCCCCCTCTTCGCTCGAGCTGTCACAGCCGGCGAGCCACAAGGAACCCAAACCAACACTCAAACCCATTAGTGCACGCAATGTCCAAGCCATGGCGGGGGAATTAGCCCAAGAGCCGCAGCGGTTCAAGCATGGAAACGGCTCGCATTTTAGGCGTTTAGCCGCATCGACCAGGCGCGCGCTGAAATCTGGCAGCTTTCACGAGCGGTTGATGAGTTCGACCGCTCACGCTGGGCGCGAGTGATCTTGGAGAGTTAGCGCTTCACGTTTCCAGCGATGATGAAACTGCGCGGTGCGTGCGCGCAGAGCGTCCCGGCCCTGAGACACACTTCTTGAAAATTTAGCCCCAAAGAGTTTCGTCAATGTGCCGTTGAGTAGGGCGTGACCAGTTTTCCAGCTCTTGCCATCGACCCTGCCGACGCTCACACCGCGGCCATCTCGGTCTGGGTCGAGCGCGCCGATCCGAGGATCGTCGCGCTGATCGGCGAGGCCTTGGGCTCCGAGGTGAGTATCGTGGAGGTGGATGTAGGACATCTTCCCCACCGGCGCGCGACCGCGCCCGGACCTTCGGTGCTGGTGTGTGATACCCGCCGGGCGGATCTAGGGCGAGCGATCGCAACGGCCGCCCAGCAGCCCGTGCCCGTGCCCGTGATCGCCCTGTGCGGCGACGACGATTCACACGCGGCTGCGGCTCACCTGCGCGCCGGGGCTTACGACTGCCTGACCCTGGCCGTTTCGAAGAACCTTTTGGCTGCGAGTATTCGCCGCGCTGCTGCTCATCATCAACTCATGAACGAGTTCCACGAGCTCGAACAGCGCGCGAACGACGGACTCGAACCAAAGCGCATGCAAAAACCCGATACAGGCAAACAATTGCCCAACGGAAGGTGGTTACACAACGTGCTCCCTCTCGACCCTTCGACCAAAACCAGCGAACACAACTCCCTATCCCTTGGCGGCGACTCCGATGTCGACCACGACGTGGTCGAGCCGTCGTTGTCTCCCGAACAGCACTTGCGTCAAGGCCACCGCCTGGGCGAAGCCAAGGCCGACTTCGAGCGACGTTATCTCCAGGCGGCGCTGGCAAAGTGCCGCGGTAATCTCGCCGCAGCCGCGCGCTGCTCGGGCATGGACCGCTCCAACTTCCGGCGGCTGCTGAAGCGCTACGGACTGCATCCCGGCAGCGTCGAACGCGACTGACACGGGCCGCGCTCCGCGCGAAGCGTCGCTACGCTTCGCGCGCCCTAGTCAGGTTGATACAGAACTCGCTGTGTCGGCTCTACGACGTAGTACGATTCGTAGCCACGGCGCCCAAACGTAGCGGCTCCAAAGGCGTTGACGACCACGGACAGCACGGCAGCCCCCCGAAACCAACGCCCCAAACCGTAGCCGCCCACGGCGAACAGCGCGAACAGAAACACCGCGTAGTCGCACGAGAAGCGGTAGCCGAACTGCACCCAGCCCGTGTTCTGGTAGAACAACGTCGGTACCGCGATGGCCAGGGCGCTCGCGAGCAGCGACCAGAACAACGCGGGGCGGCGGCGAGGCCAGAGCAACCACAGGTAGCCCGGCGTGGTGACCCACAGCGCCAGCCCGTGGGCGTTGATCTGAAAGGGAGGAGACTGCCCGGGCGGCGCGATCCACGGCAGGCTAGTCAGCACGACGCCGAGGTTCCGGGCGAGGTAGTGGTAGTCGAACAGGCCCCAGCGCTCGATGCGATCGTGCCAGCGCACGGTGAGGTAGCGGTAACCGAACTCGAAGCCGTCTCCGAACCGGGCCCAGTTGAGCAGCAGCGTCACTGCCAGCGCGAGCAGCACCGGAGCCGCGAACCCGGCGAGCTTCAGCGCGAGTAGCCGGCGATCGATCGCGCCCCGTTCGCAGCGGCAGGTGCGCCACGCTTCCAGCACGAACAGCGGTGCAGCGAAGCACAAAGGGGTACGCGTCAAGAGCCCGAGCCCGAGCGCCACACCCGCCGCCAGCGGGCGCTCGGCGCCGAGCGCGAACAACACGTAGGCGGCCGCGAGCGCGGTGCCGACCACGTGCGCGGCGTACCACACCGTGCCTTGCACGGCGCAAAAGAAATAAACGGTGCCGAACGCGAACAGCAGGCTCAAGAGCACGCGGGCGCGCTGATCGCCGACGCCGTACCCCATCCGCGCGAGCTTCTCGAGCACCAGGAAGACCAGCGCCGGCGCCAACCCTGCTAGCCCCAGAAAGTAAGCGCCGTCCGCGAGGCGCACCGCCTCGCCTCCCGCCAGCCACACCCCGGGCAACAGCACGAGCGCGGGGAACGGTGGGAAAACCACGAACCAACGATCTCCGTAGCGGGCGAAGTCGTTCTGTCCGGCGTGCGCGGGTGGATCACCGCCGAGATCGAGGCGTCCTGTGAGCCAACCTTCCGCGAGCAAGGCGAAATGGTTGTAGCGCGTGTGTGTTTCGAAGAGCTCCGGCGCTGCCAACAGGGCGAAGCCTGCGACCGCGATCGCGTGGATCAGGGCAGCCAGCAGCCAGCGCCGCCGCCGCGGGTTTTCCCAAAAGCTCGCTCTCAGTCGCTCGATCACGGCAAAGCTCTCGGGGCCCACGGGTCGCCAAAAACGCGGCTCGAGGCCAGGGATACCACGGCTCGTAGATTGCGAGAGCCTTCCCGGGGCGCTACTAAGCACTACGCCCATGACAGCGCCCTCGGCCGCAGGCCCCAACTTCGTGGTTCCCGTCAGAGATCTCGACGATGGCCCCAAAACCCTGAGCGGCGAGATCAGCATCGACTGGCTGCGCGCGGCGCTGGAAGGCTCCGAAGCCACCCCCGCCGAGCGAGCCGGTAGTCTCGAGCTGCAGCTCTCCAAAAACGGCCGCGACGTGTTGGTGCGCGGCGCGGCGCGCGTGCCGGTCATCGTCCCCTGCGCCCGAACACTCGCGCCCATTCCGCTCGAGCTCCAACCCGAGATACTGCTGCTGCTCCGCAAGGCAGAGCCCGCGGAACGGCCACGGACGGGGGCAGGTGCTCACGACCCCAAGCCGTCGAAGGCTCAGCGGGGGAAGCGAGAGCGGAACGAGGCGGGCCGCGAGGCGGGCCGGCCCGGCCGCGCCAGCGCCCACCACGGTACGCGCGCTCAGGCCCGTGGCGGCTGGCCCGAGGATCCAGAGCTGGAGCCGATGGACGCCGCGCAAGACACCTTCGAAGGCGAGCAGATCGTGCTGGATTCGTTTCTCAGGGAGTTCATTTTGCTCGAGCTTCCCATGTTTCCCGTGAGGCAAGACTTGCCTTCGTTGCCGGTTGAGGTTAGGGCATCCGGCCCCGACGTCCGGCAGAACCCGGATGCTGGGGCCCCGTCACCAGAATCCGAAACGCCGCTGGACCCACGGCTCGCACCATTGGCAGAGCTCAAAGACCGGCTGCGGCAGAAGCAGAAGCAGAACAAGGAGTAAGCCCGTGGCTGTCCCCAAGCGACGAAAGACCAGCAGCAAGCGCGACATGCGTCGTGCCAATCACGACAAAGTCAGCGCTCCGACGATCGTCGGTTGCCCGAACTGCGAAGCGCCCATGGTGCCTCACCGAGTCTGTGGCTCGTGCGGCTTCTACAAAGGGCGCAGCGTACTGAAGACGGAAGAACCGCAAGAAGGCTGAGCCTTCCGAGCGCGACGTGACCCCGACGAGAACCGACCTTGCCTGGCTCTTCCCAGGACAAGGGTCACAAGCTGTGGGCATGGGCAAGGCGCTCGCCGCATGGTCGAAGCGCGCCCGTGCCGTGTACGACGCGGCCGACGAGGCGCTCGGCTTCGAGCTTTCCGCCCTGTGCTTCGAAGGCCCCGAAGAACTGCTGATTCGCACGGAGAACGCTCAGCCGGCGATCGTGACGACGAGCATCGCCCTGCTCGAGGCGTTGAGGGAGTGTTACGCCGAGCTGCCCTCGCCCGCCTACGCTGCCGGCCATTCGCTGGGTGAGTACAGCGCGCTGGTGGCGGCCGGAGCGCTCGGCCTGGCGGATGCCGTGCGCGTGGTGCGCGAGCGCGGGCGAGCGATGCAAGCGGCTGTCCCCGCCGGCGAAGGCGCCATGGCGGCCATCATGGGAGCCACCGACGAACAGATCGTCGCGCTCTGCGCCGAAGCCGCCGCGGGCGACGTGCTCGCGCCGGCGAACTTCAACGCGCCGGGGCAAACGGTGATCGCAGGCAGCCGCGCCGCAGTGGACCGAGCGCTGGAGCTCTCCAAGACCCAGAAACTGAAGGCGGTGCCGCTCAAGGTGAGCGCCCCGTTTCACTGCAGCCTGATGGCGCCCGCCGCTGCGAGCGTCGCGCAGAGCCTGGCCGCGATCAGCTTGAGGGATCCCGCGTTTCCGGTCGTCGCCAACGTCGACGCCCAACCCAACGCCGCGAAAAACCGAATAGCCGACCTGTTGGTGCGGCAGGTGGATTCGCCCGTTCGGTGGCATGCGTCGCTCCAGACCATCGCCAATGCAGGCGTCACCCGAGCGCTGGAGATCGGTCCCGGAAAGGTCTTGGCCGGCCTTGCCAAGCGCATCGATAAGCGGGTGAGCGTGTTGTCCGTGAACGACCAGGAGAGCGTCGAGAAAACCGCCGAGTTTCTGGCCTCGTAAGGCTCGAACCCAGCGGTCGCCGCCACCCGCCGCCCTGCTCGACGCAGCGCAGCAACCTGTCAGCTTCCGGATCCGCATGCAAGTTTGTCCTTCACTTCGACGGAGTCGGTGGTAAACACGGCCGCGCCCGAGCTCCAGACGCAGATGCTTCGCGCGCACTTTTGCAGATGTTCGACCTCTCAGGAAAAGTAGCTTTCATTACCGGCGGAAGTCGGGGGATCGGGCGTGCGGGCGCAGTGGCGCTAGCCCGACAAGGCGCCAAGACGATCCTGGGCTACGTCTCGAACGAGGACGCCGCTCGGCAGGCCGCAGACGCCATCATCAGCGCCGGCGGGCGCGCCGACATCCTCAAGGTCGACGTTGCCGACAGCGACGCCTGTGAAGACGCCGCTGCACAGATCGCCAAGCAGGAAGGACGCGTCGACATCCTGGTCGCGAGCGCCGGCGTGGCGGTGGACGGCTTGCTGCTGCGGCTCAAAGCGGACGACTTCGATCGCATGATGGCCGTGAACGTGCGCGGCGCCCTGGCTGCCGCCAAGGGCTGCCTCAAGAGCATGATGCGGAACAAGCACGGCCGCATCATCTTCCTGTCCTCGGTGGTGGGCGAAATGGGCAACCCCGGGCAGACAGCCTACGCCGCGACCAAGGCCGCGCTGATGGGTGCCGCCAAGTCGATCGCGCGTGAATACGCGACCCGCGGCATCACCGTGAACGCGATCGCACCGGGTTTCATCGAGACCGACATGACGGCCGGCTTGAACGAAGAGCAACGTGCTCACATGCTCAAGTCGGTCCCGATCGGTCGCACCGGCACGCCCGAAGAGGTGGCTGCGGTCATCGCTTTTTTGGCGTCGGACGAGGCCGCCTATGTCACCGGCCAGACGCTGCGCGTCAACGGCGGCATGTATGTGTAAGGCATAACGTTCCACGCAACTAAGGACTACCAAGGAGAAACGGTTGGTTAGCCCGTCATCAAGCGGGTACCCCTGGAGGCAACATGGCAGAAAACGTGCAGGCCGAGGTCAAGCGAATCATCAAGGAGCAGCTCGACGTAGACGAGAAGGACATCAAGCCCGAGTCTTCGTTCATCGACGATCTCGGCGCTGATTCACTCGGGCTCGTGGAGCTGGTTCTTGCGTTCGAAGAAGCATTCGAGATCGACATTCCGGACGAGGACACCGAGAAAATCAGGACCGTCCAGGACGCGGTCGACTACATCGAGAAGAACTCCTCGAGCTAGGCCGCTCTCCGAGGGCACTCGCTCGGTTTCACCCCCCAACACTGGCAACTACTTTTTTGGCTCGTTAGCCCAACACGGACTCGGGGCTTCTTGCTTCTCACGAAGCCTCGAGACTCACTATGGAACGCGTCGTCGTAACGGGCATTGGACTCGTCACCCCCAACGGTATCGGCACCTCCCAAACCTGGGAGTCGTTGATCCGCGGCGAGAGTGGCGTCGGGCCAATCACGCTCTTCGACGCGGACGAGCGCTATCCGTCGCGGATCGCGGCCGAAGTCAAAGGCTTCGATCCCGCGGCCTACATGCCGAGAAAGAAGCTGAAAGAGGTGTCGCGCTTCATCCCGTTCTCGATGGGCGCCACCAAGCTGGCGCTGGACGAGGCCGAGCTCGACCTTTCTGACGAAGAGCGCGAGCGCGTCGGTGTTTTCATCGGCGTCGGACTCGGCGGGCTCGAGAACCTCGAGCGTTGCACGCTCACGGTGGCAGAACGTGGCCCCGGCAAGGTCAGCCCTTATTTCATTCCGTCCCTGATCGCCAATATGGCGTCGGGACAGATTTCGATCGAGTACGGCTTTCAGGGGCCGGTCTTTGCGCACACCAGCGCCTGCTCCTCGAGCGCCCACGCGCTCGGTGAGGCGCTGCGCTGGATGCAAGCGGGGCGCGCCGAGGTGATGGTCACCGGCGGCGCCGAGGCCACGATTTCGCCGATCGGCATCGGCGGCTTCAGCGCCATGTTCGCGCTCAGCCGGCGCAACGACGAACCGACGAAGGCGAGCCGTCCGTGGGACAAAGCTCGCGACGGGTTCGTCTGCGGCGAAGGCGCCGGCACCATCATTCTGGAGACCCTGACGCGCGCCAAGAAGCGCGGCGCGAACATTCTTGCGGAGCTCGTCGGGTACGCGGCCACCAGCGACGCCTACCACATCACCAAGCCCGCCCCGGGCGGCAAGGGCGGCGCGCGCGCGATGCGCGAAGCCCTGCGCGACGCAAGGCTCGACAGCACCGCGATCGACTACGTCAACGCGCACGGCACGTCGACGCCCGCCGGCGACGTCGAAGAAGCCCGCGCCATCGCGGACGTGTTCGGACAACACGCGATCGACAAGCGCTTGTGGGTCAGCTCTACCAAATCGATGATGGGGCACCTGCTCGGAGCCGCTGGCGCCGTGGAGTCGGCCATCTGTATCAAGGCCCTCAACACCTCACTGGTGCCGCCGACCATCAACCTCGAGGACCAAGACGCCGAGTGTCTGCTCGACTGTGTGCCGCTGGTCGCTCGCGAGCGCCGTCTCACGCACGTGATGACGAACTCCTTCGGGTTCGGTGGCACCAACGCCACCTTGATCTTCTCGAAGTATGAAAGCTGACTCGCCGCGCCAGCCGCGGCGGCAGCCCTCGCAGCGGACTTGAGCCATGCAGTGCCCCTACTGTAAGAGCACGGACAGCCGCGTCGTCGACTCGCGGCTCGCCGCCGGGGGCACGGTGACCTGGCGCCGCCGCGAATGCGACGCTTGCAAGCGGCGCTTCACCACCTACGAGCGCGTCGAGTACTCGTTGCCGACCGTCGTGAAGAAGAACGGGCAACGCGAAGCCTTCGCCCGCGACAAGCTGCTCAGAAGCCTACGCATCGCATGCAACAAGCGCCCCGTCACGCAAGACCAGCTGGAAGAGACGGCGGAAGCTCTGGAGCGCGAGCTCGCCGAAAACTCGGAAAAAGAGGTATCGTCCCTCTTGATCGGCGAACGTGTGATGGAAAGATTGAAGGCGCTGGACGGAGTCGCCTACGTCAGATTCGCGAGCGTGTACAAGTCCTTCCGGGACATCGACGAATTCATGCGTGAGATGGGGGACATTGTGCGCTCGAGGCCAGGAGCCTAGAATCCGGGCGCGCACCGCCCGGCGAAGCAGTTAGGACACCCATGTCTGAACTCGACGACGACCTGATGGAGAAAGCGCTGGCGATCGGCCGTCTCGGCGAGCCGTCACCGAACCCCCACGTTGGCTGCATCATCGCCGACGGCGCCGAGGTCATCGGCGAGGGGTACCACGAGGCGGTCGGCATGGATCACGCCGAAGTCGTCGCGCTGAAACAAGCGGGCGCACGCGCACGCGGGAAGACCCTGTACGTCACGCTCGAGCCCTGCAACCACGAAGGTCGTACCCCCCCCTGTGTGGACGCGATCATCGCAGCGGGGCTCAAGCGTGTGGTGGTCGGCTGCCGCGATCCGAACCCCGGCGTGCAGGGCGGCGGCAGCGAACGCCTGCGAGCCGCCGGCATCGAAGTCGTGTTGGGTGTCAGGGAAGCAGGGGCGCGCGAGCTGATTCGCGCGTGGGAAAAGTACATCACCGAACAGAAGACGTACCTGACGCTCAAGCTGGCGCTGTCACTCGATGGTCGCACCGCCACGCGCACCGGCGATTCGCAGTGGATCACCAGCGAAGCTTCGCTCAAGCGGGTCCACGTTTTGCGCAGCGAGCACGACGCTGTGATGGTGGGCATCAACACGGTGCTCTCGGACGACCCGATGCTCACCGTGCGCCACGTCCGCGGCAGCTCGCCGGCGCGAGTCGTCATCGACAGCAACCTCCGCCTGCCCATCACCAGCCGTTTGGTAGCTACGGCGCACGACGTGCCCACCTGCGTCGTCACCACCTCACGCGGCTCGCGCGCCTTGGCGCAGACACTCGAAGAGAAGGGCATCAGCGTGATCCAGGTGCCGCAGACGGCGCAGGGGCGCTGCGACATGAACGTTGCGCTGCGCGAGCTCGCAGCGCGGGAGGTCGTCAGCGTGCTGTGCGAGGGCGGCGCCGAACTCGCCGGCAGCTTGCTGGCAAGCCGCCTCGCGGACGAGCTGCACGCTTTCATCGCGCCGGTGGTGCTGGGTCCGCGAGGCAGGCCCGCGGCCGCGGACTGGGCGGGGCCCGAGAAACTGTCGGAGGCGCCCCACATCGGCACGCCTCAGTGGGAGCTGTGCGGCAGCGACGCTCACGTCTGGGGCCAGCTGATCTATCCGGAGCGGAAGCCCCCCAGCGCGGATGGCGACTAGGGCCTGTCCCTGAATTGGACGATGGCCCCGTGAACGTGAACGTGAACGTAAACGTGCCCGTGCCCGAAGAAGCGCAACCGATGCCGAGGTGGGGCCGATGGCTGGAGCATGAGGCTCGATCATGAGGGATTGGAAG
>JAICQQ010000255.1 GCA_025937785.1 Polyangiaceae bacterium
AGGCGAACCAGAAAATCACCTTCGTCGGCTCACGCAGCGGCGGCCCCAACCAGGTTGCCGGGCAGAATTTTCCCAAGAATCACGAAGGACACCCGGGGTGGACGATTGATTCAGGCTTTGTCAGTTTCGGCGAGGGCATCTCGACGTTGATCCCGGCACCCGCTTTCGACACGATGCCCCACATCGTGCTCTTGATGATCGGGACCAACGACGTCAGCGCCGATCACGGCACCGAGAGCATCGCCGATCGGCTCGAAACGCTGCTCGACGACATCGTTACCACCGCGCCCGACGCGCTCGTCGTGGTGGCGATCCCGACACCCATCAGTTGGAACCCTGCGGCGCTCCAAACGTACAGCCAGCGGATCCCGGAGATCGTGGAAGCGCGGGCCGCGGCGGGCGAGCACATGCTGGTCGCGGACATGAGCCAGCTGCCCGCCAACAACCTCGCCAGCGACGGGTTGCACCCCAACGACCAAGGCTACGCCACCATGGCGGAGATTTGGTACGAGGTCATCGGAGATCTGCTGCCACAGTAGGTAGCGAATACCGTAGACGTGATTGTGATTATGCAGTGAGACAGGACGCGCAACAATGGGCAATTCCGCGCGCGATTGGTCGGTTCCGCACCTGACGCGGAAGCGCTACGCTGATTAGGACACGACTCGCGCACGGTGCTCGAGCGCGCAGCGGAGGTTCCGGCAATGAGAGTCACACGGCGCGACCAGTCCTGGCTCGCCAACGTTTTCGTGATCACCCTCTGTGCTTGCGGCGGTTCGGGGGAGGATGGATCGAAGGCCGACGCTACGGCTGGCGCGACGACATCCCAGACTTCGACCGGCGCTGCTACGACCGTCACCGGCACGACGGCCAGCGCGTCGGGAAACTCGACGACGGCCGGTACGGCCAGCGCGGCTGCCGCAACAGGCACGCCCGGCAGCACGTCCGCTAGTGCCAACGCATCGACCGGCAACTCGAATACCGGCGCCGGGGGTGGTGACGCGGGCGCCACGACCACGGACGCCACGGCGACCGCCACGGACGGCGTCGACGGCGGCCCAGGAGGGTCGGGGGGTGGGTGCAGCATCGGAGCGTGGCCTGCCGCAGATCCGGCGGCCCCGGGCCCCTTCGCCACAGTCACCGAAGAGAACGTGGGTCCGCTCGCGGGCGTGGGTGAAGACGACGAACCCGTTGCGTTCACGTTGTTCCGTCCGGAAGTGCTGGGCGAGTCTGGGCTCTGCCACCCGGTGGTGACGTGGGGCAACGGCACGGGCTCGAACCCGTCGCTCTACGGCATTTTGCTCCGGCACTTGGCGTCGCATGGCTTCGTGGTGATCGCATCGAACAGCCCGAACGTGGCGGACGGGGACCCTCCGCCGATGGTGGCTGGGGTGACGTGGGTGCTGGAACAGAACGACGATCCGACGAGCGCCCTCTATCGGCAGATCGACGTGACGCACGTCGGCGCCACGGGTCATTCTCAGGGTGGCTTTGCGACGAGCAGGGCGGGTGGAGACAGCCAGATCACGACCATCGCTCCCCTGTGCGGCGCCGCGACCCAGCGCAATCTGCATGGTCCGGCGTTGCTCTTGTGCGGCGGACTCGACGAGGTCGTTACTTGCGACACCGTGCAGAACGCGTTCGACGCCACGGACGAGCAGCCGGTCATGCTGGCGAACTACTTGACGGCGGACCACGCGGACTGGGTCACGTTCTTCGGCGATGGGATCAGCCCCATGGAGACCGCCGTGACCGCGTGGATGCGCGTCCACCTGATGGACGACACCTCGCTCAGGCCTTGGTTCTACGGGACCGACTGCGAGCTGTGCACCGATTCTGCCTGGGAGATCAGCCAGAAGCTGATGGACGAGTGAGCAAGAGGCGGATCGCGGAGCTGCCAGAAAAATAGCTCCTAGCGATTTGCCAAGCAACCGAGAGCTACGTACGCCCGACCTGGGGGGAAGGTCATGAAAAACGCACGCATCTTTTGGGTATGCATCGCTCGGCGCCTCGGAATCGATCGCAAGGTTGGACTCTCTCGAAGCTCACGCCAGGTTACCATCGCCCTCTGCTTCGCAGCGCTGCACTTCGCCGCGGCCCCGAGTGCTGCTCAAGAAGCATTGGACCTTACCCGCGTCGAGAGCGCCGCCCCAGCCAAGCCTGAGTCCCTGGCCGACGTGCCCGAGACGGAGTGGACCGACGCACCCGAGCCGGAGAAACCGGTGGTTCGTGAAGGCCTGATCTTGCTGCCTTCGCTGGGGCTAGCCTTTACCGGTTCCGGAACCTTGGAAGCGTCGTTGGATTGCCAGGCGGACGCGTGCACGTCAGCCTCGTTCGAGCGTGACTATTCCCAGAACCCCAACGCGCTGCTCGGGTTCGACACGCTGTACCACGTGCTGCCCAGCCTGCGCCTAGGCCTCGGTCTGCAGTGGATACCGACATCGGATGTGGATGTCGAGAACGGCGATTCGAGCACCGAGTTCGGTGACGAGCTGTCGACCACTGCGGTGGTGGAGGGAGTCTTTGGCGGAAAATCGGCAGGTGCGTTGCGTGGGTTCATCGGAACGACCTTTCTCTTCCCCGGCGGCGAGTTGCAGGAACTGATCGACGCCATGGACGCAGCCTGTCGCAGCACCGGCGGCGCAGGCGGCTCGTGCAACGTTGCAGACGGCCCGTACGTCGGCCTGACGCTGGGCGCAGCAGCCGCGTTCTTGAGACAAGTCAGCCGAGGGGCGGCGCTGCGCGTGGAGCTTGCGCTGCAGTATGTAAGCTTCTCGGGACCCAATCTCGAGGTTACCGATGAAGCTGGCAGGCGCTACGAAGATTCGCTCAGCTGGTCAGGGACCCGACTTTCCCTTCGATTCGGCATCGAGTTTTAGGAGCCCTTGAGCAGGCGGCTCGCGGCGAACTCCGAAGTGGCGGCGCGGCGTTGGTCTTTGGCGTCGATGTCTTCGGCTCGGGTCCAGGTTTCGCCGTGTTCGTAGCGGTAGCTGGCGACGAAGGTGTGGGGGACCCCTTGGGAGTACTCGTGCGGCGCGAGCATCGAGAAATAGCGCCGGCCGTCGTCGCGCTGGTAGAGATGATAGATCTTACCGGGCACCCGCTGGAAGCGGCACTCGACTCGGATCAGGTCGATGTCGTTCATGGCCTGCGTCATGATTTCTCGAGCCTTCGCCTGGAGCGCCTGCATTTGCTCGACGATGACCTCGAGCTGGGCGTTGGTGCGAAGCGCCACGGTTTCTGACGCAGTCTCGATGAGCTTGGCCGAATCGACGAGTGAGATGGGCGCGCCCAAACGGCTCACGGGATAGGGCGAGGCATGGGCTCCCTCGCGCACGTTTCCACCGTCGTACTTCTTGTGGGGGGAGTCACTCACTCGACACGTGCTCGTTCTGGAGAAAAGCGGCGGGATTCCGCCCCGCCCGTAAAGATCATCGGGGCGCAGCGTCTTCGACCATTATTCGATTTCGTGGCGGAGTGTCCACTGGTCACATAGCACTTCCACGCGCGACCAGCGCCGGGTAAAAGAGCGGCGTTGACGATGTTTGACCGCAAAAACCCGCTGATCTTGGCCGCGCTGGCCGCCTCCACCACGCTCTCGGCTGCGGCGCACGCCGGCTCCAATCGGACCTCGGCGACGCTCGCGAACCGAGATCTCGTCGTGCCCGGCCGCACACTGCTCGTCGACGGCGGGCCGCGCTGGCTGCTCCCCGAGGGCCAGTTCGTCTATCAGAAGAACGACGGCGACGATCCGGCTTGGATCAACGCCGGCGTCACGTTCGGGATCGGCGGCGACTTTCAGTTGGGGGTAGTCCAACCGTTGCAAGTACTGCCCGAGGACATCGATCTTCACGACCCGCGCGTTCACTTGCTCTACCAGTTCGTGGAGGGGGTCGCTGACGTCGGCGTGTTCGCGCAGGGCAACGTGCCCGTCGAAGGCGACCCGACTTTCGTCGGCGGTCTGCCGATCCAGTTGCATCTCGGCTCGTATGCTCGCTTCGACACCGGGCCATTCGTGCGGGCGGGTTTCCCGGAAGACGACCCTTGGCTCGATTTCACGGCGCCGTTCGTGTTGAACATCAACGTCACCCGGCAGTTCTTTCTGGGCCCCGAAGCCGCGATCTGGACCGAGAACGAGTTCGACTACGTGCGGGTCCCCGCCGGTTTTTTCCTCGGGTACACCATGGCCGATGGCGGCGAAACGGTTGGGGATCTCAGCCTGCGCTTTCGCGACCTGAACGTGCGCGATTCCGGCAATGTCGTGCAGCTGATCTTTGCGGCAGACCTGTTCTTCGATCTTTGAGCCTCGCCCATGAGGCGATAATGCTTGTGGGCAGCCCGGCAAGTGGCATGCTCCCGTGATGGATGACTTTTCAGATTTCGCGTCGCTGCTAGAGGGCGCGGCAGGCGCTGGTCGCCAGCACATCCGTCTCGAAGCTGGCCAGATCGTCGAAGCGACGGTGCTCGAACTCAGTCACGAATGGATCTTCGTCGACGTCGGCACCCCCAAGGACGGCCGCATCGAACGCAGCGAATTCAAGGCACAGGTCCCGCAAAAAGGCGATCGCTTGCGCTTGACGGTCCTCGACCCGACCCGCGACGGCCCGCGCTTGACCACCTCGCTCGGCCAGGGCGGTGCCAATGTAGACGTGAGCGCGCTCGAGCTCGCTCAGCAAGGGGGCACCCCCGTGCACGGCGAAGTGGTGCGCGCCGTCAAAGGCGGTCTCGAGGTCAAGATCGGCGACATCGTCGCCTTCTGTCCCGCCTCGCAGGTCGAGCTCGGGTACGCTTCAGACCTCGCGCTGTACGTCGGGCAGTCTCACGACTTCAAGGTGCTCGAAATCCGCGACGGTGGCCGCAGCGTCGTGCTCTCGCGGCGAGCGCTGCTCTTGGACGATGCGCGCAAGAAAGAGTCGGAGCTGCTCACGACGTTGAAAGCAGGCGCCGACATCACTGGAACGATCAGCTCGATTCAGCGCCACGGTGCGCTCGTCGACCTGGGCGGGGCCACGGGTTTCATTCACATATCGGAGCTCGCCGCACACCGCGTCGAACGCGTCGAAGACGTGCTGAAGGAAGGCGAACAGGTCACGGTGCGCGTGCTCAGCATCGAGCCCGGCGACAAGGGCTTGCGGATCCGGCTCTCGTTGAAACAGCTCACGGAGCAAACGGTCGAGCCGCCCAAGCGCGAAGAGGTCCTGGAAGGGACCGTCTCGCGCGTGCTGAACCACGGGGTACTGGTAGATACGGAAAAAGGCAGCGGTCTCGTGCCGCTGAAAGAGCTCGGCCTCGCACCGGGTGCCGACCATCGTCGCGCGTACCCGCCCGGCAGGCAGTTCAAGGTGGTGCTCCTGAATCGCGACAGTAAGGACGGCAAGCTGCGCTTCAGCGCCGTGGGCGTCGCCGGTGTGGAAGAGCGTCGCAACTACAAAGAGTTTTCGCAGACTCAACCGCACAGCCAGAAGGGGCTCGGAAGTCTCGGCGACGTGTTTCGCCAAAAGCTCGGTCTCGCCGACGCACCGGAAGAGGCGAGCGCGAGCCACGAAGCTGCGCCGCCCGCACCGCAGGCCGCGCGCCAGAAGGCGGCCGCCTTCGTACCGACGCCCGCGGCGCCCAAGTCACCCGATCGCTCGGAAGAGCTCGGCGTGGTGCGGCGCTCGAAGCCCTGACTCTGCCAGGCTGCTAGCCGCCGTTTCCAGCGCATGGTAACGGCGGTGAGCGATGAGCCAAGAGGCGTCGGACGGCGAGAACACCACGGATCTAGCGCCGTGCGTGCGCCGGCGCGGGGGCCTCGCCGGCCTGGCGCTGGTTCACGGGCTGGGGTTCGGTGTCGCGGCAGCGCTGCTGCCCTGGCGCGAGTATCTGGCGTTCGGACTGCTCACGACCGCGGTCGCGCTTGGTCATCTGCTGACTGCTGGTGCGGCGTTGCTGCGCCCCGAGCGGCTGCCTCGGGTGTGGCGCGCCACTGCCTGGCTCGCCGTCACTTGGCTTTTTCTGCTCACCTGGAGCGTAGCCACCTCCGCGCTTTACGTCGCGCGCCTGTACGGCGCGCTGGGCGCGGGCGTCGCGGTCGCCCTGGCCATCGGCTGGTGCATTCCGCTGCTATTCACGGTGCCGCTGTCGAGCTGGGCCTTGGCAGCGACCCCCCCCTTGCTGCACCGGCGGCCCGGCAAGGCCGCCCGGCGCGGCGTCCCGAGCGCCCTGCTCGTTGTGTTCGTGCTGGCGACGGCGCACAAGCTGCGAGCGGCAGAGACCCAGAGTATCCAGCCACTCGCCGTGAACAGCGGTGAGGTCGCTCGCCTCGTCCGCCAGCACCTGCCCCGCTTCGAAACGCTGCCGGCGCTCGCGCGCGAACCCGCGCCGCTCGAACTCACGCCGTACGCCTGTGAAGCCGCGATGAGTGACGGCGCCGTCACCCTGTTTCTGCAGTATCGCCAGCGTGACGGCGCGCCCGAACCCGTCCGATTCCATTGCATTCAGCGGCCGACCCTCGCCGCAGCGATCGAGCATGCTGCCGGGCTCGTGAAGCGCAACGCCGCGCGCGCCTCGGTCAAGCTCGACCTCGTCACGGGCACGAGTCCGCTCACCTCGAGCGACGTGCTGCTCGACGCCCTCAAGTTGCGGCCAGGTCTCGACGGCGCCTGCGCCGACCGGCGCTGCTTGCTCGGCTGGCAGCTCGCCGCGCGCGACATGCTGAACGAGAACACCCCCGTGAGCACGATCCCGGAGCTGCGCATGGGGTTTTCGACGGAACACCTGCGCCTCGCGTTGACGGGCAACGACGGCGAAGAGCCGCTGACCCGCGTCACGCTCGTCAGCCTGCTGTTCGACGGCGAGGTGCAGGTGCTCTCGCGTCTGCACCCCGAACGGCAACAGGTCAGCCCCAAAGCCGTGCGACGCGCCGAAGACCTCGCGGAACGGCACATCACGGCCGCCCTGGGAAAGAATGGCCGTTTCCGCTACGAGCTCCACCCCTTCACCGGCAAGGCCGACGTCGAGAGCTTCAACCTCCCCCGGCAGGCAGGCACCACGTTGGTGTTGTGCGAACTCGGCCAGCGCAGCGAGACGCTTGAGGTGATCGAGGCCGCGCTGCAACAGATGGCGCGGCTCGCGGTGAAGAGCGGCGAGAAGTCCGTGCTCGTTTACCCGAAATCCAGCCGGCGGGCGTCGCTGGGGCACCAGGCGCTCCCGCTGATCGCGTTCCTGAGTTGCCGCGATCGGGTCGGCAAGCGTCACGATCGACTCATCGGGCGCCTCGCCAGCACCCTGCTCGCGCTGCAGACACCGCGCGGCGACTTTCACCCGGGCTGGGATCTCGAGCGCTTCTCCGTAGACGAGGGAGCCCCGCCGCTATTCTCACCGGGACAAGCAGTGATGGCGCTGGTACTGCTCGAACCGCTCGCTCGCCAGGCGCTCTCACCACATTTCCCGGATTTTGCCAGAGTGCACGCCGCTGTCGACAAGGCCATGCACTACTACGGCACGAGCTATTGGGATTTTCCCCTCGGCAAGCTCTTCTACCTGGAAGAGAACTGGCACTGCTTGGCGGCGCGCGCGGCGCTCCCGCACCATCGCGTGGACCCGTACGAGCGCTTCTGCATCGAACACGCAGAGTTCAAAGCCAGATTCATCGTCGGCGACGAGTCGCCCACCGCCGACATGCGAGGAGCCTTCGCGCTCGCGGCGCTGATCCCGCCACCGAACACGGCAACCGCGGGCGTGGGTGAAGCGCTCGCGGCCGCGATCGCGCTCAAGCAGGCACGCCAGGAGGACACCGCTTGGTCGAGCGGGCAGCTGAAAAAGGTGATGGAGTTCTTGCTGCGCCAACAGTGGGACGAAGTCACGTGTTTTGCGTGCGCCGACCCCAGCCTCGTCGCCGGCGGTTTCTCGGACTCGATGCTGACGCCGACGCTCCGCATCGATTTCACCCAACACGCCTGGGCCGCGGTCGGGCACGGAGCGCGAGTGCTCGGCCTAGCGCGGCCCAGCTCGAGGCCCGCTCCGTGAGTTCGGGGCGGCTCGTCGCGTATGGCTGGGGCCTGGGCCTGGTGCTGCTCGCGATCTGGCCCGTGTTCCGCTCCCCGCCGGTCGATTCCTACCCGCTCTCGACCTACCCGATGTTTTCCCAGCGTCGGGGCCAACCACGGCTGTACCGCATGCTCACGCTGGACGACCGGGGCACACCAGCGCCCTTGTCGCCGAAGCTGGTCGCCAACAGCGAGGCGCTCCAGGCCGCCGCCACGATTCGTCGCGCCGTCGATGGCGGCAAGCGCGCGCAGAAGGCCCTGTGCCGCGAAGTCGCCGCACGCGTGAGCCGTGATCCCGAGTTGTCTCGCGTGCGCCGGCTTCAAATCCAGTCCGTCCAGTACGATCCGATCGACTACTTCGCCGGGGAGCGGATCCCCCTCGAGTCCCGCACCCTGCACAGCTGCCGGGTGCGCCGGTGAAGGCGCTGATCGCCTTCGACCGCTGGTGGTTCGCGTCGATGCCGCCCGAGCGACTCGCGACCTTGCGTGTGATCGTGGGCGGGTTCGCCTGGCTCTACCTCGCAGTGCGGGGCGTGCATCTGACGGGATATGCCCAGTTTCCTGCGCGCAACTTCGCCCCCGTGGGCGTCACGAGCTGGCTCGTGGCTCCGCTGTCGCCAGCGCTCGTGTACTTCATCTATGCGGTCACGTTGCTCGCGGGCTTCGCCTTCGTCGCCGGCGCGCGCTTTCGTTTCAGCGGCCCGCTGTTCGCAGCAGGGTTCTTGTGGGTCACCACGTATCGGAACTCGTGGGGCATGATCTTCCACACGGACAACCTGGTCGCGCTGCACCTCGGCGCGCTCGCGTTCGCGCCCGCGGCAATGGCATGGTCGTACGACGCTCGCGGCCGGCAGCCACCCAAACCCGCTGGCTGCTTCGGCTGGCCGGTGCGCACGCTGTGTTGCATCACTATCGTGAGCTACGTGCTCGCCGGGGTGGCCAAGGTCCGGAACGCCGGTTGGGAGTGGTCCGAAGGCGGCGTTCTCCGAGAACACGTCGCCTTCGATGCCCTGCGCAAGATCGAGCTCGGCAGCTTCCACTCACCCGTGGGTGCGTGGCTCGTCGAGTACGAGTGGCCGTTTCACGTGCTGGGTCTACTGACGCTCGTACTGGAGCTCGGCGCGCCGCTGGCCCTGCTCAATCGGCGCGTGCGGACGGCCTGGGTGCTGGGGGTTTGGAGCTTTCACCTGGGGGTGATCGCGCTGATGGCCATCACGTTTGCCTACCCGGTGACGGGCGCCGCGTTCGCGTCGTTCTTTGCGGTCGAACGGTTGTGGTCCCATCCGCGAGCGCAACGACTAGTCCCCTGGTTCTCGCGCTTCCAGCCAAAGCGCGAACAGCGTGAAATCGAACCGACCCCGCCCCCTTGACCTCGGCCGGGGCTGGCCCCAGAAACCTCCACCGAACCACCAAAGGAGAGCGGGATGCTGCGCTATCGACTGCTGGGACCCTCGGGATTGAGGGTGTCCGAAATCTGCCTGGGAACGATGAGCTTCGGCCTCGACTGGGGCTTCGGAGCGGACGAGCCTACGAGTCACCGCGTGCTCGACGTATTCGCCGAGGCCGGCGGCACGTTTCTCGACACCGCCAACAAATACCATGGCGGCGAGACGGAGACGATCGTGGGCAATTGGCTCGGTGCCGGCAGGCGCGACAAGATGGTCGTCGCCACCAAGTACACGCTCGCCATGGATCACGGCGACCTGAACACGGCAGGCAACGGCCGCAAGAACCTGCAGCGCTCGGTCGAGGCGAGCCTGAAGCGACTGCGCACCGACTACATCGATCTGCTCTGGGTCCACGCCTACGACGACCAGACGCCTTACCAAGAGACCCTGCGCGCTCTCGACGATCTCGTGCACGCAGGCAAGGTCTTGTATATCGGCGTCAGCGACACCCCGGCCTGGGTCGTGTCCGCCTCGAACACGCTCGCCGAACTGCGGGGGTGGTCCCAATACGTCGGGCTCCAGATCGAATACAGTCTGATCCAGCGCACCGTCGAGCGCGACCTGCTGCCCATGGCGCGGCATTTCGGCTTGTCGGTCCTGGCGTGGGCGCCCCTCGGCGCAGGCGTGTTGACGGGCAAGTACACGCGCAGCGGGGCGCAGAACGACTCGCTGCGCAAAGCCGGCAACGAGCAGCGCGGTCGCACTTCGGAAAAGAACCTCGCGATCGCCAAGGTCGTCGACGGCATCGCCGACGAGCTCGGCAAGACCTCGACGCAGGTGGCGACCGCCTGGGTCATGGCCCAGGGGTACGGGGTGATCCCGATCGTGGGGGCTCGCAAGCCGGAGCAGATCTCCGACAGCTTGGGCAGCGCCGACGTCCAGCTCAGTCCGGAGCAGCTCGAGCGACTCGACGCGGTGAGCCGGCCCGAGCTCGGGTTTCCGCACGATTTTCTCGCATCGAGCGGCGTGCAAGACATGGTGAAGAGCGAGAGCAGGGCGCGGCTGCTCGAACGCCCGCAGGTGCTCTAGGCGGAGTTACCACGAGCCGACGTTCGGCATCGACGACCAGGGCTCCGCAGGTGGCAATGGATCGCCCGCTTGCAGGAGCTCGACCGATATGCCGTCGGGTGAGCGTACGAACGCCATGTGCCCATCGCGAGGCGGGCGATGAATCGTGACGCCCGCCTCCAGCAGGCGTTGGCACAGGGCGTAGATATCGCCCACGCGGTACGCCAAATGACCGAAGTTGCGCCCGCCGGTGTAAACTTCCGGATCCCAGTTGTACGTGAGCTCCACTTCCGCAGCTTCGTCACCGGGCGCGGACAGAAATACCAGCGTGAACCTGCCCTTGTCGTTGTCCTTGCGCCGGCGCTCGACCAATCCGAGCTTGTTGCAGAAAAAATCCAACGACGCGTCGAGATCCGAAACGCGCAGCATCGTGTGCAGGTACTTCATGGGCGCCAGTCTGCCTCGGATCTTCGCGCCTGGGTAGCCGTGAGCGAGCTCGCGCCCAACTCACGTTAGTCGGGCGAACGAGCCAGCCCGCGCACCTCGAGCCACTCGACGAGACGCTCGGGCCAGCGGCGGATCGCCTGTATCTCGGAGCGATTCCCCATATTGAACGCGTGCCCGCCGCGCTCGTAGACGTGCACTTCGGCCGGCACGCCTCGAGCCTGGTACAGCCGCCACAGGCGCCCGATCGTGTCGGCCGCGGGCGCGTCGTCGCCCGCCGTCAGAAAGAAAGCCGGAGGAGCATCCGGCGGCA
>JAICQQ010000081.1 GCA_025937785.1 Polyangiaceae bacterium
CGTCGGCGACCCGCTGAAGGATTACGGGAAACCGTCGGGCCACGCGCGCTGCGCGGCCACGCCGGAAGGCGGCGTCCTCACTCATGCGCAATTCGTACACACAATAGTTATAGAGGCTGGAACATGCCCGAAGGCGATGGATACCGCGCGCCTCCACCTCCGCGAGATGAGCCAGCAGGTCAGCGAGCAGCTGGTTGGATCGCCCTACCAGGCGCCGCGTGCTCGTCAGCAGGTCGGCATCGGACACCTGATCCAAACGGTAGCCCGCCTCGTCGCTGACGGATCCGCCCACGCTAGACTTCGAGTGAGTGTTTGGTGTGTTCATCCCGGCAGCATACACCCACGATTTTCGAGGCTCCTGGAGCCACGCTCGCGCCGGAACGGCACCCAGAACGGTTTCGCGTGACGCGAATCCTGTGAAAGCGCGCGGGTACACCCGTCATACGCGAGCAATGAGGTGTTCTTGGTGCAAGCGTCGAGAACCCAGCCAGCTGCTAACAAAAAGATGTCAATGCAAAAATGCAAAAAGAGTTGCGTCGCGCGCTCATGGTGACGCTCACAAGCTTAGCCCGAATGGCCGATCCTCATTGTCTGCACATTGAGCCCCGCGTTCCCGAACGCCTATCCCAGCGGCGTGCCGTCGGGCAGCGCCCCTCTCTCCGGCTCCAGAATGTTCGTAAGCCGACGCAGACCACCGTGACGGACGCGCGGTGATTCGTATCTGGGCCGCTCCAGGGAATTGCTGCCCAGGGAATTACTGCCCAGGGGATTACTCCCCCGGGGCTCCCGCGGACCCGGACGTGCGGATTTCCCGCATCCGGTTCTTCGAGCAACGGCTTCGCGACGCGTTGTAGATGGAGTGGACGCTGGGCATCTGCCTCGCCAGTTCTGCTATCCGTTCGATTTCATGACGGAGTGGACGCGACGCTGGGCATCTGCCTCACCGGTTCTGCTATCCGTTCGATTTTCGTTGAGACAGTTTTCGGACTCGGTTTTCCGGGCATCGTTCCCTCAAACAGTTCCTGAGAATCGTCGCCACCGGCACGAAGGCATGGCTCTTCTTCGGCTCCGACGACCATGCGGAGACCGCCGCCAACCTCTACTCCCTCATCGCCAGCTGCAAGCTGCACGGGATCGATCCCCAGCACTACCTCGCTGAGGTGATTCGCATCATGCCCTACTGGCCGCGAGACCGTTTCCTCGAACTCGCTCCTGCGTACTGGGCGCAAACTCGAGCTTACCTCGATCCGACCGAACTCGAGGCGGAGCTGGGTTTCGTCACCGTGCCTCCGGCCCTTGCTTGCGCGCCCGAGCAATCGGCCGCGAGCTGAATTCGAACGTTCAGTCACCCTCCGACTTATCGCGTCACCACGCCTATCCTTCAAGAACGGGCTCGACGCTCCGGATACCCAGGTCGCCCCGGTTCCACGCAAGACTCGCTCTCGGCTGGTGGCCAATCCTTTGCCGACGGGTTTATTCCCCGCTCGGGCTCCAGCTAGAAGTTTCCGTCAGCGTCTGCATGACTGCCTCATCTCTATGCTTTGCCTGGCGCAATACTAAAGCGCTCATTCAGCGTGCTCGCAGGGCCGTCTCGCGTGGCCGAGGTCGAGGGCTGTCCTCGAAGGGCCGAGGTCGAGGGTCGCGGGCCGTCCTCGCTAGGGTCGGGTCGAGGGTCGAGGGCCGTCCTCGCGGGGGACGACGTCGAGGGCCCGTCCTCGAGCGCTCGGCGGCCGTGTTACATGGGGCACAGGGCGACGCGGAGGCTGGGCTCGCTGGCGCGGCGAGCAGCGGATGGGTGCCGAGGCGTTAGGGGCCGCGGAGCGGCCCCAAGGCATGATCTGGCTGAGGAAAGGCGGGCGGCCGCGCTTATTCGGGCTGGGGGCCGTAGCCGACCATGTCGTTGATCTGGACGGCCATGTCGAGGAGGCCGACATAGTTGCGCAGCGTGTTGATGGCGGTCTCTTCGTACTCGGCTTTGAGGACGGCGTGACCTTCTTCGTCGACCTTGAGCACGGGGGCGCCGTAGCTGTCGAACATGGGGTTGCCTTCTTCGTCGACCTCGACCTCGTAGGCCTCCATCAGCATACGATTGGCGCGTTCCAGCATGCGCGACGCGATGCCTTCGTCGACCATGCGGCCGTCGATCTCTTCCAGGCCGTAGGTGCGTGCGATGTAGGTGAAGCCGCTGTCGGGGTTGTAGAAGCGGATTTGCTGGTCATCGGGGATATTCAGCTGCGATTGGAAGCCGTCCACGTAGATGCGGAGCTTGTTCGAAAGGCTCAGATCGGTGTTGAGGCGCGAGAAGACGTGACCCCAGACCAGGGCGCCGAGCTGCTGCCGATAGCTCACGTTGGGGAAGAGCAGGCTCGACTCGTCGGCTGACGGACGCGCGGGGATCTCGTCGTTCAGGTTCATGATCTGGACTTCGGGAGTGCGCACGCCGCGCTCGACGTAGGGCGCGATCGACTCCCAGTCACGCGAGAGCAGGCCGCCCAGCAGACGGTCGACGGCGCGCCCCATGTCAGCGCGGAAGTTGATGTTCATGTTGCGTCCGTCGAGGTAATTCGAGCGCGAGACGAAGAAGAACACGCTGCGGCCGTCGACCAGGGTGCGCAGAGCGTCGACCTTCTCCGAGCCGAAGCCGATCCACCCCAGCCAGTTCTGGTAGTCCCACGAACCGCCCCCGCCGGGCCCGCTGGCGAACGCCGGATCGATGAAGCGGCCGGTGGAAGCGTCGATGCTGAACTCGGCGTCGGCGCCAGCCACCATCTCGCCGGAATCTTCGTCGAACTCCTCGCCGTCGGGATCGAAGAGATCGCGGGTCGGATCGGACTGTCGGAAGTTGTCGGCTTTGCGGTACTCACCGATCTGCGGCATCAAGAGCGCGCGCGCGATGGCGTCGAACATCTCGGTCTCTGCCATCAGGTAGGGGCGCCAGTCGTCGTCGTCTTCGGAGGCTCTGACGAAGGTCTCTTCGCCCTGTCCGCGCAGGAACGAGTTGGTGATGGCGATGCTCCAGTGGTAGCCACGCAGGCGCTCGAAGAACGCACCCGCCGTCCTCGCAGGCACATCGGCGTAGAACCAATCGCGACGGCCGCGGCGGAAGTAGTTGAAGATGTAGCTGTAATCGAACTTGCGGATGGTCTCCATCGTCAGTTCGTAAATGTCGGCGCCCGCGTCGGTCGAGTTGGCGTGCGGGTACGAGTTGGTGCTGACACCCCAGCGGTAGGGCCAGCGGTAGTTGCCGGCGCCAGGCAGGTCTGGCTTGACCTGGGCGCGCGGAGCGCTGAGCCCGATGTACTGCCCGCCCATCGTCGGGTCATTGGTGAAGTCGTCCCAGGCTGCGTAGTCCTTGGGCGGGGGAGCGCACACCTTGCCGTGGACGATGCGCCACTCGGCGGCCGCTTTCTCTTCGCCGCTCGCGTCTCGGCAGCGGTCGCCGTCGTACAGCTTCATGTCGCGCGCGGCGGACGTGTAGTGCTGGGTAGTGAGCGAACCGTTCTTCACCACCAACTGATCGTCGATCAGTTGGGAGTACAACCTGCCGACGAATGCGAACTGCTCCTCCTGCGATAGGCCATCGTTCGCCTCGGGATCGAAGGTCTGCAACACGCGGCCATAGAGGGCGTTCATCGTGTGCAAGTCGAACTGGCCCAAGCCGACCGTCTCGAAGAAGCGTTCGTTCTGGTACTCCATGGTGGAGGTGTGGGCGAAGTAGTTGATGCCCGGGCGCGGCTCTTCGACGCGGGCGTCTGCGCCGCGACCCACCACCTTGCGACCCATTTCGTCGTCGGTTTCGGGATCGAGGTAACGCGGCCCCATGCAGGAATCGGCGCCTGAATCGAAGACGTCGCCGCTGCGCGGTTCGCCCTCGCACGAGCCCATCGCTGCGCCTTCTTGCGTGCGGAGCTGCCAGTACTGCGGGTTGTAGTTGGTCGAGTCGAACGACGAGGCAAACTGGTGCAGCATGCCGAGCGCATGGCCCATTTCGTGGAGCTGAATGCCCTTGTAGGTATCCTTCCACAGGTCGTCGTAGATCAGCTCGGCGCGCTTCTTGGTGAGGAAGCCGCTCTGGTGCGCTCTGTCGGGGAACATTTCGGTGAGCCGTTCGTCGGAGTACTTCCGCTTGAAGTATTCGGCTACGCCCTGCGTATCCTGGTTACCGATGTTGGCGACTTCCGAGTCCGTGAAGCAGATGCCGCGCGCCTGGTAGCCGAGGTCCGCCATGTCCCGATGCTTGCGTGCGTTGAACGAGTCCGCCCCGCGCAGCGGGGACGCCAGCTCGAGAATGTCGTCCGTGACCTGAGTGTTGCCGGTCGAGGCGATGGCACCGAGGTCCCACATCGCGGCGCGATCGATCAGCTGCGCTTCCGGCAGACTGTCCCTGAGCTTGCCCGCCACCGCTTCGAACTCGAGGTCTTGCTGCGAGACGCCGCCGATCTGCGCCAGCATCTCGGCCTTTTGCCGCAAAATGGCCGAGCGTGCGCTCTCGCCGTCCTGGCGATCGATGTCGTAGGCACCGATGTTGTCGAGAGCCGCTCGGGAGTCGATCGATTGGATACGCTTCTCGATCTCTTCCTTGGTGTAGGTCTTAGGAGCGCGGCCTTCCCGTAGCGTCTTTTGGTAGAGGTAGGCGGGGACGCCGCTGGTGATGTCGTCGACGTCGAGCTCGCCGTTGGCGACCATGATCAGGTCGCGCACCATGGCGGCGGAGAACGTCGCCGAGCGACCCATGGTGGTGGCCGAAGCACCGATGATGCGGCCCGTGAGCGGGTCGGCGTTCCAGTTGGCAATGCCACCCCAGGGGGCTTGCGAGGAGTAGGGCCAGTAGAAGAGGAAGTTGTGGCGCAGGTCACCGACACGGGCGGAGTAGCCGACCTCGCCGCAGAGCTCCGGATCGTAGCTGCGCACGGGGTTGTGGCAGGCCACGAGCACGTCATCCATCTTCTTGACGCGTTCGATACCCCAGCCACCGAAGCTCACCATGTCGGTCTTTCCGCTCTCGAAGAACTCGGCGTTGCAGTCACTGCGTGAGCCGCCGGTGCGACGGCATTCGACCTCGCGCGCCTTCGCCACGGAGTGCTCGAGCAGCTGATTCCACGAGTAGACCAGGTCTTCCGTCGCTCCCCGCGCCACGAAATCGCCCGAATCGTCGACCTCGTCCGTCAGCGCATCCGGCGTCTCCTTGTTCATCCAGAAGCCGATGGGCTGAACTTCGCGATCGCGGTAGGGGATCGTGCAGCGGTTGGCGGCGCTGCACTGAGAGCCTTCGCTGCCGTCGTAGCCGGTGGAGTCGTTCTCGCACTGATCGTCGGTACCGTTCGCGTCCGAGTCGCGACGGGACTCGTAGTTGCAGGCGATGCTGCAGGACCCGCTGGGGAGGCACACGCCCCGGTCGCAGTCGCTGTTCTTGGAGCACGAGCCCGCCGTCAAATGGCTCTGCCGCCAGATGTTGTGGTGATGCATCAGCTTGTGAAAGCCTGCGTCCGTGTAGGCGTACTGCGGGTCCCACTCGACGCGTGGTGGGGTCACGATGCCGACCGTGCCGGAGTCGCCGAGACCGCCGGGGTTGCCGATGATGTCGAGCGTGGCGAGCGTGTTCTCGAAGGGTTCGAAGTCTTCGTCGGGATCGACGTTCGCCACCTTCCAGTACGACGAGCGAATGACGGCCTCTTGCGGATCGCAGTTCTCGGTGGCGCTCCCGGTGTAGAGACTGGCTAGCCAGCACATCGGAACGGGAGATCCGGAGCCGTCGATGATCTGCTCCGGCTCGACCCAGAACTTGCTGGTGACGTCGAAGTAACCCTCGTCGGGAACGAAGTGGGGCGCGTCGGGGTGCGCCGCGTCGTTCACGTAATACGCGAGCGGGGTGATCTCCAGGTTGCCCAGCGCCTTGCCCGCGAACATGTCGTACCAGAGCGGGGTTTCGACTACGTTGATGGACCAGTCGACCCGCATGAACTTGCGCTCGTACCAGGGTCGATCGCTGGTGTTCTCGCTGACGACGTTGAGCTCTTCCCCAGTGCTCGGGTTGTACTCGCGGCGGATGTCGAAATGACTCGCGATCGGATAGGCGGCGACCAACGTCCCGTCGGGGTGCCCCTTGTCCCCTTTGTCGTCGGCGCCCGGGTTCTGGGCGTAGGAACGCCGCGCCAACAGCAGGCTCTCGGTGATCTCCCAGCGAATGCGATCCACACCGCTCCAGCTACCGATACCGATCAGCGATTGAGACTCCGAGGCGTCGACGACGAAGTTTCTCCAGTAAAACTGCGGGTCGTCGTCGGGGTTGCCGATCTCACCGACGAAGAAGTCCTTGGCCAAGGCGTCCGCCTGCACGCGGTTGATGGGCTCGCGCTCTTCGGCGCAGCCCACCAAGGTGAGCGCGAGCATCGAGAAGCCGGCTGTCAGCTGGCGCGCGATTCTGAAACTCATCGGGAGTACTCCTCGTCCTTGGTCCGCGAGTGGGAGGCTTGCGGCCTGTCGAAGCTTGACAAGAAACAAGTCCAACTGCTTGTGCGAATCTTCGCACTGCGGGGCGAATCCAAGAACAGCTCTTTCGAGAGCATGAGCAAAAATTCGCCATGGGCGAAAAATCTGTCCTGAATACATGGGAGGGAAAGGTCAGAGCCTTCGCGGGATGCCCTCGCACGAGGATTTGTTTCTGGATGTGCCGCTTTTTCCTACTCGTACGCGCCGGTTTTCTTGCCCTCGCTGGGCGTGGGTTTGCAGAAACTGTCGTGACTGCGACGGCTGCGCACATCGGCGATCGCTCACGGATGAGTCGCCCGAAATGCCTGCCGCGGCGGCTGAACCTAAGGTTTCGTGCGGACTTCGACAGCGCGCGCGTGCGCTTCGAGTCCTTCAGCGCGCGCGAACGTGGCGATGTCGTCGCTCTGCAGGCGCAACGCCTCGGGCGTGTACTCGATGAGCGAGCTGCGGGACACGAAGTCGTAGACGCCGAGCGGCGCCGCATAGCGCGCAGCGCCGCCCGTCGGGAGCACGTGGGAGGGGCCGGCCATGTAATCTCCAGCGGCTTCTGGCGTGCTGCCGCCGATGAAGAGCGCTCCGGCGCGCAGGATGCGTGCGGCGAGCTCGCGAGCGCGCGCGGTCTGTACGGAGACGTGTTCTGCCGCCAGCACGTTGGCAATTTGCACCAGGCGCGCTTCGCTCTCGACCACCAGCGCCACCCCGTTGTTTTCGACGGAGGCGATGGCGACCTGCCGGCGTGGCCGACCGTGGCTGTCGAGCTCGGGCAGCGCTGCGAGCTGCCGTTCGACCTCCTGGGTCACCGCTGCCGCCAAAGCGCGGTCGGTGGTGAGCAGCAGCGGGTAAGCGTCCTCGTCGTGCTCCGCCTGGCTCAACAGATCGGCGGCGACGTGTGTGGAGTCGGCGTTGGCGTCGGCGATCACCAGGATCTCGCTGGGGCCGGCGATACTGTCGATGTCGACCTCGCCGAAGACCAGGCGCTTCGCTGCGGCGACGTAGAGGTTGCCTGGACCGACGATCTTGTCGACCTGCGGCACGGTTTGTGTGCCGTAAGCCATCGCCCCGACGGCCTGAGCGCCGCCCGCGTCGACCAACGCACGAACGCCGGCGAGGTGACAGGCCGCACGCACTTCGTCGCTGGTGTCAGGCGAGGCTAGGTAGATTTCCGCCACGCCTGCCACCTTCGCGATCACGGCAGACATCAGCACGCTCGACGGATAACAGGCCTTGCCGCCCGGCGCATAGATGCCGACACGCGCCAGAGGCGTCACGCGGCTCGCCAGCGTCACCCCGCCCGCTTCGTAGCTGAACGTGCGCAGTTGCTCGGCCTGGCGTTCGTGATAGTCGGCGATACGACGCTGCGACTGCTCGAGCGCGCGCCGCAGCTTCGGATCGATCCGTGCCAGCGCTTCGGCGCCGCCGTAGTCCTCGACGAACACAGCGTCGACCTGGCGTTTCTCGAAGCGTTGGACGAAGCGTCGCACCGCTGGGTCGCCCTCGGCCTTGATCGCCTCGAGGATCTCGCGCACGGCGGGTTCCACCCGCGAAAGATCGGCTTCTCCGCGCCGCGCGAGACGCCTGAGAACGGCTTCGAACTCTGGCGTCCCTTCCACGGCGGTGGCAATGCTGCCCCGCGGTCGTGTCACGTCCAATGACCTGCCTTGAGCGCCGCGGGATCGTGCTCGCGGATCTTGGGACCCAGCGCCTCTCGAAAAACCTCTTCATCGTCCATGTCGAAGCTGTCTTCGGCGAAGCCTTCAGCGACCACCATGCCGACGGCGAGGATGCGCACGAACATCGCGAAGCTCGAGGCACACAGCCGCGGCTTCCAGCTGTCCGTCCCGCTCATGGCCGTGTACACCGGGCAGTCGCCTTCGGCGTCAGCCGCCGAAACATCGAGGAAGTACGGGTCGCCGAGCAAGCTCGAGTGCCCGATGATGACCCAGCTGGGCAGCCAGCCGCCGGTGCTCTGCTGCGTGATGCGCCGGCGCGCGTCGTTCAGCGCGAAGCCGACCTGTTCGTCGACGAGCCGTTCGGCGGGGATCAACCGCACACGCTCCGAAGGTGTCCGCGTCTCCACGTCTACGGGATCGGCGGCACCCAGGAATTCGCGGTAGCGTCGCGGCAGGGACAACAGCTCCTTCAGCTCCGAGAGCCGAACGCTTTCCGCGGCCCCGAACTTCGCGGGCACCCTGCGTCGCTCGAAAGAATCCTTTAGTGCTTGTATCGACTCGGCCAGATCGCTGTCCAACTTGCGACCCTTTCGGTGTCTGGGCTGCCGGTGAGAGCCCAACTGGACCTGCTAAAAGATGCGGTTGAAAACCGGTGTGGTTACGTAAGCCTGGACTTACGCGACACTCCATGTTTTTCCACGCTGCGTTTTACTAGGCCCGCGGGTAAAGGCAAGGGGGCAAATCCGGAGCGCGCCCTTTTTCCCTTGTTTTCACGCGCGGCGATGCCGGCGCGGCCGCGCGGTCGACGACCGGGGCTCGCAACCCCCCGTCAGAGGTTCAGTACGCCGCGCCGGCGTGGCGCGTTCAGCGCGCTCGCCGTCTTTGGTGGCGGCTCCTGAACTCGTAGGCGAGTGACACGTAGTCGAGCGGTCGCGGCTCGATCGCGGCGGGCTTGGGTGGGGCCCGCAGGAAGCCGCGGATGCGGTCCACCAGCTCACCCAGCTCGCCGCTTCCACTGCCGAGCGCGCGCTCCAAGAGTGGGACGATCGAGCCGTCGACATGTCCCCGCCGCATCAAGTCCAGATAGCTCTTCGCCAGCGAATCGGTGTCGAAGTGATGCTTGTCCATGAACTCGCGCGCGATCGAGAGCACCGATTCGGCATTCAGGAACCTGTCTTCAGTGAGCACGAAGGCCGCCTGAAGGTAGTTGTAAAAGGGCACCACGCGTTTTCCGTACACCCAGAAGCGTGATGGTGGCGACTGGCGGTCGAGATGGATCAAGATCCGCGACACCGCGTTGCGCGTGACGAGCTTGGGCAAGAGCTTGAGGCACTCGCGCCGCCGGTCGTTGTAGACGCGCATCGCTGACAGCACGCGCGACAGTTGCTCGGAGTCCACGTGCCCCGCGCATAGGTCCGCGTACAGCGAATACACCAGCGCGTCCGCCTCCGCATCGTCGCCCACCAGCACCTCCTGAGCAGCTGGCGCCAACTGCTGGTCCGTGAGCCGCGCCGCCATCAGCTCGGGCAACTTGTAGCCCAGCTGATCATGAAGCGCGCGCAGGCGCAGGCGCAGCAGGTTGCTCAGGTTGGGTTTCAGCGTCAGCTGATCGAAGCGCACGCCGTCGAGCGTGAGTTTGCGTGCGAGCCGGCTCCGCAGCTGCCGCGGGCTGCCGCTCACGATGTGTACGCGCACGTCGTCTTTGGCGAGTTCCTTCAGGAGCCGGGCGGCGCCCGGCACGTCGCGCTTCTGCTCCGGTTTCTCCATCGCGGTGCGCACCAGGTCCCGGAAGGTGTCGAACTCGGTGTACAGGTAGGTTTTGTCGAGGTCCCAGCGCGTGACGAGCCGGACTGAGTTACGCAGGCTGGGGGGAGCGCTCGAGCGGTTCATGGAGTGAGCCGATTCTGGGTGACGCTGCCGCTCGGCATCGTGGCGCTCCGGGCTACGACGCCCAAGCTCTGCGCGTATCGCTCAAGCTCGAGACGAGGTCGTGCTCGCCCGAGTTCTCGGCCGTGCGAATGGCTTGATCGATGTACGCGAGCGCTTCACTGGCGCGCTGGCGCCCATAAGCGACGTGTGCGAGTGCGGCGAGCACCTTGGCGCGGTCCGCGCCGCTGGGCCCGGCGATGTCGAGGGCCTCGCGCAGCACGCCCTCGGCGTCGGCGAAATCGCCGGCGCGCGTGAGCGAACCGCCCAGCTTGCGGCTGAAGATCAGCACCGCGCGCAGTGGATCGTCGAGCTGACCGCGCGAGATTTCTTGACGTGCGACCTCGAGTCCGCGGCGCAAGGCCAGCACCTCGCACAACGTGTCGCCGCGACTCGCGGCGCGCTCGGCGACCTGCTCGAGCAGAAGCAGCGCTTGCAGCGAGTCTTCGGCGAAGAAAGCGTGGACGGCCGAGGTTTCGATGGGGGTGGCCACTTTGCCGAAGACGCGCAAGGCCTTGGCGTGCAGTTCGCGGCGCACGGCCACCGGTATGCCCGCCAGCACGATCTCGCGCAGCAGCGGGTGCGTGGCGGACATGGTGGCGCCCTCCCGTTTCAACATGCCGCCGGCGATCAACCCTTCGAGCGTGACGTCCAGCGCTTGCTCCTTGGGCAACACTTCGGCCACGGTCTTGCGTTCCGTCTTGTCGCCCATGACAGCGATCGCCTGGAGCGCACGCCGCGCCGACGGGTCGAGACTGTCGACGCGGAGCGCGATCAAGTCGGCGAGCCGCGCCGGCGGTTCGGTGCCGCCGTCGCTGCCGTACCGAACCAGGTGTTCGATGTACAGGGGAGGTAGCCCGCGGATGCCGTCCGAGACCGCGAGCTCGCGCCCCCAGCGGTGCTCGGGCAACAGGCGCGCGACCGCTGGCGGCGGCAGATCGCTCAGCGTCCGCGAGGCGGTGTGCTCGGGGCTCCAGCCTGCGTCGAAGCTGGGCACGTGCGCCGCCACGAACAGCACGGGGAACCCCTGCGGTTCGCTCAGCGCGTCAGCCAACGCCCAGCGACTGGGCGCGTCGATGCGATCGAGGTCGTCGATGACAAGCACGACCGCGTGCGGCTCCGCGTGCAACGCCGCTTGGCGCAGCGCCCAGCCTAGAGCTTCCGCGAGTCCGTGGCGGCGCTCGAGTGCGGAGCGCTGATCGTCGCGCCGAGGCATGCCCCTGAAGATCTCGGCAAGCCCACGCAGCGCGTCCGGGTTGGCGCCTTCGAAGCGCGTTTCGTCGACGTCTTCGGGGCGCAGCCGGGCCAGACCGCGAATCGCCTGGCGCAACGCATGATAAGCCACCTGCGCCCAGTAGGGGTCCGGGCCCGTCGTAACCACGAAGTCCCCGCGCTCACTCGAGCGAGCGATGAACTCCTCGATGAGGCGGGTCTTCCCCGTGCCGGGATCGCCCACCAGCCGCGCGCCCGCGAAGCCGTCATCGGCAGCCATGCGTCGATCTTCCAGCCAGCTGAGTTCGTCTTCGCGCCCGACGAAAGGTAGCGGCAGCTCGGGTGGCACGCTTTCTGCGACGATGGCGCGCCGCGGCAACGGCGCCGCGCACTCTCCGCAGAACTTGGCTTGAGGCACTTCTTGCCTGCAGCTGGGGCACTCTACGGTCGCCCCCGCGAGCGCTGGTACCGAAGGCCGAGGCGGCCGGCTGGTGAAGGTGAGGGCGTGCTTCAGAGCTTCTGCGTATTCGTGGGCGTCTTGGTAACGATCCTTGGCATCCTTCGACAACGCCTTCATCACAACGTCGACCAGCGCTGGTGGGATCTGGCGCTCAGGCGCCACTTGACGCGGATCGGGCACCGGGATGCTGAGGTGCATCATCACGACCTGTGTGGGGCTCTCGGCCTCGAACGGCAGTCGCCCTGTCAGCAGTTGAAACAGGATCACGCCGACAGCGTAGAGATCGGAACGCCCGTCGATGTCGTCGCCCCGCCCCTGTTCCGGTGCCATGTAGTCCGGCGTGCCGCAGACGATGCCCGGATTGGTGATGCTGGTGGACTTCGTGTCCGTGGCCTTCAGCTTCGCGAGCCCGAAGTCCACGACCTTGACGAAGTCGCCGCCGCGCCGTAGCGGTTCGAGGATCACGTTCTCGGGCTTGAGGTCGCGGTGCACGATGCCCAGGTCGTGCGCTTCGCCGAGGGCGCCCAGCACTTGGCGCAGGACGTCGACGATGCGGGTGAACGCGAGCGGACCCTCCTCGTAGGTCACGCGCGCCAAGTCTTTGCCGCGCAAGAACTCCATGACGAGGTAAGGCTGGCCGTCTTCGGTGCGGCCGAAGTCGAACACGCTCACGGAGTTCGGGTGATTCAATTGGCTGGCCGCGCGCGCCTCGGTGAGGAAACGCACGGCGGCGTTTTCGTCCGCCAGCAGGTGCGGGTGGATGATCTTCACCGCGACCGTGCGCCCGAGTACGCTCTGCTCTGCGCGGTACACGCGCCCCATGCCGCCGACGCTGATCAGATCCAGGATGTGGTGACCGCCCGGCAGCGTACGGCCCACGAACTTGTCGTCGGTGGGGCTGCCCATGGTCCCGATCGGAAAACCACACGCCGGGCAGTACTGATGCTCCCTCGAACAAGCCGCTTCGCAGTGCGGGCAGGTGAGGGGTTCGGGGATCGTATCCATGAGATGCTGGCAGGCGAGGTTAGCCTAAAACTACGCGCAAGCAGTCACCACTTCAGTAAGTCGGGCCTTCATGGTGCCAGGCTTCGACAACGGCAAGGCGGCGGGATCACATAACCCGACGAGTTTGTACCGGTTTTGCGCAGGGAAATGGCCTGCGCACGCGCCCGATGCGGGGAGCGTGGTGATCCGATGTCGGCAAGGTCGCCGCGCCAGTGCCGGGTCGAGGGTTTTCTGGCTGCCGCATGCATCGGCCGTACGCTACGCTAAACGGCATGAGTAAGGCTCGAGTTCGTCTGGGCGAGCTTCTGGTGCAAGCGCAGATTATCGATGCTGAGCAGCTCGATCAAGCGTTGGAGCTGCAAAAGTCAGATCCGCGACGGCTCGGCACCTTGCTCGTGGAGCACGGCCTGGTCACCGAGACTCAGGTCACGCAAATCTTGAGTCAGCAGCTGAGTGTGCCGTGGGTGTCGCTGTACCACACCGATTTTTCTCGACAGCTCTTGAATCACGTGTCGCAAGAGCTCGCCGAAGAGCTATGCCTGATCCCGATCTTCATGCGGCGGGTGCGCGGCTACGGCGACGTGCTCTACGTCGCCATGGATGACCCGACCAACGAGGCCGCCAAGGAGGCCGTCGCCCGCTTCTCGGGCTTGCCCGTGCGTGCCATGATCGCGCCGCCGTCTCACATACGGTCGGCGATCCGCGCCTATTATGGGCCGAGCGAGCCGCCTGCCATGCACAGCTCGCTCCCCCCCGACGTCTTCAGCACGATCCCGCCTTCCGTGGTGGAGGCGCCGCTGAAGCCCGGGCACACGACAGCGCTGGTGAGTCCGGCCCCTGCGGAGCAGCCCGACGAGGAACCAGTGCCCGACAGTGGACCCGTGATCGAAGCGCGCGAGACGTCGATGCCGCCGCCGCGCAAGAAGTCAGGCGCGCGCATGGTGACACTGACGTTGCTCGACGGCACCAAGGTGAACCTGCCGGCGTCGGCCAGCCCGAAGAAGCATACCCCCGCAGCGCCTTCCGCTCCTCCGGCTGCCGCCGCGGACGAAGGGCTGACGGCGCGTGACATGGTCGCGGCGCTGAGAGCCGTCTCCCACGGCGCCGACGCTTCCGAAATCCTCGGCAATCAGGTGAACTGGCAGGGGATGTTCGCGACGCTGCTGTCGCTCTTGCTTCGAAAGCATCTGATCGCCGACTGGGAGTTCGTCGAAGAGTACAAGAAGCTCTGAAGGTTCCGCCAACTTGACCTCGGCCCCAATGCAGTGCACGATGCAATGCATGGCCGGCCCCTCCGATGCTCAGATGACCTTTCGGCTTCCTAAAAGTATCGCGAAGAGGCTGGATGAAATCGCTGCGTTGCGTGGGGTACAACGATCAGACCTCCTTCGTGAAGCTGCGGAGCGTGTCGTCAAGGACGAGGACGAGCGGCGGCGGCCTTTCGAGCGCGTGCAAGCTCTCATCGGTAGCGTCGATTCGGGGGTGTCAGATCTTGGTAGCGATCATCGCCGTCACCTCGCGCGAGGTTTCGGGCGTGGGCGCTGAGCTCCTGCTCGATACGGGGCCCCTGGTCGCCCTGCTAGATGCGGCTGAACGCCGGCATGGTGATTGCGTCGAAGTGCTGTCTGGTTGGGACGGCCGACTCGTCACGACTGAGCCTGTGGTGACCGAGGCAGCCTACCTTCTGGGTTCTGCAGGTGTAGACGGCTCGCTGGCGCTTCGCTTCTGTTTGCAGGGCGGCGCTGTGGTCCAACCTTGGACCGACGAAAGAGCAAGTCGCGCGGTCGACCTGATGCGGAAGTACCACGATGTACCGATGGACTACGCGGACGCCTCGCTCGTCGCTTTGGCCGAGGAACTTGGCACTCCTCAGGTCTTCACCCTCGACCTCCGTGGCTTTCGTGCTTATCGCTGGAAGTCTCGGCGCTCGTTCCAGATCTTCCCCTCAGCCTAGAGCCGGCACCGATCCAAAGGGGGATGGTGGTTCGTCGGCCAGCGTCGGGGGTGCAGGGCTCTGGGCACGACATCCCGTGGGCAATGACCACAGCCCTCCGGAGCCGTCGGGCAAGCCCTAGCTGGGATATACCTGGGTTAGGACGGCTCGAGCTGGTGTTGTTCACTCTCGGCCCACCCCGAGCACCCCCGCGGCCCACATGAATTCGCAGGTCAAAATCCCTATCCGCCAACAGCAAGCAGGCCCTCGTGAACGCACATCGTGGAATGCCGCGACTCTTCCGCTAAGCTGCAAGCGCACCCGCGGATGGGGCAAGTAGCATGAGAGATCTCGAGCACGGGCGTGACAGTTTCGAGCGGCGTGCCTGGGCAGCAGCTCACGCTGAGTTGGCGAGCGCGGATCGGACAGCTCCGCTCGGAGTAGAGGATCTCGAGCGACTTGCGCTCACGGCTTACCTGATTGGTCGAGACGACGAGTACCTGACGATTCTGCAGCGCGCATACCACGCTTACCTGCAGAACGGCACGCCGATGAGCGCCGCTCGAGTTGCGTTCTGGGTCGGGCTCCGGCTGCTGTTTCGCGGCGAGATGGGGCAGGCCCAGGGCTGGCTCGGGCGGTCGCAGCGCCTGGTGGATGCCGCGCCCGTCGAGTGCGCCGAACGAGGGTACCTGCTGTTCGCTGCCACGCAGCTGCAGATCGGCGCGAACGACTGGGTCGGCGCCGAGGAAAGCGCAGAAGCTGCAGCTCGGCTGGGGGAGCGTTTCGCCGAGCCCGATCTCGTCGCGACGGCGCGGCATCTGATGGGACTCATACGCTTGCAACGGGAGGACGTTCGGGGGGGGCTGGCGCTCTTGGATGAGGCGATGCTCGCCGCCACGGCAGGCGAGCTGTCTCCGGTCGTCACCGGACTCATCTACTGCAGCGTGATCGAGGGTTGCCATGAGGTGTATGCGCTCGAGCGTGCCCAGGAATGGACCCGCGCGCTCGCCGACTGGTGCGCAGCGCAGCCGGAGATGGTCGCCTTCACCGGCCTATGTTGCGTACATCGCGCCGAGATTCTGCAGCTGCGCGGGGCCTGGCGCGAGGCGATGGCCGAAGCACGGCAGGCCGTGGTGCGCTGCCAGCACGTCAACCGCAGAGCTGCGGCTGCAGCATACTACCAGCAAGCCGAGCTACACCGTTTGGGTTTCGATCTCGGGAACGCGGAAGATGCGTATCAGCGTGCGAGCCAGCTCGGGTGGGATCCACAACCTGGTCTCGCCTTGCTGCGCCTCGCCCAAGGGCGCACTAAAGCTGCCGCCGGATCCATCCGCGCCGCGCTCGGCGCTGCGGGTCACCGATCGCGTCGGGCTCGCTTGCTGCCAGCCTATGTCGAAATCATGATCGCCGACGGCAACGTAGACGAGGCGGCCGAAGCGTGCCGAGAGCTCAACGAAATCGCGATGGTGTATTGTTCTGGAATGTTGACCGCCCTCTCAACTGAAGCCAAGGGACGCGTGCGGCTGGCCCAGGGCGATCCGCTAGCCGCCCTGAGGCATCTGCGGGAGGCCTTCCAGGTCTGGCAGGGGACGGAAGCGCCCTACTTCACGGCGCGGGTGCGCGTCCTCATGGCTCGCTGCTGCCAGGCCCTGCGCGACCACGACGGCGAGCGCTTCGAGGCTTCGGCCGCGCGCGCGACGTTCGCCGATCTCGGTCCCAACGTCGGCGCGGCCGAGCTTGCCGCCCTGCAGGCTCGCCCGCAGTCGGCCTCGCCATTGACCGCGCGGGAGCTCGAGGTGCTGCGCCGCGTGGCTTCGGGCGACACCAACAAAGCCATCGCGGCGACGCTCGCACTCAGTGAAAAGACGGTCGAGCGCCACGTGAGCAACATATTCATGAAGCTCGATGTGCCCTCGCGGGCGGCTGCCACCGCCTACGCGTACGAGCACCGCTTGCTCTGACCGCGCGGCTCGAGGGAAATCCCTCAGCGAAGCTTCGTGCTGACTCAGGGATCTCCCCGATGTGAGCCGACGGCGCGCGCCCTAATTTGGGTTCTCTCGACAACGAAAGGAGCCCCACCATGAAGGCTGCAACCCAAGACTCGGTCAAAGGCTCGCCCCGCGCGCGCCTCCTGAGCGCGCTGCCCGTGCGAGATGCACGGCGGCGGCTGGCTGGCCTACAGAGCGCAGTGCTCGAGGGCGGCGAGGGCCCGCCCATCGTGCTACTGCACGGGCCCGGCGGACATGCGGCGCACTGGATGCGCATCATTCCGGCGCTGGTCCAGAAGTATCACGTTGTCGCGCCGGACCTGCCGGGCCACGGAAGCTCGGAGCTCGGAACTGAGCCGCTCGATGCTGCACGAGTGCTGGTCTGGCTCGACGACTTGATCGCACAGACGTGCGAAGCGCCTCCGATCCTGCTCGGCGAGCTCACGGGCGGCGCAATCGCTGCCCGCTTTTCAGCGGCGCACTCAGGGCGTGCGAGCCGGCTGGTGCTGGTCGACAGCTTCGGGCTTCAGGCCTTCGAGCCAGCGCCGGACTTCGGACGCGCGCTCGGTGCTTTCGGCGCAGCCCCGAGCGAGCAGACGCATCAGACGCTCTGGAGCTTCTGTGCTCACGATGTCCTGACGTTGCAGCGTCAAATGGACAGCCTCTGGGAGCCTTTCCAGGCCTACAACATCGAGCGAGCTCGCGCGGAGAGCTCGCCGGCCGCGGTCAACGCGCTAATGACGGAGTTCGGTATTCCAGCGATCTCCTCCGACGTACTCGAGCAAATCGAAGCTCCCACGAGCCTGATTTGGGGACGCCACGATCTCGCGACGCCGGTAGCCGTCGCAAGCGCCGCGAGCATGAAGTATGGCTGGCCGTTGCATGTGGTCGACGATGCCAACGATGCGCCGGCCATGGAGCAACCCGAGGCCTTCCTGCGCGCATTGTTCAACGAGCTCGAGAAGCCCCCGTGGCGCCGGCGATCCAACGAGCCCGCTGGAGGCATCACATCGGGCGGGCGCGAGCGAGTTGGAACGCTGGTGATCGGTGGGGGGCAGGCTGGCCTGGCGACGAGCTATTGGCTCAGCCGTTCGAACATCAGTCACGTCGTAGTGGAACGCCGCTCCGAGCTGGGAGGTTCTTGGCACGATCGCTGGGACGACTTCCATCTCGTCGCGCCCAACTTCTGCCTGCTCCTGCCGGGGATGCCTTATGCGGGGCCCGAGCCAGACGCCTTCATGGCGCGTGACGCAGTGATCGACTACGTCAGGAGCTACGCGGAGTTCTGCGCCGCTCCGGTACGGCTCGGTTGCCATATCGAACGCTTGACGCTGGACGGCGACGAGTTCGTGGCTCGTACGAGCACGGCCTCATTCGTGGCTCACGACGTCGTCCTCGCCACAGGCCCCTACCAACAGCCAAAGGTGCCATCCCAAGCGCGCGAGCTTGCGCCGCACATCGCGCAGATCCATTCACATGACTACTGCCGCCCGGCGCAGCTCCCCGCTGGAGGCGTGCTGGTCGTCGGCACCGGCCAATCCGGGACCCAGATCGCCGAAGAGTTGCTGCGCGCCGGCCGCGATGTTCATCTCGCCGTGTCAATGTGCCCGAGCGTGCCGCGCCGCTATCGCGGTCGCGACGTCATCTGGTGGCTGCTTCAATCCTTTCAGAATCGAGAGCGGCTCGGCCTTCCGTTTCCCATGGTGGATGACCTGCCCACGCCCGCAGCGCGCTTCGCGTGCAACCCGCACCTTTCGGGTAGCGAGGGCGGCCACGACATCCACCTGCGCCAATTCGCGCGCGAGGGCATGAAGCTCTACGGTCGGCTCGAATCGGCTTCCGGTACCGTGCTGACGTTCACGGACGATCTCGCCGAACGTCTGACGTTCGCAGACAGCAAGTTCGACGAGGAATTTCGGCCGCTGTTCGATGCCTACATCGCGGCGGCGGGCATCGACGCCGAAGCGGAAGATCGCGGCGCCCACGACACCTACATCCCGCCGACCGTCACCCGGCTCGATCTGGACGCCGCCGGTATCAGCAGCGTGGTTTGGGCCACGGGCTATGCGCTGGACTTCAGCTGGGTCAAGCTACCGATCTTCGACGAGTGGGGCTACCCGAGGCACCGCCGGGGCGTCACGGAGTGCCCCGGGCTGTACGCGGTCGGGCTGCCGTGGTTGCACTCCGAGCCCTCGTCGGTCTTCGCCGGCGTGGGCGAGGACGCGGCGTTCGTCGTCGACCATCTCGCGAAGCATCGCGTGCGGCGCGATTGAATTGGGAGCCTACAGCTACTCGGACGGAAACAGCGCCGCGCTGGCCCTGATGCCCGGCGGCGTGTCGCCCGCGCTCGGTCGAGCCAGGTCGACCGTCAGCGCGCGGAGCAGCTCGGCGACGCTGAAAGCCTGTGCGGGGCAGCCGCGCGGGCGGTTCGGAGGGTCGGCGTCCGCGACCTGCGCCACCTGCCCCAGCACGATGCGATCGGACAGCGCGCCCTCCACCAGGCTGCGGAGCTCTTCGATCACGCTCGGCGTTCTACCGTACGTTGCGAGTGCTGCCCGCACGTAGAAGCCGAGCAGGTACGGCCAGACGGTGCCCTGGTGGAATGCGCTCACGCGCTCGTCCGGGTCGCCCGCAAAATGACCGACGTAGTCGGGGTGAAAGGGGCTGAGGCTGCGGATGCCGCGCGGGGTGAGCAGCTCTTTTTTGCAGCGAACCATGATGGCTTCGCGCTGCTCGGCGTCGAACAGCTGCGCGTCGACGGCCAAGGCGATCATCGCGTTGGGCCGGATCGCCGGGTCCGCCCAGGCGTCCCCTCCTTGCGGAGTCGCGCTCACGCAGTCGAACGGGTACTGCGTTTCGCGACACCAGAACCGGGCGCGAAATGCGGCGACCGCCTGCTCGCGCGCCGCGAGCGCGGCGCTTCGGGTCTCGTGATCGCCAAAACGCTGCGCGAGCAGAGCCAGCGTCTGGCAGCCGCGGGTCCAGAGGGCTTGCAGTTCGATCGCCAGCCCGCTGCGTGGAGTGAACAAGCGGCTGCCCACGCGCGCATCCATCCAGGTCAGCGCCGTACCCTGTTCCCCGTTCTCGACCAAGCCTTCGTGGCTGAGCCACATCCAGCGCTTGCGGGCCGCGCGCACCCGCACGAACACACGTTTCAGCGCGGGAAAGAGCTCCCGTTGCATGAAAGGGTCCGCCGGATCCAGCGCGCCATCCAGCTCGCGCGCTATTTCGAACAACCACAAAGTAGCGTCGGGGGCGAACTCTGGCCGCTTCCGAGATTGGAAGCGAATCGTCTGGGGCAGCATGCCGCTGTGCATGTGCCGAATCAGCGTGCTCACGCAACGCTTCGCGTCATCGACCCGTCCACGGCACAAGTAGATGCCAGGCAGCGCGATCGCCGCATCGCGCGACCACACATCGAGCCACGGGTAGCCGGCGATGACCACTTCGTCGTCGGCGCTGCGCGCGCTGAACTGATCGGCCGCGACGCACAACGAGCGCACGTACCCCGAGTACTTGGGTCCAGGATCTTGAGCCAGAATGTGCTCGGCAGCTTCCATCACGAGCTCGTGTGCCGAAGCCGCAGGCAGTGGCCCCACGCTCATCACGATGTATTGCGTCTGATTCGAGTGAAGCGTGATCTCGAAGGTGCCTGGCGTCCACATGTCCTCCTGGAACTCGGAATGCCGTACGCGGTCTTCGAGGTACTCGAAACGCCGCCACCAGTCCGGTGCGCCCATGAACACGCCGCCGTGGCTGAAGTTCAGCGGCGGCAAGTTGGCTGCGGGTTGAACCTCGACCTCCCCCGGTCGTAGCGTCACCGTCTGCTTCATGCCGCCGTGCTCGTGCATCAGCTCCTCGACGGGACGCAGCGGCATCAACGGACGCACCGTCAGCTCGGCGCTTTGTTTCGCCGACCAGGTATAGGAGAGCACGACGGCGTTCTGCCCTCGCACCAGCGAGAGCGTGCGTTCGAGCGTACCCTTGCCGAGCCGACAAACCCAGCGCGGCAGCGGATCCATCGCAAAGCTTTCGATCAGGCGATAGCCCGGTGTCGGCGCGATATCGGGGAATTGATGCGTGGCGAGCCGGTAGGAACGGCCGCCGACCTTGACGGTGCTCTCGGCGTGACTCAGCACCACGTAGCGCTCGAGCGGTGGTTTCAGCGCCGCCACCAACAGGCCGTGGTTGCGCCGCGTGTGCATCAAGGCCACGGTGCTCATGGCGTAGGCGCCTGCGCCGTTGGTGTGCAGCCACTCGGCCTCGGCGCGCTCGAGGTCTCCCTTCACCTCCAGCGCAGGCCAGGGGCCGTGCTGAGGACCACTCCAGTACGAACGCTCGCGGCCCTTCATGCACGTCCCTCGAGCGTTTGGCGCGCCGCAGCGAGTAGCTCGCCTCGTGGCGGCAACACTCCGAGCCAGATGCGAATCGCGAGCTGGGCTTGCGCCACGAGCATGCTGAGACCGCCCTCCGCCACCAAACCGCGCGCTCGCGCTGCCGCGAGCACCGGCGTTTCGGGCGGGTTGTAAATCAGATCGTAGACGACGGTCTCAGGAGCGAACTCTCTCCACGGCAAAGCCTCGGCGAGCGCCCGACCGCCTTCGGTCCCTTTCATGCCGGCGCTCGTGGCCTGCAACACGAGCTTGGAGGCGGCCGCCTCGTGCCGCGTCCGGGCGGAGTCGGCGATCCACGCCAGTGAACGTGCTCCCAAGACCGCGAACTCGGCGCTGTGGGGCCACTTCGCCTCGGGCAAGTCTTCGCGAAACGCACGGGCGGTGACCACGATATCGGTGACTCCGAGGTGTTGACACGCCACCACGGCGCCCAACGCAGCGCCCCCGTTGCCGAGTACCACGGCTCTCGGCACGTCGCGGACCAATTCGCCTAGCACCTCTGCGAGGCCGAGCGCGTCGGTGTTGTAAGCGACGACCTCTCCCGCGGCGTTTCTCGTGAGGGTATTGGCAGCGCCGACGCGCTCGGCCGATACATCGACATGGTCCGCCAACGTCAGCGCCAGCCGCTTGTGTGGGACGGTCACGTTGGCGCCCGCCACCACACCCCTGCGCAGCAGGTCGATCTGGGCCTCCACGGCGGCCCTATCGGGAGCGTCAACCAGCTGATAGTCGTGGTCGGCCGACAACCACGCGTACGCCGCGCGGTGAATGGCTGGAGACAACGAATGCCCCACGGGATGTCCGATCAGGATAAAGCGACTCACGACCCCTGCAGCTCCTTCTCGGGTTCTCGGGCTTCGACGCTGGCCATGAATTGCCCTTGGCGGAGCCGCACGTTGACCCGCTCTCCTTCGCTCAAGGCCGCAGCGTCGGTGATCACCTTCCCCTCCAGGTCCCGCGCGATCGCATAGCCGCGTCCGAGCACCGCTAGCGGCGAAAGCGCCTCGATGCGCGTCAGCCGCTCGCTGAGCCGCCCTCGCGAAGCTGCGAGTTTTGCGCGCATGGCGCCGTGCAAGCGGGCGTCCAGCGGAGCCATCGCCGCGTGAGCTCGCGAAAGCACCGCCGTCGGGTGCTGCAGGAGCACGCGTCGATACAGTCGCTCCAGGGCTTGTCGCCGCTCGCGGATGCGGCGCGCCAGGCTTCGCTCGAGGTCGCTCCGGGCGTCGTCGAGCAACTGTTGCCTTTCGGCGAGGTAGAAACGCGGGTCGCCGATGCGCGTCCTCAACCGGTCGACCTCGACGCGCGCTTCGATGAGACGCGTGCGCATCGCTCGCCCGAGATGGCGCGTCTGATCGTCGAGCGCACGCACGCGCGACCTGCGATCGGGTACCACCAACTCTGCCGCCTGCGACGGGGTCGCGGCTCGCACGTCTGCCGCAAAGTCCGTGAGTGAAATATCCACCTCGTGGCCGACGGCGCTGACCACGGGCACTTGCATGCTGGCCACGCGGCGCACCAAGCGTTCGTCGTTGAACGCCATCAGGTCCTCCGCGGAGCCCCCGCCGCGCCCGATGATCACCACGTCCAAGCCCGGATAGCGCTCGAGCTTGTCGAGCGCACGCACCAACGATCGCGGTGCTTCGTCGCCCTGCACCAGCGCGGCGGCCAGCACCAAGGTCACGTTGGCGCGCCGGAACGCGACGCTGGTGATGTCGTGTAGCGCGGCGCCCGAACGGCTAGTGACCACGCCGACCACGCGCGGGTCGGGCGGCAGCGGGCGCTTCCGCGCGGGATCGAACAAACCTTCGGCGGCGAGCCTTTGCTTGAGCTGCTCGAGCGCCTCGAGCAGGGCCCCGCGACCGGCAGGCCTGAGCGCTTCAGCCACGTACTGGAGCCGGCCGCGCGCCGCATAGATCGTCGCGCGCCCCGAGAGCTGAACCCGCGCACCCTCGCTCAGGAAGCGCCGCGCGCGCGCTGCGTAAAACTTGTACATCACACAGTCGAGCACGGCTTCTTCCCGCTCGTCCTTGAGCTGAAAGTAGGCGTGACCGCTCGGCGCCCGCTTCAGGCTGGCGATCTCCCCTTCGACCCACTCGAACCCACATGCGGCGTGCACCGCATTTTTCAAGCGTCGGTGGAGCTCAGCGACTCCAATGATAGCTGTCCCTCCACTCACGGCGGGCGCCGGTATACCAAGAGTCTCCACGCCACGCCCGGACCGATTGGCGACTTTCTGCGAAAGCGTTCCCGAACGCGAGAAATCAGCAGGTTCTGACAAGCGGCGAGCGCGGACTCGCCCCGGTGGCCGGGGGCAGGCGCCAGCTGCCAAGCCCGCACAGCGCGGCGGGGCCAGGCGTGGGTTCTGGCCGGCGCGCTCCGTGATAGGGTCCGGCTCGTGGCCGAGGGCGCCGAAGGTGACGCTTGAGAAAAGTATTGATTGCCAATCGCGGCGAAATTGCCGTGCGAATTGCCAGAGCACTCCGAGAAGCGGAGCTCGTCGCGGTAGCGATCTACAGTGACGCCGACAGCGCTGCGCAGCACGTGCGCGCGGCGGACGAGGCCTACCGCGTGGGGCCCGCGCCAGCCAGCGAAAGTTACCTCGACGCGGCGCGCATCATCGACGTTGCGCACCGCGCCGGCTGCGATGCCGTGCATCCGGGCTACGGCTTTCTGGCAGAGAACGCCGAGTTCGCCCGAGCCTGCGGCGATGCCGGACTCACGTTCATCGGTCCACCCGCTTCCGCCATCGAAGCCATGGGACACAAGGTGAGCGCGCGCAAGCTCATGCAGGCGGCCGGCGTACCCGTGGTCCCGGGAGGTGAAGCGGCGAACCTCGAGGAGGCGAAGCTGAGTGCAGCGGCCATCGGCTACCCGATCATGCTCAAGCCCGTCGCTGGCGGTGGCGGCAAGGGCATGCGGCGAATTGCCAGCGAAGCGGAGCTAGTGCTCGAATGGGAAGCCGCCAGCCAAGAGGCGGCGCGAGCGTTCGCGGACGCTTCGATGTATCTCGAGAAGTATCTCGAGTCCCCACGCCACGTCGAAATCCAGGTGCTGGGCGATCAGCACGGCAACGTGGTGCACCTGTTCGAGCGCGATTGTTCGGTGCAGCGCCGGCACCAGAAGATCATCGAGGAGGCGCCGTGCCCCGTGCTGCCGCCTGAGCTCGCCGAAAGCATGGGCAGCACCAGTGTCGAGGGCGCGCGCGCCCTGGGCTATTTCTCTGCCGGCACTTTCGAGTACCTACTCGACGAACGAGGCAACTTCTACTTCTTGGAGATGAACACACGCCTGCAGGTGGAGCATCCAGTGACCGAGGCGACCACGGGCATCGACCTGGTGCAGGCCATGCTCGCGATCGCCACGGGGCTGCCGTTACCCTTCAGGCAAGCCGACATCCAGCGGAGGGGACACGCGATCGAGTGCCGCATCTACGCCGAACGCCCCGAGCTCGGTTTTCTGCCGAGTCCCGGACCCATCCAGCGCATGCTACTGCCCCAGGGGCCAGGGATCAGGAACGACGAAGGCGCGGAGAGCGGCGACACCATCAGCGGCTATTACGACCCGCTGATCGCCAAGCTGACCGCGTGGGGCGCCGATCGACGAGAATGCGTGCGGCGAATGCAGCGCGCGCTGGGCGAATACGTGGTGGCGGGCACCCACACCAATCTCGAGTACTTGCGCCGCATCCTCGGCCACCCTGCGTTCCTGCGAGGCGACGTGAACACGTCCTTCGTCGAGTCTGCTCGCGCCGACTTGGAGCGTCCCGCTGACCTGAGCGAAGCCGAGCTGATCGACGCCGTGGCCGCCGCCGCGCTCTTCAGCCTTGCTCGGGCCGAACGCACGGCTCCCGCCGCGGCGCCCACGTCGGGGCTCTCGGAATGGGTGCGCCAACACCGCAGTCGTGGGTAGCAGGTAGACTCGGCCCCGATGCGCGTGCGCGAGCCGCTCGCATTCTCGATCGAGCACGTAGGTCGCGGCGGCAACCTGCTGTGTCAGTGCGCGGCCGGTGAGGTCAGGCTGGCACTCGTCCGCACCTGGCTCGACGCCAATGGCCGGGCGAGCTGAACGACCAGCGAACGCTGAGCGAGTGGCCCCGAGCTGGCCTGGTCCACTGACCAGTGTAAGACTGGCGCCCATGGCCTCGCGAGACCTCGCCGCCCTCGGTTATCGGCGGATCGTGATCCTGCTCGTGGCGCTCATCATCGTGCCCACCGCGCTGATGCTGACGCTAGGCGCGGTGCTGCTTTTCCTCGGGCAGGAGAGCTGGAACCTGGTCATGGGCATCCTCGTGCTCGCGCTCAGTGGGGCCGTGGTGACGGGGGTGATTCTGGTCTGGGTGTTCGTGCGACGCGAAGCGACCTTGTCGCGGCTTCAGAGCGACTTCGTCTCGAAGGTATCCCACGAGCTCAGAACGCCGCTCACCTCGATTCGACTCTTCACCGAGACCCTCGCGCTGAGGAGGGGAGACGAGCGCGCCGCGCAGCAATGTATCGTGGCCCTCGAGCGCGAGACCACGCGCCTCCAGGTACTGATCGACCGCCTGCTCGACTGGGGCCGCATGGAAAGCGGCCACCGCGAGTTCCACATGCGCGTGACGGATGTCCGCTCCGTCATCGAATCGGCCCTGGCAGCGTTCGAGCCGACCACTGAGCGGCACAACGCGGTACTCGACGTTTCCCTGCCTCCGGCCTCGCTCGTGATCGAGGCCGATCGCACGGCGATGGAGGATGCGCTCTTGAACTTACTCTCCAACGCGGTAAAGTACGGTGGGGACCCACCGAAGATCGCCGTGCGCGTGGAGCAGTCGGTGCGAGAAGTGCGCATCGTCGTCGACGACAACGGTAAGGGCATCCCTGTCGGGGAGCACAAGCGCATCTTTCAGAAGTTCTACCGCGTGGACGACCGGCTCTCGCGCGAACGCGAAGGCTCGGGCTTGGGGCTTGCCATCGTGAAGCACGTGATGAAGGCACACAAGGGTCACGTCGAGCTCGAAAGCAGCGCGGGCCAGGGCAGCAGCTTTCGTCTGGTGCTGCCCGTGGTCGGAGGTTGATGTGGCTTCACCGCTGGATCCTGCACCGCTCAGCAAGCACAAACGTCGCGTATTGATCGTCGAGGACGACGAGAGCATCGCGCTCGGCTTGAAGCTCAATCTGGAGGCCGAAGGCTACTGGGTCGAGGTGGCCGGCGACGGCGATCGCGGTCTGGGGCTCGCGCGCGCAGGAGGTTTCGACGTACTGATCCTCGACGTGATGCTGCCCAAGACGAACGGTTTCGAAGTGGTGCGAGTGCTGCGAGAGGCCGGAGAAACGGTGCCCGTGATCATGTTGAGCGCGCGGGGCGACGAATCCGACAAGGTGATGGGGCTGGAGCTCGGTGCGGAGGATTACATCACGAAGCCCTTCGGCCTCGCCGAGCTGTTGGCGCGAGTAAAAGCCGTCCTGCGGCGCGATGGGATCACCCGGTCCCGCGTGGAGCCGGTAGTCGAGGCGGGGGAACTCCTCGTCAACCCCAACACCCGGGAAGTGAGTCGAGACGGAGATGTCGTCGCGCTCACCGCTACCGAGTTCGAGATCCTATGGTGTCTGGTCGAGGCGGGGGGCCAGGTGCTCTCGCGCGAGCAGATCCTGGCCAAGGTCTGGGGTCCAGGTCACAAAGGGACCCTACGCACCATCGACAATTTCCTGCTTCAGCTGCGCAACAAGCTCGAGCGGGATCCAGCGCTGCCCGATCACCTTTTAACCGTGCGCGGGGTCGGCTACCGCTTCCAACGCTGAATTTTATGCTAAAAGGCACGGCCCTCCCCAACCCCGAGCGGCAGAACTACCGTGGACCAGAACCTACTTCGTTCGTACTTCGCCACCGTTTACGAGCTTCCCACCGATTCCGGCGTGGTCAGGGCCTCGCTCGATGGCGAAATAGTGAAAGATCAAGAGGGTCTGCCGTCGATACTTCAGCGAAGCTTCGCGATTCTGACGGCGTACAATCCTCGCTCGATGCTGCTGCCGCGCAGGGTCAACGACGTGCGACACCAAGTGATGCGCGACCTGCTCATCCTAGGCTGCTATCGCGTCGAACACTGCGTCGGATTCGAAGAAGAGCCCGAAGGGGTCTGGCGTGAGCCGGCATGGGTGGTGCACGGCATCGAACGTGACGAGTCCATCGATTTCGGCCGAACTTTTCGGCAGAACACCATCGTGTACTGCCAGAACGCCCGTCCGGAGCTGATCGTCACCGACCCCACCTGCGACGAGATTGGTAAGACGTTTCAGGGCAACTGGCGCGTCCGGCAGTAGCGGCGAAAACCCCGTTCGCCGGCCCTTTCGTTGCCGGCCGAGCACAACACGCTTGCCACGGGGCTTGGGACCGCTAGGGTTCGGTGCGGTCCACAGCTGGGTCCGAGGGCCTCAAAACGGAGTTTGCAGGCAACATGCGAAGTCAGTTCGATGACAACGGGCAAGGCCCCGACATTTCGGAAGTCGTGGCGCAGGTGAGCGAAACGTTCAAGCGAAACATGCGCCGGCTGGGCCCCATCGTTGCCCTGGTGTTGCTGGCGGTGGTCGCGACGCTCGGTTTTTATCAGGTGGGTCCCGGTGAAGTGGGCATCGTACGCACGTGGGGTGCGGTCACCGCCCGAACCGATGCAGGTCTGCATTTCATCCTGCCCATCGTGCAACAGGTCGACGTCGTGAACGTGGAGACGATCCGCCGCATCGAGGTCGGGTTCCGAGGGGACAAGGTCAAGTCCGTCGAGGCGCAAATGCTCACTGGAGACGAGAACATCGTCGAAGCCCAGATGATCATCCAGTATCGCATCAGCGATCCCGAAAAGTACCTGTTCCGCTTGAAAGATCCGGATGACGCGCTGCATGCCAGCGCCGAGGTGGCGCTGCGCAGCGTCGTGGGGCGCACCAACATCGACGACGTCATCACCACCGGCCGCGGCCGTGTGCAGACCGAGGCCCGGCAACTCTTGCAGAGGTTGATGGATCACTACGACAGCGGGCTCAGCGTCACGGAAGTCAAGCTACAGGCCGTGGATCCGCCGGACCAGGTGAAAGAAGCGTTCCATGACGTGGTGCGCGCCCGTGAAGAGAAAGAGCAGCTGATCAACCAGGCCAAGGGCTACCAAGAAGACGTGATCCCCAAGGCCAAGGGCGAAGCGCGCCAGATCGAGCGCGAGGCAGAGGGTTATCGCGAGCAGCGCGTGCTTCGAGCCAACGGCGACGCCGAGAAGTTCAAATCCATTTTGGCTGAATATTCCAAGGCCGAGCAGGTGACGCGCCGCCGCCTCTACTTGGAGACGATGCAGCGCATGTTGTCGAAGGTCGAGAAGAAGGTCGTGGTCGATCAGGCGATCGGAGGTAGCGCGTTGCCGATCCTGCCGCTCACCGGACAGGGCGCCGTTCCCGTCAAAGGAGGGCAGTAAGATGAACCGCGTAGGCCTCATCATCGTGCTCATCATCGCCGCGGTCGTCGGCCTCGACTCCGTGTTCGTCATGCAAGAGGGGCAGGTAGCGATCCTGACCCAGTTCGGCGAGTACAAGTACAGCGTCAACTCGCCAGGGCTCTACGGCAAGGTGCCCTTTGCCGACACGGTGCACCGCATGGAACGCCGCATCATCGGCAGCGACACCCCGCCCGCCGAGTTCTTGACGCGGGACAAGAAGAAGCTGGTGACCGACCCGGTCACGCGCTGGAAGATCATCGATCCACTCACCTTCTACAAGACCGTGCGCGATGAGTCGGGAGCCAAGGCACGCCTGGACGACATCATCAACAGCGAGCTGCGCGGGGTGCTCGCGAGCCAGGACTTCAGTGAGATCATCGGCAGCGCCCGTGATCCCCTGATGCAGGAAGTGACCCGGGCGGCGCGCAAGCAGGCGCTGCGGTTTGGCGTTCAGATCGTGGATGTGCGCATCAAGCGCGCCGACCTGCCGACGGAGGTGCAGGAAAGCGTGTTCAAGCGCATGCAAGCGGAGCGCTCGCGCATCGCGAAACGTTACCGCGCGCAAGGTGAGGAAGAGGCGCAGAAGATCCGCGCCGACACCGACAAGGAAAAGGCGATCTTACTCGCCAAGGCCTACGAGCTGGCGCAGAAGGCTCGGGGCGAGGGCGATGCGCAGAGCATCAAGGTCTACGCGGACGCTTACGGAGGCGACCCCGAGTTCTACGCCTTCACCAAGAGCCTCGAGACGTACGAATCGTCGATCGACAAGGACACGACGATCGTGCTGTCGACAGACTCGGATCTGTTCCAGTACCTCGACAACCCCAAGAAGTAAGCCGATGCGCCGCGCGATGGTCGCCGTCTCGCTCGGGGCGCCCTTCGCGCTGGTGTTGGCCTTCGCAGGCGCGGTCGCGGATCGGCAGGCAGCGGGCGTTGCAGAGGCGCTGTGCCAGGTGAGCCAGGGGCTGAGCCTCGGGGGACCAGATTTCGAGAGCCGGGACCAAGACGAAGTGGCCCGCTGGCGCGCGGAGCTCGCGGCCCTGCTCGATGAGCCCGCGAGTGCTCCGCGGGTCGCTGGCACGGACGGCTCGCAGGCACGGCGGTCTCACGCCGCAGCCCCCGTGCCCAAAGGGCTGTTCGTGAGCGCCGACAAGGTGCTGCGTTTGGCTCAGGCAGGAGCTCGTCCCGGCGGGATCCCGGTCCATGCCGCCGGCGCACGGCCGGGCGGGCTGCTCTTGACGGGGGTGGGGGGACTAGGGCTGGGGCTCCAGGACGGCGATATCCTCACCCACGCCCTCGGACAGCCGGCCGTTTCCGAGGAGGCCGTGGTGGGAGCCGTCATCCGTGCGCGGGGAGCCCGCCAGCCGCAGCTGAGCGGTCGGGTCTGGCGCGGTGGGCAGTCTTTTGCCTTGGTTGTCGCCCAGCCTTACGTCGACTCGGGCTAGGTCTCGGGGGGGGGGACCGAGCGACGACTCATCTTGACTGTTCGCAGAATCTCACTACAGCGTGTTGACAGTTTCGTACAACACCGCCCTTCTCGGGCGTTGGACCGAAGTCCTTTCTGCTTCACGGAGGATAGTTTCGTGCACGCTCCACAGGGGCGTACGCCAGCGCTCTCCTCTCCACAGACGTTTGATGTCTCCGCGTGCTCCGCGGCGACATCAGGAAACATGAAGCAATACTGAACGCGCGTCGAGGGGATATATCCACACGCGCTAGGGAAGCTCCTGCCATGGCTCGAACCGTACAGTGCATCAAATTGGGACGCGAAGCAGAAGGCCTCGAGAAGCCTCCCCTCAAGGGGCCGCTCGGTCAGAAGGTCTTCGAGAACGTCTCCAAACAGGCGTGGACCCAGTGGCTCGAGCACTCGAAGATGCTGATCAACGAGTTTCGCTTGGACCTGACGAGCGAGAAGGGGCAGCAGATCTGGTTCACCGAGATGGAGAAGTTCTTCTGGGGCGAAGGCTCGTCTGCTCCCCCGGATTTCGTTCCCGAAGAGCCGAAGGGCTCCTGAGCGCCTGCGCGCGCCGTACCCCCGCGCGAACTTCATGGCTCGTGCTAGCGGGGGTGCTGCTCGCCTGCCGCCCAGCCGCGGAGCGGACGCCCCGCCTAGCGTCCCGGCATACCCAGGCGTCGAAGCAGGCGCGCGCAGCGCTGCCCGAACCCGCCGCGGCGAATGGGGCTCCAGCGCGCGAGCCGGACGAGGCCGCGAGCGCGGCGACCGAGGACTGGCTCACCACCGTGGTCGATCTCGGCAAGTCGCCCCACCGGCATTTGCGCTACGAGCTCGCTCCGGGCAGCACCCACGAGTTTCGCGTGGAACATCGGCTCACGCTGTTCGAAGGGGACGAACCGCGCGGCAGCGTCGAAGTTCACGCGCCGCTCGTGATCGCGGTCGGAGCTCTCCTGGCCGACGCCCACGCGCTGCGTCTCCAGCTCGGCCCCGCGCAGATCGCCCGGGAGGGGGAGGCTGACACGATCGGTTGGGGAGGCGCGGCGCACGGCCAGGGCGAGTCCGACGCCCGCTTGCTCGCCCAGGCACACCTGACTCGGTCAGGAAGAATTCGAGAGGCGCGCATCGTCCATCAGTCGGGCAGCGAATTGGTTCCACTCTACGAAACCCTGCTCGAGCTGGACGGCCCGCCAGACGCGTCGGTGGGGGCGGGCGCGCGCTGGAACACCGAGCTGAGGCATCGCGGCGCTGCCTCGACCAAGACCGAGTACGAGCTCGTCGAGCTGGCGGCAGAGCGCGCCACGTTCCGCGTACAGCGCCAGCAACTGGCTGGACCCGACGCTGCTGGGGTCCGCGCATTCGGTGAATGGACCTTCACCCGAGACGCATGGCCACCCACGGGCTACGACCAAACCGCCGCAGCGCTGCCGGAGGCTGGCCCCCGGGCTCGGCTCTCCGTGCGGTTCGCGGTGACACGCCACGCGGGTGCCGCGCACAGCGGCACCCAAGCACCGTGAGGGCAACAGGGATTGGTGAGCGTTACCAAATCGTACGAGTTTGGCCGCGTTGACTTTCTGCGATGACAAGCCTGCACGATCGGGTTACGCGTGGTGGCATGACGAACCCCATCGCAAGATTCGAAACCACCATGGGCAACTTCGAAGCAGAAATTTTCGTCGACAAGATGCCCATCACGGCGAACAACTTCGTCCGCCTCGTCAATGATGGTTTCTACAACGGGCTGCATTTCCACCGGGTGATCAAGGACTTCATGTGCCAGTTCGGGTGTCCTCACAGCAAGGACCCGAAGAGCCCGCGCGCGGGGACGGGTGACTCGCCCTACGGCGCTATCGCCGACGAGCACCCGAGCGAGCACAAGATCTCGAACGAGCCCGGCACGCTATCGATGGCCAACGCCGGGCCCAAGTCGGGCAGCAGCCAGTTCTTCATCAACACCGTGCACAACGAATTCTTGGACTTCTTCACCCCCGGTCAATCCAAACACCCGGTGTTCGGTAAAGTCGTCTCGGGGATGGACGTCGTGAACGCGATCAGCGAAACCGCTACCGATCGCAACGATCGGCCGCTGACGCCGGTGCAGATGAAGCGCGTCACGATGGGCTGACGCGCGGGCGCTCGGTGTCATCACCCCCCGAGGCGCTGCGCGTCGAGGCTCGACTGGAGCTCACCGAGGCGGACTTCCGGTATGCGCTCGCGAGCATGCCGGAGCGGCGATTTGGCGGTGCGAGCGCCTCGGCCTTCGCCGCGCTAGTGGTGATCGCGATGGGGACCATGCAAGGCTTCGACGCGGCCATCTGGCTCACCCTCGCCTTCGTAGTAGTGCTGCTCGTGTTCGCGAACCGTACCAGCACACGCCTGCAGGCGCGCCGGTTTTTCAACGAGATCGACCCCGGACGGCGTTCGACCTCTTACGTGTTCACGCCGAGCTCAGTGGAGATCACCACCAAGAACAGCCACGCTCGCCAAGACTACGAGGCACTCCAGCGCTACGTGCTCACGCCTCACACGCTGCTCTTGTACTCGTCGAACAGCATCGCTCAGATTATTCCGCTCAGGGCCTTCGCACCCGACGATCGCGAGCGCGTCGTCGCGTGGGTCAAGGCGGGCGTGAAACCCTCGCCGAGGTTGCCCAGCGCCCTGCTGCGCACGCTCGTCGTGTGGCTTGGGCTCTTGGGTGTCTTCATGGCACTCTGGTGGTTGTTCGCGCGCTGACGGAGTGCCCCAGGGCTGATCGGGTCGGAATGAGGTCCGGCAACGGGGCCTACGGCCTCGGGTGCCAAGCGCCTTCGCTGGACACCTTGGGCCGGCAGCCGCTGTATCGATTCTGATCACCTGCCGGAAGGCGTGCGGCACCCTCACGCGAGCGTGCCCCAGCCCGCCTCCTCCAAAAGCATGCCGAGGAACCCCGTCCCTGAGTTGGAAGCGAAGCGATTTCAGGCGGAGATCAAGTCGCTCGAGCGGCTGCGAATCGTCGAGGCTCTGAACCGCTGCGCGGGCAACCAGACGCGCGCGGCGGCCATGTTGGGGATCTCTCGCCGCACACTGGTCTCTCGGCTGCGCGACTTCGATGTCCCTCGGCCGCGAAAGCCAAGCAAGAATAGGGCCTGTCCCTGAATTGGACGATGGCCCCGTGAACGTGAACGTAAACGTGCCCGTGCCCGAAGAAGCGCAACCGATGCCGAGGTGGGGCCGATGGCTGGAGCATGAGGCTCGGTCATGAGGGATTGGAAGTGTATCAA
>JAICQQ010000123.1 GCA_025937785.1 Polyangiaceae bacterium
GTCACGCCAGCGAGGTGGCATGCAAGATGGCCGAGACGACCCAAAGTGGGTCGGGAGGGTAACGCCAGCGAGGTGGCATGGAAGTTGGCCGAGACGACCCAAAGTGGGTCGGGAGGTCAGTGACGATTGGCATGCAAGATGGCCGAGACGACCCAAAGTGGGTCGGGAGGGTAACGCCAGCGAGGTGGCATGGAAGTTGGCCGAGACGACCCAAAGTGGGTCGGGAGGTTCAGGTGACGATTGGCATGCAAAGATGGCCGAGACGACCCAAAGTGGGTCGGTCAGGGTGTGAGGTGACGTTTGGGATGCATGGTGGTTGAGACGACCAACGTGGGTCGGGTCAGGGCGTGAGGGGGGCTAGGGGCCGGGCGTGAAGCGAGGATTGGCGCGGAGATTGGTTCAGACGACCCAAAGTGATCGCGGTTCTAAGGCTCGCCCATGACGAGTACGGCCCAATATCTGCACGCCTCCCGAAGCCCGAATGGCGTCACTACCGCGGTAACGCGGCATGCCGCTCCAACGCTGGACAGCCCAGCCGACCGAGCGAAGTGCACCAGCTTTTGCCCTGAGACCCGCGCGTCGCGACTGCTGAAGTAGAAGGGCCGGGCACTTCAAGGCCTACCGTTGGGTGTTGGCGGCGTTGAGGTGTTGGCGGCGTTGAGGTGTTGGCGGCGTTGAGGTGTTGGCGGCGTTGGGGCGTTCAAGAGAACTGAGCGCGGCTCAGCGGGTGCCGTTCGCCCAGCGCACGCGCGCGTCGCGGATGGCGCCTTCTACGCGTGCTTTCGCGGGGCCGCCGACGAGGGCGCGTCGTTCGACGGCCTGGCGGGGGTCGAGGGCGCTCTGGACCCCGGGTCCGGCGAGGGCCGAGTGGTGGGCACCGAGGACGTCTTGGGGGAGCTCGCCGAGCTGGACTGAACGCAGTTCGGCTTCGCGCACGAGGGCGCCCACGATGTGGTGTGCGTCGCGAAAGGGAACGCCTTCGAGGACTAGGTAGTCGGCAAGATCGGTGGCGCACACGTGGCCTCGCGCGAGCGCTTGCTCGAGGGCGCTGGTGTTGAAGCGTGCCGTGGCAATGGCTCCCGTGAGGGCGCGCAGGCTGAGCAGGGCACTTTCGAAAGCGTCGAACACCGGCGCCTTGTCTTCCTGCAGGTCGCGGCCGTAGCCGAAAGACAGGCTCTTCTCGAGTGCGAGCAGGCTCATCGCCGAGCCCATCAGGCGCGCGCTCTTGCCGCGGACGAGCTCGGCTACGTCCGGATTCTTCTTCTGCGGCATCATCGACGAACTGGTCGAGAAGGCGTCGCTGAGCGTCATGAATCCGAACTCGACCGTCGACCACAGCACGATTTCTTCACCGATACGCGAGAGGTGGACGCCCAGGATTGCGAGCGCCGAGGTCAGCTCCATGGCGAAGTCGCGGCTGGCAGTGGCGTCGATCGAGTTTTGCATGGGTCTGTCGAAGCCCAGGGCGCGGGCGACACCGTCGCGGTCGAGCGGGTACCCGCTGCCAGCGACCGCACCGGCACCGAGCGGCGACTCGTTCAGGCGCGCGCGCGCGTCGACTAGCCGGCAACGGTCGCGCCACAGCATCTCTTGCCAGGCCATCAGATGGTGGGAAAGGCGGCTAGGCTGGGCGCGCTGCAGGTGCGTATAGGTCGGCATCAACACGTCGATCTGCTCGTCGGCGCGATCGAGCAGCACCTCACCCAGCACCGCGAGGCATTCGATGACCTCGTCGGTCTGACGGCGGCACCACAGCCGCAGGTCGGTGGCCACCTGATCGTTGCGCGAGCGCGCCGTGTGCAGCTTGCCGCCTACTTTTCCGACGATTTCGGTGAGGCGGGACTCGATGTTCATGTGGACGTCTTCCTTCTTCGGGTCCCACACGAAACTGCCGTTCTGGATCTCCTCGGCCACCTGGCGCAGGCCTCGCACGAGCGTTTCCGCTTCGCTTGCGTCGATGACGCCCGCTCGCGCCAGCCCTTCGGCGTGAGCGATCGACCCGTCTATGTCTTCGCGCCAGAGCTTCGAGTCGACGTCGACGCTCTGGTTCAAGCGCTCCATTGCGGCATCGATCGTTGCCGGCAGCCGCCCACCGCGTGCAACCGTCATGCCTCCCCCGATCCGTTGCTCGACGCGTCACCGTGGGGCGCGTCACCGTGAGGCGCGTCACCGTGAGGCGCGTCACCGTGGGGCGCGTCACCGTGAGGCGCGTCCGCCTCGAGCGAAGCGCGACGAGCATCCGACTCGCGGGATCGCATCAGCTGGGTGAGCTGCTCGGACGAACGCAGGAGCTGCTTTTCCAGGTCGTCACAAGCGGCGGTCTCGCGCTCCTTGTCCTCGTCGGTCCCGACCCGGGCGCTGCTCACGCTCTGCAAGACCTCGATCACCTCTTGGTGCAATTCTTGTCCGGCGGTGACGATCCAGGTGTCGAGCCGAACCGTGAAGTCATCGACCATGGCGTCGATCTTGGGGCCGACCTTGGCAGCGACGCCTCGGATCACCGAGGGCGCGATTTCGAGCGCTCGTCGCCGGACGAGGGCCTCGGTCTTGTCACGGTTGTATAGCGCGAGCGCAGGAGCTGCCACGAGCAGCATGCCTCCGAGCAGCGCGTTGGCGAACAGCGTTCCGATGCCGAGCGAGAGCATGGCGAACACGCCGACATCGGCGGCAAAGGTGTCGACGCTGATCTCGGGGGCAACCACTTCGGCGCCCATGGCTTGGCCGACACGCTGCCCAACTTCAGCGGCGTCCTCGCGCACCATGGCGATGGCACGTTCGGCGACTTGTTCGAGCGAGGTCGCAATCTCCTGAGTTTCGTGGGTCGCCCATTCCTTGAAGGCGCGCTCGAGGTAGGGCCCGAAGTGCTGTCGCACGTCGTCGGCGGAGGCGCTGTCGAGCATGTCGGGCAACTTCTCGAGGAACTCGTCGCAGAAACGCTCGAGGTCGCGGCGCGCCCACGCTTTGATGGCGGCCGCTTCTTCCCGCACCATCGCGCGCCGCTTCTCGACCACGTCGGTGTGGCTTTCGAGGTCATTCGCCAGCAGCGTGACGCGTTTTTGAAGCTGTTCCGCGCTCATGGTAAGGGCCCGCCGCCGCGCGTCGATGGCCTTGGTCAAGAGTGCCGCAGCTCTGAGCCCCTCGCCGAGCGCGTTATTCAACAGGATGGTGCCGCGCTCTTCCGCCAGGAACCGCGTGAGGTAGTCGATCAAGGCGTCGAGCCCCGAACGTTCCGGCGCGCCGTCGAACAACGACTGGGCGCTCACGGGGAAGATCTTCGGACTCTTCACGACTTCGGCGAGGCGGTCCTCGATGTAGGCGAGGGCTTCGATCCGTTCCGCTTCCGACCAGAGATCGCTCTTGGCGACGACGAACACGATCTTGTCGCGGCTCTTGCCGATCAGCTGCTCTTGGATGAACTGGCGCTCACTTTCTTTCACCGGTTGACCGGCGTCGAGCACGAAGAGCACCGCGTCCGAGCGCGGAATGTAGCCGTAAGTGATCTCGGCGCGGGTCAACGACAGGTCGTTGACGCCCGGAGTATCGACCAGCACGATGCGCTCTTTCAAGAGCGGGGCTGGATAGGAGACTTCGAGGTACTTGACGTCTTCGGCGTCCGTACCGCGCCGCGCGGTGAAGGCACCCAGGTCGTCGAAGCTCAAGCGGTGCTCGACGTTCTGGCTGTCCACGCGCTGGACCTGTGGTTCTTCCCCGTAGACGATGTGGTGCACGACGGCGGTCGTGGGCGTGACGCCGACCGGTAGCACGCGCCGCCCGAGCAACGCATTCACGAAGCTGGTCTTGCCGTGGTTGAACTCGCCGACCACGACCAGATGAAAACGATCCTTCTCCAGCTTCGACACCAGATCGGCGTCCAGGCGACGGGACAAACCGGTGGCACCGGCGGCACGGGCTAGGTCACACAGCTCGCCGAGGGCAGCAACCACCGTGAGCTTACGTTCTCGAAACTCTTCTAACATCGGACACCTGCTATGGGCTTTAGGCCAGCTGCGCCGTTGGGGCAACTGGCAGCTTTCGTGCCGTGGCGGGAAGCTCCGGTAGTCGGAGCTTCTGTGATTCTGGTGGTCAGTGACTCTGGTGGCCAGTGACTCTTGCGGCCCGTGATTCTAGTGTTTGGTTGCCGGTATTTCTGGTGGCCAGTGATTGCGGTGGCCGGTGACTCTAATGGCCGGTATTTCTGGTGGCCAGTGATTGCGGTGGCCGGTGACTCTAATGGCCGGTATTTCTGGTGGCCAGTGATTGCGATGGCCGGTGACTCTAGTGGCCGTTATTTCTGGTTGCCGGTGACTCTAGTGGCCGTTATTTCTGGTGGCCAGTGATTGCGATGGCCGGTGACTCTAGTGGCCGTTATTTCTGGTTGCCGGTGACTCTAGTGGCCGGTGACTCTAGTGGCCGGTGACTCTAGTGGCCGGTGACTCTAGTGGCCGGTGACTCTAGTGGCCGGCATTTCTGGTAGCAGAGCCTCAGTCGGGGATCTTTGCTAACCGAGGATCTTGATGATGCCGTGCACCTTCTCGTCGACTTGATCCATGCTGAGCCCGTCGGTGCCGGCGCCGACGTGTTTCCGATACAGCTGGCTTTCACCGAAGGTCTTCAGCGCCATGACACGCTTGGGAAGCCACGGGTGGGTGGCGAACACTTCGGAGAAACGCCCGAGGCTGGTCTTCCCTTCCTCGTGCTGCTCGAGGAAGGCGTCGACGTTCAGTTCGTCGTAGAGTTTGCGAGAACCGAGGGCCAACTTGGTGAGCGCCTTGAGCGCCACGTCGACGTCCTTGGCGCAGAGCGCCCCGGCGCGATCGCAGGTGATCTCGGCGCGACGGGACCACGCGCGGAGCCCGAGCATCGCGGGCAACGCGAGATTTCTGACGAATAGACCCGCGACGTGGGTGAGGTAGTGCATCGCGGTGAGGTAGACCACGTGATTGTTGTGGATGTGCCCGCACTCGTGCCCGATGACGTTCAGCAGTTCTGCGTCGGACATGTGGTCGACGAGTGCGGAATGCACGAGCACGAATGCGTCGTCGTTCGTTCCGTACGTCGCGGCGTTCAGCACGGGGCTGTTGACGATGTATAGCGTCGGCACGGCGATGCCGAGGGTGCGCGCGCATTCAGCGGCGAGGTTGTGCACCCTGGGGAATTGATTGGGACCGACCTTCACGGCGTGCCCGAGGAGTTCGGCCTTGCCGAAGCTCTTGAACATGCGCACGCCAGCTGCGACCGCGAGCTCGACCGCCTTGGCGTGTTGGAACGCCATGCGGGTGTTTCGGTCGGAGACGTAGGCGTAGGCGTGGAAATCGCCCTGGTCCGCGCCGGGCCGAGCGCTCTGTTGTTGTTCCACGAACTCGGAGAACTTGAGATTGCTGAAGCGCGCCAAACCACCGGCCCTTTCTGGTGACGACCTCTCAGGTGATAGCGCCGAGCCCGCGCCCGTGCAACGTCCGCAGGGGTTTCGCGAGCGCTCCTGCTTCGACCTCTGCCAAGCGTGACAAGAAACGCCTGTAGTCACGCCCGGGCGGGCACCCCGGAGCCGTGCGCAACGAAAAGTCCGTCATGCGGGTCGTCGCGAACCGTAGGCACGCGAGCGCCGCCTCGACGCCGACCGCAGCGAGCTCGGCCTCGCCCAGCGGACGCTCGCCGGCGTACCCCTGCAACAACGCCGCAGCGAGCTCCTGATCGAGGTGGTCGGAGTAGCACCAGGCGAGCAACGTAACCATCAGGTCGTACAAGTACGGCCCCGTCGACGCACTCTCGAAGTCGATCAGCGCCAGGATCTGGCCGTCGCGCCAGAGCACGTTGTCTTTGAACAGATCGCTGTGGATCAAGCCTTTCGGGAGATCGACGCTGCGCTGCGGCAGGTACTCGGCATACTTCGCCCGCACGAAGCGCGCCCCCGCGCGTAGGTCCGCGTCCCCGCGGGCTTCGACGAGGTCGAGGCGCGCGGCGAGCTCACCGGGTCCAAAACGGCCTGCGCCTAGGGCAGGAAAGCGGTCGCCGCATTGGTGCACTCGCGCGAGCGCGGTGCCGATCGCCCGCGCAGCGCGCGCGTCGACACGCGCCTGGCACAAGATCTCGCCTTCGAGCCATGGGTACACGGCGAACGGCTTCCCGTCGATTTCGTGGACGAGCTTGCCGTCCAGCCGCGGCACGGCTTTGACGACGGGGACGCCTGCGCGCTCCAGCTCCTGCACCATCTCGAGTTCGGCGACCGCTCCTGCTTGGTCTTGCTCCTCGTAAATGCGGGCGAAGTAGCGCGCGCCGCCGTCGATGAGCAGACGGAAGTTCGAGTTGACGGAGCCGGCCGCCAACGGCTCGAGTTCGGTGAGAGCGAGGCCGTAGTCCTCGAGGAGCTCACGAGCCCGTTCGAGCGAAAGCGGAGTCAGAAGTGCCATGGCGCCCAGCATAGCCAAACTCCCTGCCCGCCACTGAAAATGTGGTAGGCTAGGGGCACTTCCCCGCACCGACACATGCGACGCACCAATACACGCGACGCGCCGAAGACATGCGACGCCCCGAGACCTGCGAACACACGACGATTCGGGGAGACAACGGTCGAGGAACGACGTTCCGCGGCATGATGGTGTATGGCTGAGGTTTTCGGGAACGTCTCGGGTTTGGCCCCGCGGGCGCTCCGTACGCTCGAGCGGATCTACAGGCGCCGCGTGCCCCTGGACAAAATCGCGACCCCCGAGCTCGTGCGCTCGCTTGCCGAGGCCTCGCGGGAGGTGAAGCGTCAGGTCGGGGCGCTGGTGCATCGCTCCGGTCAAGTGGACACGGTCATCGTGGGCGATGCGACCGGGCTGATGCTGCCCGATATCGGGCGCTTGCGTGCGGCCGAGGGTCGCTTTCGCGCGTTACGCCTGGTGCACACCCACTTGTACAACGAGCCGCTGACCCACGACGACCTGGTCGACCTCACGCGGCTCCGGCTCGATTTGGTGTGCGCCGTGCTCTTGACCCGCGAAGGCGAGCCGCGCTCGTTGACGTGGGCCTACAACGTCCCGACACACCCAGAGCAGCCCGCTGCGTCGCAGAATTACGTGGCGCAGCGGAATTACGAGGTAGTGGGGCCTGTAGCGTACGGCACCGAGCAGCCTCACTTCGGCGATCTGATTCAGGCGCTCGAGGCAGAGTTTGCACGCCAGCAGAAGACACGCCAGGTCCGGGCCAAGGATGGCAGTGCCATCCTCGTGCACGTGGGCGACAAGCGCCAAAGCGGCGCCATGCGTCGCGCCGAGGCGCAGCTCTCGGAGCTCGAGAGCCTCGCGAAGACGGCGGGCGTACAGGTCGTGGAGCGCGTGATTCAGCTGCGGGAGCGACCCGATCCCAAGCTGTTGCTCGGCCGAGGCAAGCTCGAGCAGGTGGTGATGCGGGCGATCGACTTGGACGCTGAAACCCTGATCTTCGACTGTGATCTCACGCCGGCACAGGCCAGCAGCATCGCCCAGCACACGGACCTGAAGGTCATCGATCGTTCTCAGCTGATCCTCGACATCTTCGCCCAGCGCGCCGAATCGGTCGACGGCAAGCTGCAGGTCGAGCTGGCGCAGCTGAAGTACACGTTACCGCGGCTCGGCACGCGAGACGACGCGCTCAGCAGATTGACGGGCGGCATCGGCGGTCGGGGACCGGGCGAAACCAAGCTCGAAATCGGCCGCCGCCGCGCGCGCGAACGTGTGACTCGCTTGGAGAAACAGCTGAAAGAGCTCACGCGCAAGCGCGCGGAGCGGCGCCGCCTCCGGCGCTCGGTGGATACACCCGTGGTCGCGCTGGTAGGCTACACCAACGCCGGCAAAAGCACGTTACTGAATACCCTGACCAGCGCGGGGGTGCTCGCGGAAGACAAGCTCTTCGCCACGCTCGATCCGCGCGCTCGGCAGTTGCGCCTACCCAGCGGCCGCGTCGTCGTAGTGACGGACACGGTCGGCTTCATTCGCCGCATGCCGCGGGATTTGTTCGCCGCCTTCCGTGCGACGTTCGAAGAAACGGCGGACGCGGACGTGATCGTCGAGGTGGTCGACGCCTCCGATCCCGAGCACCCCGAGCACATGCAAGAAACCGCGAGGCTGTTGCAGGAGCTGGGCCTGGAGCACGTGCCCCGTCTGACGCTGTTCAACAAGATCGACCGGTTGGCAGCGCACGAACTCGAGGCGCTCGAGGCAGCCTGCGACCTGATCCCGTGCTCCGCGCTTTCGAAGGCTCACACCCGACGCCTGCTCGACGCGCTCGAGACGAACCTCCCGGTCACCAGCGCCGGACTAGGCGCCAGCGCCCAGCGCGCCGAACGACCCTGACCGGCGCCTACAGCGGCTCCATCCCGGGGCTGCTCCAGATCGCGTCGGAGTTAGCGCAGCCCTTCAAAATCGGCCGCTTTTCCGCTATTGGTGGGGGTGCACGTGAACGTTCATAGCTTCAGCGCCGATCTGGCCGTGGTTTTGGCGGTGGCCGCGGTCACCGCGATCCTGGCGCGCGTCGCCAAGCAGCCTTCGGTGCTCGGCTACCTGTTCGCAGGCCTCCTGGTAGGCCCTTACATTCCGCTGCCGGTCTTCGCGGATCACGAGCGCATCGAAGCGATGGCCGAGTTCGGGGTGGTGCTCGTCATGTTCGCGGTGGGGCTCGAGTTCCGCGTCGCCAAGTTGAAAGAGGTGCTCCCGACTTCAGGACTCACGGCGGTGCTGCAGGTCGCGTTCCTGTTTTGGTGCGGCATGTCCCTGGGGCGCGCGCTGGGTTGGTCCACGGTAGAAGGCATTTTCCTCGGGGCCAGCATCTGCATCTCCAGCACCATGGTGGTGAGCCGCGTGTTCGCGGAGCGGCCGGTAGGCGCCGACGTGCGCTCGAACGTACTCGGGATCTTGGTGATTCAGGACATCGTCGCGATCGTGCTGGTCGCGGCCATGACCGCGGTGGCGGCGGGTGGGGGGCTGGCGCCGCGCGAGCTCGCGTTCACGCTGGGCAAATTGGGCCTCGTGTTGCTGGGCATTCTCGGTGTGGGCGTGTTCGTGGTGCCGCGGCTGATTCAGAAGGTCGTCACGACCCGCAGCAGCGAACTCTTGGTCGTCGTGGCCGTGGGGTTGTGCTTCGGCATCGCCGAACTGGCGGCCGTGCTCGGCTATTCGGTCGCTCTGGGGGCTTTCGTGGCCGGTATGCTGGTCGCCGAATCCGGGCGCGGGCACAAGGTGGAGCATCTGGTAGCGCCGATGCGCGATGTGTTCGCGGCGATCTTCTTCGTTTCCATCGGGATGACGGTGGACCCGCAGCTCGCGTGGCAACACTTGCCGATCGCGCTGTTGGTGTTCGGGGTGGTGGTGATCGGGCAGCTGTTGAGCGTGTCCGTGGCGGGCGTGCTTTCCGGCAACGGCCTCAGGCGTTCCATGACGGCGGGGCTCGCCATCGGTCAGATCGGCGAGTTCTCCTTCATCTTGGCTGGCATCGGTATCGGCGCCAAGGTCGTCCGCATCGAGCTCCAGCCGATCTTGGTCACCGTGGCGGTGCTCACCGCGTTTACGACGCCGCTCGCGCTCGGGTTTGCCCCCCAGATCGTCGAGCTCGTCGATCGCATCCTGCCGCCGCCGCTCTACCGCATGATCAACCTGTACGAGGACTGGATCGGCCGGTTCCGGGCGAATACCGAGCAGCGCTCGGTTCCCAAAATGCGGCGAGCGATCCGCACGCTGATCTTGGAAGCGATCGGGTTCACCGTGGTGCTGGGCGTGACGACGTGGGGGCACGCCAAGGCCACCCGATGGCTGGTGGCGCGCGCCGATCTCCAGCCTTCGCTGGCCAAGAGCGCGGTGATCGGGGCGGTGCTCGTCGTGCTCGCGCCGCTGGTCCTGAGCGGTGTCAAGAACACGCTGGCCTTCGCGCGGCTCCTGGCCGACGTGGTGCTGCCGTCTGACGGTGGCGATCCGCTCGTGGTTCGAGTCAGCCGGCACACCCTCAGGATCACGGTGCTGCTGGCCGCCACGCTCGGCATCGTGGTGCCTACGCTAGCCGTGCTCGGGCCGGTGGTCGGGACACTGACGGGGGGCTTGTTGCTCGGGGCAGGCGTGTTCGGCATGGGCATGTACCTGTATCGCTCCGCGCACGCGCTGGACCACGAGTTCGCGTCGGGAGCCGAGACGCTGGCTGCGTTGATGGCGCGGCAGGTGAGCGATCGACCCGAGCCGGAGCTAAGCGACCGTTCGCTCTTGCCCGGGCTCGACCACGCGCGCACGTTTCTGATCACCGAACAGTCGCACGCCGTCCACAAGACGCTGGGCGAGGTCCACCTGCGCGCGCGCACCGGTTCGACCGTGATTGCCATTCACCGTGGGCACGACGGTGTCACGTTGCCCACGGGGCACGAACCGCTGCGGCCCGGCGACAAGCTCGCGCTCATCGGCACGAACGACGCGCTCGCGCGCGCCGAGGTCTTGCTCAGAGACGGGCCGGAGGCGCTCACCGCTCACGACGCGCCGCAGAGCCCGCTGTTGTCGGAAGCCCCGCCCGAATGATTCGCGGGCGACCGACTACTCTTCGATGCCGCCGAAGGTGAAGCTTCGCGGCTGCTCTTCCGGATCGTCGAAGGCCCCGCTCTGCCAGAGAATCAGGCTGGTGGCCGCGGCGGCGCCGACGCCAGCCGCTACGTAGCCGGCCCACGAAGGTAGCCGCCAGGGGTGAGCCTCGTGGAGCGGCTTCACCAGCGGCTCCCCGAACCCTTCTTGCCAGTTCATCAGGCTGCCGCACTCGGCGCGACGGCACAGCGCCACGTCGATGCCTTTGCCTGCCGCAGGCCGTGCGATCGCCCACAGCGGGCAACGCACCCTCTGCGAGCCAATGACGTGGTCCCGCCGCACCGAAGCTACCGAGAGGTCCGCCCTGCTGCACGGTGCCGGTGGCGCGACGGGAACTCGGATCTCGCGATCGGCGTCGTGCACCAGCAAGAAGCCCGCCCAGATCTGCGACGAGTCGCGCAGTACCTGGACGTGGTGTTCGCCGATCGGAACCGTTAGTCGGCGTGCGGCGATCGGCGAACCGTTCCACACGAGCGTGTCGCCCGTTGCGAGGCCGGTGACCGTCACATCCCGCGAACCCGCGTTCGGACCCCGCGCATCGCTCGAGGTCGAGTGCACCTCGGTGGCGGCGGCGTACGGCCGCACGCGTTCGCCTTCGAGGGTAGCCGCGCGCAGACGTTGGATCTGGGCGAGGCGCGCCTGCCCGGCGTGCTCGACGATCGGAGCCTGCTGCGCCGCCGCCTCCGCGAGGAGGAAACCCGCCTGAGGCAATTCGGGGTGCTCGTAGATCAGCGCCTCGGCGAGCGCGAGCTGTTCGAGCGCGAGGGCGTCGTCCAAGGAGCCGGCGGAGACGCGGGCTTGTTCCAAGAGTTCTTCGATCCGCTCCACCACGCCCGAGTCGTACCCTCGAGGGCCCGTGGCAGCATCCGTCGCTGGCGCTGCGATCGAGAGCAGGTGACTCTGAGCCCACGCGGTGATCGCACGCCGCTGGCTGGGCGTCGCGGAAGTCGTGTAATCAAACGTGGTTACCGTTCGCGCGTGTGGGGTAGGTTCCTCGCCGACATGAGGCGCCGCAGAGCCGGTTGTCACCGAGACCCAGACCAGGATCACCGCTTGGCTCATGCTTGACTCATGATAGAGTCTCGGGGGTGAATCAACACAAACTCTCTCGCAGGGTTGTGAATATTGCGACGCAGGCGACCAGGGCTGCCGCGACCGGCCGCAAGCTCGAGTCTACTGGAGGTGTCGGTGCAACTTGATTTCGCGTCGCGCGAGTTGACCATCAAGCTCGTTTACTACGGGCCAGCGCTGAGCGGCAAAACGACCAACCTGCAGGCTCTGCACAAAGCAGCCGACGCTGGCAGTACCGGCCGGCTCATGACGCTCGAAACGAAGGACGATCGCACGCTGTTCTTCGATTTATTGCCGCTCACGTTCCGCGATCAAGGCGGGCTCGCGGTGCGGCTCAAGGTCTTCACCGTGCCCGGGCAGGTGATCCATGCCTCGACGCGGCGCCTCGTCGTCCAGGGCGCAGACGGCATAGCTTTCATCGCTGACTCTCGCGAGAGCGAAACCCAGAACAACGCGGAGTCGTTCCTGGACTTGAAGGACAACCTGAAGGAACACGGACTGACGCTGAAGGAGATGCCGCTCATCATCCAGTTCAACAAACGCGATCTGCCGGGCGTCCGGAGCGATGCTGACATCGCGGCACTAGCGTCGCAGGGGCGGGAGCCAGTGTACCTCGCGGTCGCGACACAGGGCGGTGGGGTGGTCGAGAGCTTCATGGGGCTCTTGCACCTTACCTGGAGCGCGCTGAACGGTACTCACGACCTGCAGCGGAAATTCAACTTCGATGGTGACCGCTTCATGGCCGAAGTGGCGAAGAAACTCGGGCAAACCTCGAGCGTTAGCGAGATCCTCGGCCGCTCCGTGACGGCTCAGGGTCAGGCGCTGCGCAAGGTGGCTCGGTAGATGGTCGAGCCCGCCTCCAGAACGCTCGAGCAGCTGACGCTCAGCGACGACTTCAAGATCGAAGAGCTCGTCGACAAACACGCTCTGGGGGAAATGGCGCAGAGCTTCTACGAACTGTTCCGTGTTCCGCTCAGGATCTACAGCCAATCGGAGCGGCTCTTGGCAGAGGCCAGCGAGCAGCCCGAACTCTATCGCTACATCAACACGCTGCCCGAGGCGAAGGTCGCGCTGCAGGCGGTCGTCGCTGCCGTCAAGAACCTAAGGCCCGAACGCGACGGGGTGCGCTACCCATGCATCACCGGTGCCGAATACTACGTGGCCAGTATTCGTTACGACGGTCGCGCGATCGGCAGGATGATTTTAGGTCCCTATCTGCCTGCGAGCCTGCGCGAGATACCGCGCAGCTTTACGGACCTCGACCCGACGATCGACGTCAAGCAGGTGCGTGAGCTGCTCCCGAAGATGGCTCGGGCCAAGGAGGATACGGTCAAACAGATCGCGCTGCACCTCGGGCGTACACTGGACTTGATTTTGTTCAGCGGTCACCGCGCGCTGTTGGCGAGCAGCATGCACATGGCAAGCGTACGTGAGAGCTTTCGAGAGCTTCAGGACAAGAACGACAAGCTGCAGCAAGCCTACGATCGTCTCAAGGAGCTCGACCGCCTGAAGAGCAACTTCTTGGCGACGGTCTCGCACGAGTTGCGCACTCCGCTGACCTCGATCATCGGCTACAGCGAAATGCTGAACGAAGGCATCGCTGGACCGCTCGTCGGCGAACAGAAAGAGTTCGTGGACACTATCCACAACAAAGGCGAACAACTGCTCGAGCTCATCAAGGGCTTGCTCGATCTCTCGAAGCTCGAGAGCGGAACCATGAGTCTCCGCCGCAAGAACGAGGCTGCGGAGCCGATCGTACGTGACGTCGTCGCGACGGTAACCCCGGCTGCGTTGAAGAAGGACGTCGAGCTCAAGGTCGTGTTCGAAGCTGGCCTGCTCGAAATGTGGGCGGACGCAGAGCGCATCCGCCAGGTGCTCTTGAACCTCACCGAGAACGCCATCAAGTTCACGCCCGCGGGCGGGGTCGTGACGGTCGCTGCGAGGATGGGCGCGCTCACGCCGGATCCTTCGGACGAAGGCGGCCTCGTGCTGCTCAACACGAGCCGCGCCGCGATCGAACTTTCCGTGACGGACACCGGGATTGGCATCGCCGAGGAAGAGCGCTCGCGCGTGTTCGACGCGTTTTACCAGGTGGATTCTAGCTCGACCCGCGAACAAGGCGGCACCGGTCTCGGACTCTCGATCGTCAAGCGACTGGTCGAAGGCCACGACGGTCGCGTCCGTATCGAGGCGAATCAGCCCACTGGCGCGCGGTTTGTGGTTTTGATACCAGTCAGGCGTGCCACGTTTACGTAAGGGTAAGGGTAAGGGCAAGACCAAGACCAAGACCATTAGCGAGTTCGACGCCATCGAGCTGTTGGCAAGAGAACTGGCAGCCCGAGGTCCGGGGGTAGATCTCGGGATCGGCGACGACGCCGCGCTGTTGGGCCGGATCCAGGGGAAACTGGTGCTCAGTGTGGACAGCGCCGTCGAACACACGCATTTCGAGCGGGGTTGGTTGAGCCCGGAAGAGCTGGGCGCCAGAGCTTTGCAAAGCGCTGCCAGTGACCTCGCAGCGATGGGGGCGGCTGCAGTCGCTGCGCTCTCCGCGTTGGTACTACCGGCGGACGTAGGGTCGCGTGAGCTGAAGGCGCTCGGCAAAGGCCAAGCGCGCGCGGCGAAGCTGCTCGGCTGCGTGGTCGTCGGTGGAAACATCGCGCGCGGTCGAGAGTGGAGCATCACGACGACCGTCATTGGTCGCGCGGACGCTCCGATTCGGCGCCGCGGCGCTCAGCCCGGTGACGAGCTCTGGTTGATCGGTGAGGTCGGAATGGCTGCTGCCGGGTTGAGGCTGCTGCAGCTCGGGCGAGCCCGCACCCAGAAGCCGGCGTTCAAGCGTTGCCTCGCCGCCTGGCGAGCTCCGCACGCGCGCCTGCGCGAGGGTCGTCTCCTCGCCGGTCGGGCCAGCGCCGCCATCGACATTTCGGATGGGCTCGCCGCCGACGCAGGGCATGTGGCGCGCGCTTCGAATTGCCGGCTGGTGATCGACGAGGCGGCGTTGGAGCGGGCACTGGCACCGGAGTTGAACGAGGTCGCCCGCTTCTTGCAGCTGTCGGCGCTCGAATTCGCGCTCAGCGGGGGGGGGAGGACTACGCGCTTCTAGCGACCGGCCCTGCGCGCAAGCGGCCGGTGTTCGCCCGTGCCATCGGTAAGGTCGAAGCAGGTGAAGCCATCATGCTCCAGCGCCCCACCGGCGAGCGCGTGGCGCTCACCGGCGGCTACGACCACCTCGCGCGGGAGACGTGACGGCTACTGGCAACCGGCGGGCATGTTCATGCCCTTGAGCGCCGCGCGGATCTGCGGCAACACGGAACCTGGCGCTGAACCAGCGGCGGCGGCACCGGCGCACAGAGTCGCCGCGGTGCGCAGGTAGCTCGCGTTCGGTTCGGGCGCGTTCGCAGCGTTCTGATTCAAAGCCGCGCAGCAGGTCGAGAGGCTATTGGGTGGTCTGCCACCCACACCTGTTTTCTTCACGTCCTCGGCGACGTCGACCGCCGCGTCTTCCTCGGCGATGGTCAGGACTGTCGGCTCCGGCGGGGCTGGCGCCGGTGCGGCCGAGGGGAGTGGAGGCGGCGCTTCGTCCTCCTTGCACGAGACCAGGGCGAGGCCGAGCAAGGGAACGAGCCAACCGAGGATCGGCAGAGTGACGGTACCTGAAGCCTTCATGTTTTCTTCCTCCACATCTCAGTAGCACGAGGTGCGCGGGCCCCCTGAGGACACAGTCGCTCGTGGGGGCCTCGCACCTGCTGGTATGACGAACCAGCAGCCGCGATGGTTTGCTCAAAGCAGCGGTAGTGACTGTATCCGTATTACCAGAGGTCTTGGGTTAAATGAGAAATCGACGGCGAACCTCGGGGTCAGCAGGCTGACCCCCGACCCCACGGGCGGACCCGCCGAGTCTTGAGGCTCGAGATTACTCAGTTTTCCCGCGGGCTGCAGCTGGATTCGCTGCGGCGAGCCAGCGCTCTAGATCAGGTCGACTGGTCAAACAGGGGCCCCACTGCCCGGGCGGCCATCACGCGGGGGGGAACCCAGCTCAGCTGCACCCCATCGAGTTACCGCAGTTCAAACACTTGTAGCAGGCGCCATTGCGCACGGTGATATGTCCGCACGAATCACACACCGGCGCATCGCCCATCATGTCTTCGAGTTGCTTGTCCAGCGTCGAGTAGCTCGAGTTGGAGACCGAGCTGACTTCAGCCACCAGCTCGGCCGCTGACGGGTGGGGATCGATGACCGGGTCCTCCAGCTGCTTGCCGGTCGGGTCCTCGATCACGGGAGCTTCCTCGACGGGTTTGACCTGCGCGAAATCGTAGCGCTGCAGGTACTCGACGCCGAGCACGCGGAAGATGTAGTCGACGATCGACGTGGCGAACTTGATGTTCGGGTGACCCGACACCGGACCGTGCGGTTCGAAGCGAGTGAACGTGAACTGCTCGACGTAGGTCGAAAGCGGAACGCCGTACTGCAAGCCTACCGACACGGCCATGGCGAAGCAGTTCATCAGCGAACGGAAGGCGGCGCCCTCTTTGTGCATGTCGATGAAGATTTCACCGAGCGTACCGTCTTCGTAGTCGCCCGTTCGCAGGAACACCTTATGCCCGCCGACCAACGCCTCCTGAGTGAAGCCGCGGCGCTTCTTGGGCAGACGGACCCGCGCACCCTCGGGGCGAACCGAAGGCGCTGGCGCTGAAGATGGAGCTTGGAGCGTGATGCGACCGGCATCTGCTGCTGCGGCGGCTGCGACGGCGGGGGCTTCGGCTTCGTTCTTGTCGCCCTTGCTCGATTTTTTGCTCGAGGTCGACAGCGGTTGCGACGCCTTGCAGCCGTCGCGGTACAGGGCAACCGCCTTCAAGCCGAGTTTCCAACCTTCTTCGTAGATCGATCGCACGTCGTCCACGGTGGCGTCATTGGGCAGGTTCACCGTCTTGCTGATCGCACCGGATAGGAACGGCTGTGCCGCAGCCATCATGCGCACGTGCGCCATGGGTGCCAGGTAGCGCTGGCCGAGTTGCCCGCAGCGGTTCGCGCAGTCGAACACTGCGTAGTGGCGCTGCTCGAGATGGGGGGCACCTTCGATGGTCATGCGCCCGACGATGACCTCGTTGGCGTGCTCGATCTGTTGGCTCGAGAAGCCGAGGTGGCGCAGTAGATTGAACCCTGGCTCGGACATTTTCTGGGGGGTCACGCCGAGGCGAACGTAGGCCTCCTTGCCGAGCACCCAGGGTGCGAACGCGAGATTCAGATCGAAGATCCCGGGCAGTGCCGTCTCGACCTTGGCGAGCTCCTGATCGGTGAGCCCCTTGGTCTTGAGCGCGGCGCGATTGACGTGCGGGGCGCCGAGCAACGTATTGGTTCCCGATACGTAAGCGACGATCTCCGCGATCTGCGCGTCAGAGTAGCCGAGACGCTTCAATGCCTCGGGCACGGATTGGTTCACGATCTTGAAGTAGCCGCCGCCGGCCAGCTTCTTGAACTTCACGAGCGCAAAGTCCGGCTCGATGCCCGTGGTATCGCAGTCCATCAACAGCCCGATGGTGCCGGTGGGCGCGAGCACCGTGGCTTGAGCGTTGCGATAGCCGTGCAGCTCTCCCAATCGCACCACGTCGTCCCAATCTTGCTGCGCGGCGCGCCAGAGATTCTCTGGGCATTCGTCGCGATTGATGGCGTAGGCTGCTTCTTGGTGCATGCGCATCACACGCAGCATCGGCGCACGGTTCGGAGCGTAGCCCGGGAACGGTTCCTTGGCGGCCGCCATCTGCGCGCTGGTGCGGTAGGCGTGGCCGCACAGGATCGACGTGAGCGCTGCGGCAACGGAGCGACCCTTGTCCGAATCGTAGGGGATGCCGAGCAGCATCAAGAGGGTGCCCAAGTTCGCGTACCCGAGCCCGAGCGGCCGGTAGTCGTGCGAATTCTTCGCGATGTCTCGCGTCGGATAGCTCGAGAAGTCGACCAGGATTTCTTGCGCAATGAAGAAGACTTCGATGGCGCGGCGATAGCCCTCGACGTCGAAATTGCCTTCGGCGTCGAGGAACTTGGTCAGGTTCAGCGACGACAGGTTGCACGCGGTATTGTCGAGGAACATGTACTCGGAGCACGGGTTCGACGCGTTGATGGGACCCGTGTTGGGGCAGGTGTGCCAGCGATTGATCGTGGAGTCGTACTGCACTCCGGGATCTGCGCAGCCCCAGGCTGCCTCGGCCAGTTGAGACCACAGTTCGGAAGCGTCGTAGGTGTCGACGACGTCGCCCGTGGTCCGCGCGATGGTTTGCCACTCGCCCCCGCTGAGGGCTGCTTCCATGAACTTGTCGCTCACGCGTACCGAGTTGTTCGAGTTCTGGCCGCTGACCGTGCGGTAAGCTTCACCGTTGAAGTCGCTGTCGTAGCCCATGGCGATCAGCGCCTGCGCCTTCTTCTCTTCGCGCACCTTCCAGTTGATGAAGTCGGCGATCTCGGGGTGGTCCATATCGAGGCACACCATCTTCGCCGCGCGGCGCGTGGTCCCACCGCTCTTGGTGGCCCCAGCCGCACGGTCGAACACCTCGAGGAAACTCATCAGGCCGCTGGACGTGCCACCGCCGCTGAGCTTCTCTTGCTTGCCGCGAATCGCGCTGAAGTTGCTGCCGGTACCGGAGCCGTACTTGAACAATCGCGCTTCGTGTTTCACCAGGTCGTAGATGCTCATCAAGTCGTCGTTGACGGCTTGGATGAAGCAGGCCGAGCACTGGGGCTGCGAGTAGGCGTTGGTCGTTTCCCCCATCTGGTCGGTGGTGGGGTTCCAGTACCAGTTGCCCCCTGATCCCTCGATGCCGTACTCGTGATACAGGCCGCAGTTGAACCACACCGGCGAGTTGAAGGCGCCGTACTGGTTGACGAGCAGCCACTTGAGCTCGGCTTCGAACACGTCGGCGTCTTCGGAAGTCGCGAAATAGCCGCCGAACTCTTCACCGGCCACGCGAATGCTGTGGGCCACGCGATGCACGACCTGGCGCACGCTGGTTTCGCCCTGATGTTTGTCACCGTGCAGCCCGGCTTTGCGGAAGTACTTCGAGACCACGATGTCGGTGGCCAGTTGGGACCACGTCGAAGGGATCTCCGCGCCTTCCATCTTGAAGACGACCGAGCCGTCGGGGTTGGTGATGACGCTCTGACGTTTCTCCCAGACCACCTCCTGGAAGGGGTCTTGATCGCTCGAGAAGTAGCGCTCGAGCTTGAGGCCACGGCCGGGGGCAGCTTCGGTGGGAGACACAACGTTGGAGTTGGACGAGGGAGAGGTGTGCGTCGCTCCGCCCGCGCGCTGCGAAGCACCGGTGATGCGCTGGCTGCCGCTGACCGGTTCTTTCAAGGATTCGCTCACTTCCTTCTCGTGACCCACGACGGTTGATTGCGCCATTTCGACTACCTTCCAGTGTTGGTGTACCTGCCGTACTGCCTTGTAACTAGCTGAAATCTTTTTAAAAAACAGAAGTAGAGGGAACAGCGAGCCTCTCACCACAGCATGTAGTTCGCTGTGTGCTTATTCATGCAGCCCGCGAGGGTTCGACGGAACCCGCGGCGACGCCGGCTAGGTGGGCGGGGGACGGGGTCGCTGCTCCCGCGCGCTGGCTCGACCCAGGGCTGCCCCAAGCAGTGCTCCACGAAGCGCCGCTCGACATAGTCCCCGCGCCGTGCGACCCGGAGCCGGTCGCGCAAAGGGCGGGTGACGAGGGAAAGTGCTCACGGGAATTTTGACGAGGGGCGGAGTGTGATGCTGGTCGAACGTCCCTGACCAGTTGATTACCCTGCTAATCCTGGAGGTGCACCCATGATCAGTAGGGGGAGCGCACTTGATCAGTAGATCTAGCGCAGTGCTTTCCGAGACGCCGGGCCCCAAAAAGCGACGAGCCCCCGATGTACCCCAAGCTCTTGGGGGTGAGCAATAAAAAAACCACAAGGGGTTGGGCCTGTTCGGGCGCCCAGTCTCTTCAAGTCCAAGGCTTTCGCCAGGTTATTCACAAACTCTACTGAACTTTCGAACCTGAACACATCTTCGCCACGACTTGTTCAGCGCCTACGACCAGAGAAGGCACACCTTCCTCCCACGTTTCCCACATTTTCGGCGTAGGCGGACCTGTAGGTCAACGGGCCTAAATGGGGGTTTCTCCGGAACAGGAAGCGCCGAGCTCAGAGCTCGAAGGAGTCCGCTCAGGGGCTTGGGATGGGGCTGTAGGGCAGCCGCTCTCGGATGGAAAAATCACGTTCAGGATCGAGAACGATGACAGGGGCGAGCTGCGCCAACGGCTTCGCAACGGCCTTGGCGTCCGCGCTCACCACCACCACGGTCTGGTCGGCGTCGAAGTAGGGGCGGACGACGCGCTGGATGCTTGCGGGATCCAGCTCGAGCACCGTTTGGTGGAAGCCGTCGTAGTCGCTCGGCTCCAGCCCGAACTCGATCTGCGTGGCTAGCATCTCGCTCAGTGACTTGAGTGGGTTCGGGTGGTTCAAAAAAGCGCGCGTCAGGCTGCGCGCAGCGTGCTCGACCTCGTCCGTGCTGGGCGCCTCGCTCGCCAGTCGCGCGAGCTCGCGCGTGATGGACTTCACGACCGGGACGGTGTCGGCGCTGAGCGCCGTCGCTTGCACCTGAACCACCGACGGCGCGTCCCTGAGGGGTAACAGATCGCTATCGATCTCCAACGCCCACTGGTGCTCTTCGTGCAGATCGAGAAAGAGCCGGGAGGCTGGCCCCGATCCGAGGATATACGTGCTCAGCGCGAGCGCGGGCCAAGCGGCGCTCTTGCGGGGCGCGCCCAGCACTCCGGCCGTCACCAGGCTGAGCGGGCTCTCGGCCCGGTCGATGACGTGGATCTCGAGTCGAGCGGGTCCCGCGGGGCGATCGAAGGAAGACGGGGCCGGTGCCGCAGCGCCTTGCCAGCGCTGAAAGGCCTTTTCCGCTGCTTCGAAGACGGACGCGGGCTCGAGTGAGCCGACCACGGCGAGCTCCGCGTTGGCAGGAACGAGGTGCCGCAGTCGCCACGCGCTGCAATCAGCCAGCTGAAGCCGCTCGAGGTCCGACGCCTTGGCGTCGAAGTGGGCGTACGGATGTACGCCGGTGGGCGCCTCGAAGAGCTGACGAAACAGCACCAATTGGTTGCCCCATTGGAAGTCACCGCGCGCGCGTTCGCCGGTCCGTTCGATCTCCGCTTGCTTCACGCGCAAGAACTCGGCCAGCGGCATTCGCGCTTCGCCGAGCACTTGACCCAGCGCGGCCAGAGCTGGAGCGAGATCGGGATTCAACACGCTCAGGGTGAAGCTCGTGTGATCGCTGCCGGTCGTGACCTCGAGGCTGGAACCGAAGCTTTCCAAACGGTCGATCATTTGCTTACCCGAGAGCGCGCCGGCACCGCCTAGCTTCATCAGCTGCGCGGTCACTCGGGCCACACCGACGTGATCGCCTTCGTGCGCACGGCCGGAGCGAAACGTGACCACGATACGGGCCAGCGGCAGGTTCTGTTGCCGGAGGTAGCTGATGCCGAAGCCGTTGCCGAGCTCGCGGCGCTCGACTGCTGGGAACGTGGCGAGCTCAGCGAGACCCGGCGGCGGTGGCGTCTTCAGCGCATCGGGTTCTTGCACCACCGCTCCATCGTCGGCGGAAGTGGCGCCGGGAGCGCCGCTGCCCGCGCCGGTGGCGGGCGCCGGCAGCAGCGCGGCGCAACCCCAGAGCGCGAGGGCTCCAAGCGCAGCTACGGCACGCGCCGAGCGCGTCGCGTGTTCGGTCATCGCCCCACCTCTTGCGCGAGGGGCTGACGGATCAGCGCGCGGTCGGCCGTGAGCGTCGCGAGCACTCGCCGGACGTCGTTCGCGCTGACGTTGGCCAGGTCGCGCGCGAAACGTGCGGCGAGCCGGGCATCACCGTGCAGCACTTCGTAGCGACCCAATAGCTCGCTGCGCTGCTTTACCGAGGCGAACTGATCGAGCCAGCGGATGAGCACCGCCTTGCGCAGAGCCCCGAGCGCAGGCTCGGTCAGCGGACGGCGCGCCAGGCGCTGGAGCTCGTCGAACACGCTGCGGGGCGTGAGCGCGCCACGCTCCGGCGCGCGACGTCTGGTGTGGATGGCGAGCAAACTACGCCCGCTCGCTTCCCCGACTCCGACGCTCGCGGCGAGCGTGGCGGAGCTGCCGAACAAAGGTCCAGGCGAAATCGCGTGGGTTCCGTCGAGGAGCGCCGCAGCCAGCGTGACCGCCGCGTGGCCAGCGTCGGCCGCTCCAGCAACGACGAACCCTATCGACAGGGTCGTGTCGAGAGCGTCCGCGGGCAGCGCACGGGTGCGCTCTGCCCCGGGCAACACCTCACCCGTGGTCGTTTCGGGCGTTGCGGGGCGCGCTGCGCTGATGCCATCGGACACGTACTCGTCCAAGAGCCGCAGCGCCTCGTCGCCGTCAAAATCGCCCGAGACCGTCAGGACTGCGCGCCGCGGCTCGAACCAAACCTGGTTCAGTAGGTTCACGCCGCTGGCTTCTGCGGCGGGTGCCGGCCACGCCAGGTGCTCGAGCTCGAACGATGCGCGGCGCTCTGCTCGCAGCCACGCGAAGGCTCGCTCGGCCTCGCTCGCGAAAGCGTCGGTCGCCGCTGGCAGTGCAGAGAGCGGGCGCAGGCGCTGTCCCTCGAGCCAGAGCGCAAAGGGTAGCTCGTCAGGAGGCAGGACCTCGGTGAACGTCGAGTGATCCCAGCCCGCGCTCTGGTACGAGGTGGCGCCCCGGGCTCGCACGAGCGCATGGTCGGTGGCTGCGCCGGTGATGCGCCGGTGGCGCAACGCGTCGACCAGCTCGGGCAACACCCCGCCGTGGTTGCGCCCCGCTGGAAAAGTCATCGAAACGGCCACTAGCGGTGCGCCCCGTTCCACGTCGAGTACGACTTGGAGCCCGTTTTCGAACTCGGTCTTTTGGATGCCGACGAGCAGCCTCGAGAAGTAGCGCTCGACGCTGCCGGGGGGGGCTTCCGACCCAGCAGCATCGGGCGCGGCGCCGGCAACGCGAGCCAGGCCGAACACACCCAGGAAAATCGCCAGCCGGGGAGCATCGAACCAGCCCCCTCTGCGCGCCAGCTGGGCCATCAGTTGAGCCGACCCCACTCGTCGAGGTAGTACCCCACTAGAGCCTGAGTGCTCAATCGATTGATCTCGGTCGAGAGGCGCGACATGTCTTTGGGGAAGTGAAATAGCGCCTCGAGTGTGGCTTCGTCCAGGTACTTCAGGCTGCCGGGCAGCGGCGCGCGCTGACTCCGGCCGCTTTTGGTGGCCAGCACGTAGCCCCAGTCGCCAAAGGAGGGCAGATACACGTGGTAGGGCTCTGTCACGAAGCCGGAGCTCTCGATCGTGTTTACGACACACCAATACGCGCGCCGCGCGAGTTCGGGGGAGGTGGCCTGCACCGCCAGTGCTCCGCCATCGCCGAGGGCCCGCTTCACGATACCGTAGAAGCGCTGCGAGTAGAGCTTGCCGAGCCCGTAGCTGCTCGGATCCGGGAAATCGAGGAGCACCACGTCGAAGCCCGGCGCGAGTTCTGGAAATGCCACCATGGCGTCGCGGTTGACCACCCGCACGCGCGGGTCGGACAGCGAGTGCCGGTTCAGCGCCGTGAGCACGGGGTGACTTCGAGCGAGCTGGGTGACGGCCTCGTCGAGGTCGACCACCACCACCTCCTCCACGCTGGGCCATTTCAGGACCTCACGTACGCCGAGGCCGTCGCCACCGCCGCCGATCAGCACCCGCCGCGGTCGAACGACGCTGGTCATGGCCGGGTGCACCAGGGCCTCGTGATAACGGTGTTCGTCGAGGGACGAGAACTGCAGGTGACCGTTCAGGTAGAAGTCGTGCCCGCCAGGACGCGCCACGAGCGCGAGCCTCTGGTAGGGGGAACTCTCGGCGCTGACCACCTCGCCCCCGAGCATGGAGTTCTCGGCAAAGCGTGTGATGCGATCGGCCTCCACCAACGCGACCGACAAGAGCACGAATACGATCACACTTTGCAGGCGCCCGAGCCGCATCTGCCTGCGGGTCGTTCCCTCGCGATTGTCGAGCAGCAGCGTTGCCCCGAAGGCTGCGGCCGCATTCAACAAGCCGCAGACGAGCGAAGCGCGCACGAGACCGAGCTTGGGCACCAGGAACAACGAAAAACCGAGCGAGCCAAAAAGCGCGCCCGCATAGTCGAACGTCAGCGCCTTGGCGATCAGGTCTTTGAACGCGAACTCGCGCTCGAGGATCCGGATCAGCAGCGGCAACTCGAGCCCCACGAGCACACCGACCAGCACGACCGTGGTGTACAGAATCAGTTCGAATGCGGCGCTGAAGGCAAAAGCCAGAAACAGAAGTGGCGCCGAGAAGCCCCCGATCAGTGCCGCCCCGAGCTCCACGTTCACGAAGGTGGCTTCGAGCTTGGTGTCGACGGCTCGCGAGATGTAAGCACCCAGCCCGAGCGCGGACAGGTACACGCCGATGATGATCGAAAACTGCCGAACCGAGTCGCCCAGCACGTAGCTGGCGACGGCCGCGATTGCGAGCTCGTAGACCAGCCCGGCAGTCGCGATGACGAGCACCAGCGCGAGCAGGGCGTGGGGCAGCCAGGCTCTGGAGGGTCCCTTCCCGGGAGCGTGCAGCCCCGCCCCCGCCCCGAGCTCGCCCGGGGCCTCAGCCTCCGATGGCGGCTGCGATGATGATGCTGAGGCCAAGAATCACGGAGCCGATCAGGATGGCGAGCGCCGTGTTCTGATCCTCTTCGATCTCTTTCCGAAGCGAAAATGGCGTCACCATCTTGATGATGACGAAACTCGCCGCAAACATCACGATGCCGATCAGCGAGTAAACGATCGAC
>JAICQQ010000185.1 GCA_025937785.1 Polyangiaceae bacterium
CGTGCCCTCGAAGGCTCGCATCGATCAGCAGCGGCTCGACGCCTATTACGCCGCCTTCAATACCCCGGCGGCGCGCGGCAGCGCGCTCGAAGCAGTGCGAGGAACTGCGGACACGCACTCGCTCACGGCCAGCACGCGCCGCATCCAAGCGCCGACCTTGGTGGTCTGGGGCCGCCACGACACGGTCTACCCCGCGGGCTACGGTCACCGGCTCGCCCGGGAGATCGCAGGCGCCGGCTTCGAACTGATGGACGCCGGGCACGCCCCGCAGGAAGAACACCCGGCCGAATTCGCGAACATCGTGGGCCGCTTCCTGCGCAATCAGCGCAGTGCTGCGTGAGCCGCCCCACGACCGCTGCGGAAAACCCGGCGAAGCGCCCGCTCAGTCGATCGGAAACGCGGCGGTGGGCGGGGCCACGGCCGGGCCAGGCGCTGGAGCCGCAGGCGCGGGCTTGGGGGGTGCCGCGACCGGCTCGGGCCGAGCTGGCACGGGTGCCGGGCGCGGCGCTGGCCGTGGTGCTGGGCGTTGGGGTACGAACGCCGGCGTCTTGAGCTCGGGCTTCGGCTCGGCCGCAGGTGCCGGCGGGACAGGCTCGGGTGCCGCGGCAGGCGCAGGCTCAGGCGGGGGCGTGACGTCGGAGGGCGGCTCGGCAACGGGTGCCGGCGCCAGATTTGCTGGCGGCTCGAGCGTGGCCGGTTCGGGAGCCGCCGGCTCCGCCGGAACCGGCGGTGCTGCCAGGGGCGCTGTGGGCGCCGGTGTATCGGCGACGCGCCGCGCCTTCAGCTGCGCCCAGGTGACCGCCACGACGAGCACGGCCACACAGCAGCCGACCACTCTCACGACGAGGCGGATGAAGGTGGTTCGGCGCGCTTCCTGCTCCGGTGTTCGCACACGCTCGCGCGGGTGCTCGCCTTCGGCTTCGATGATGGCCGCCAGCTGCGCCTGCTGGACCTCTTGTGAGGCGGGCCCCCCTTCATAGCGACCCTCGTCGCCCTCCGAAAAGAAACTGTCGTGGACCTCTTCGCTGATGCGCGAGTCGTCATCGGCCCCGCCCGCGGACTCTGCCCCCACCCGCGAACGTTTGGCTTGCACGGCGTGAGCCCTGCCGGCGTCGCTCGCTGCGCGGCGCCCAGGCGCTGGCTCGGCGCGACCCGCATCGCCAGCGACCGGCGCCCTACCCGCCAGCGGCTCGCGGCGCGTGGCCGGATCGTCGTGCGGCGCGTCGAACACCAAGCGCGCCGAGCCTCGACGGGTTTCGAACGCGCCTTTGGCTTTGGCCTGAGCAGACTCGCTGAGCGCTTCTGCCGGCGCGCTTGCCTGGCTGGGAAGCTGTTCGACGTCGTCCTCTTGCCGCGCGGGGAATGGAATCACCTTGCCTGCGAGGGCAGCGGGAGTGGCGCGCGTGGTGTGCGGCAGACCCCAACCTTCCGGACGGGAGGGCGCCGCAGCGACCGCTTCAGGTGACGCTGCCTTCCCTTGACCTGGCCCCAAGCCAAGCTTGGTCGACCCGCGCGAGCGATCGTTCTGAGCGTGCGGCGACAGTACCTTGTGCGGCGTCCCTAGCTTCGCCGGTGGGCGCTCGGCTTCCGCTCGCCTCGCCTCCTCCGCCTCGCGCTCGACTTCAGCCACGCGCTCGGCCTCCGCCTGCAGGCGTTTCGCCTCCAAAGCTGCCCGTTCAGCCTCCACGCGTTTCGCTTCCAGGGCCGCCCGCTCCTCCTCGGCGCGTTTCGCTTCGGCTGCCGCGCGTTCAGCCTCCACACGTTTCGCTTCCGCAGCCGCCCGCTCCTCTTCGGCGCGCTTGGCTTCGGCCGCCGCGCGTTCGGCTTCCGCAGCCGCCCGCTCAGCCTCGGCGCGTCGAGCGGCGGCGGCCCGCTCGGCTTCGAGCGCAGCTTGCTCGGCTTCGGCGCGCTTGGCCGCGGCCACGCGCTCGGCTTCGGCGGCGGCCCGCTCGGCCTCAGCGCGCTTGGCGGCAGCCGCCCGCTCGGCTTCGGCTCGCTCTGCAGCCAGACGTTCTGCGGCCACACGCTCCGCCTCGAGGCGCTCCACCTCGCGAGCTCGTTCGGCCTCGGCGCGCTCGGCAGCGACGCGCTCGGCCGCGGCCTGGTCTGCAGCCAGACGTTCCGCCGCGAGGCGCTCCGCCTGCGCTCGCTTCGCTTCCGCGACCAGCTCCGCGGCGGCCCGCTCGGCCTGCTCCGCTTCGGCCAGCTCCGCCTCGCGGGCCCGCTCGGCTTCCGCCGCACGCTCGGCTTCGTTCAGGCGCGCGGCAGGGTACGACGCTCGAACGCGCGTGCCTTCGGCGCGCGAGAACTCTTTGGAGATGTCCGGAGCCGGAGGTCGCCATGAGGGATTCTCGGGCGCGCCGGACATGCGCCGGGGCACCTGGCTCATACGATCGGGGACGATCTCTTCTGCGCTCGTTCGTTCTTCGTTGGCCGCCCGTTCGAGCTTCGGCTGACTCTCAGCCTCCATCCCTGGCACGACTTCGTCCGCCGTGGTGCGGTCCGAGAGCACCAGGAGCCCCTCGAAGAAAAGCTTGGTGACGGTGGACAGCGTCGACAGATCTTCGAACGGGGACTCGTCCACGACCTCGAGCAGCGTGCGACGCCCGTCGAACAGCCGTAGGATGCCGTTCAGCTCGTCGGGGATCTCGTTCAAGCGCTCGACCAGCTGATTGTGGTCGACCTCGAAGATGCTCGCGAGCGGCGGCAGCTGCTCGAGCAAACGACCCCACTCGTCGAGCCGGCGCATGCCCTCCATCAACAAGCCCTGCGTCGATGTCGGAATGATGTCGGAGCGCTCGACCGGGCAGAACTCGACCTCGAACGTGCCGTTGGTCCAAATCAGGGCCCGATACACCGCCTCTTCACCGCGCAGGCGGCCGAGCTCGGCATCGACCGTCTTGCCGTCACGGAAGTAGATGGTGGCTTCACGGTTGCCGCTGACGATCTTGGCGACCCCGCTCTTGCGACTCACTTCGAATGTCTGCAAGAGATCGACGATGCCCATGTCTTCCAGCGAGCCGCTGAGTCGCGTGCGACGGCTCGTCGGCATCGCCGTGACCAAGTTCTCTTGCGTCCGGCGCGTGAGCAGGAGGTTCACGCGCGTGATCAGCTCGCGGACGAAGATGGGCTTGGTCAGGTAGTCTTCGACGCCGAGTTCGAGCCCACGGATCTTGTCTTCGATCGACTTTTGACTGGTGAGCAGCACGATCGGTATGCTGGCGTACTCCGGCTTTTCTTTGACCCGCCGCACCAGCTCGTACCCGTCGAGGCGGGGCAAGCGCGTGTCACTGAGGATCAAGTCCGGTGTGAGATACTCGACCTTTGCCAACGCATCATGACCGTCAGACGCGGTGGTGACACTGTAACCAGCCTTCTTTAGGCTGACCTCGAGGACACGCACACTCCGCGGGTCTGCGTCCACCAAAAGAAGCTGTTTCTTCGCCACAGGATGCTTCCCAGAGCAGAAGCCTTGAAGGCTTTTGCCCGGGTGTCAAGTTCATCGCCCAATCTTCAGTCTTACTGCGCCTTACCCTCTTACAGCGCGGTCCCGTCCGCCCACGGGTCGACGATATCCGTGGTTGGCAGCGGCGCGTGGCCGGAACGCTTGGGTGCACCCGCGCGCTTCGGACGTGGTTCGGGGAGCACTGCCGCGGGCTTCTCGATAGTCGTTTCAGGGCGGGCTGACTCGATGCTCACGCGCTGGCGCTGGAGGTCGGCGCCAACCGCCGCCGCACCGGGCTTCCGACCGGGCACGGTCGCACCAGGAGGGTCGGCCGCACCGAAGGTGGTGGGCGGCTGGGGCAGCAATGCAGAGGGCTCGGACTCGACGCGATCGGCGCTCGCCACCGGCGCACGATCGTCCCGATCGCCGAGCGACCACCAACCCACCCCCACCAACCCAGCCGCGAGCGACCCCGCCAGAGCCCACGCAAACGATTGCGATGAGCGTCGACGAGCCCGCGGGTGACCGAGCGCGCGCACCACGCGCTCCGGGCTCCAGCGCCGCACCGAAAGCGCGCTGCGCGGCCTGAGTTCGATTCCGTGTTCGGTGCGTCGCACCGCCACCCGCAGATCTACAGCCAGCTCGCGCAGGGACTGATAGCGATGGTGCGGACGCTTTTCGAGGCAGCGGAGCACGATCACCTCGAGCGCCCCCAGACGGCGACCGAGTACCTTACTAGGAGGCACCGCGGTCATCGAGATGTGCTTGGTCAGCACCCCCATGTAGCTGTCGGCGTCGAACGGCACCTTGCCCGTGGCCATCTCGTACATCAGCACGCCCAGCGCGTAGATGTCGGCGCGGTGATCGACGGGATCGCCCTGCGCCTGCTCGGGACTCATATAGTGCGGGGTGCCGAAGACGAACCCCTGCTTCGTCAAACGCGTGGCACCGGCGACGCGCGCAAGACCGAAATCGAGGATCTTGATCACGTCGTTGTGGGAAGAGTCGGAAGCGACCTGAATGTTGTCGGGCTTGAGGTCACGGTGGATCACGTTGACCGCATGCGCGGCTTCGAGCGCTTCGACGAGTTGTTCGACGATGGTGACCACGCGCTCGATCGGCAACGGCCGCTCCTGGGCCATCAACCGGCTCAGCGATCGGCCGCTCAAGAGCTCCATCACGAAGTACGGTTGCCCGCTGGTCAACACGCCGAAGTCCGTGATCTGGACGACGCCAGGATGGTTGACGGCCGCGGCGGCGCGCGCCTCCTGGATGAAGCGCTTACAGAGATCCGCGTCGTTCGCCAGATCTCGGCGCAGCACCTTGAGCGCGAGCGGGCGACCCAACTTCAAGTGCTGCACCGCATACACGATGCCCATGCCCCCGTAGCCGAGGACCGACTTCACCACGTAGCGCGCGTCGATGATGGAACCGACCCAGCCATCGCTCTCGGCCGGCTGGGCTGCCACCTCACCGTCGTACGGGCAGCGCCGAACACCGCTGTCTAGCCGGCGCCCACAGCGAGCACACACCACCGCCGCAAGCGCGCCGACCTCCTCGGGGAAGACGTCGACACGCGCGTCGCCAGAGCTGCTCCTGCTGTGAGCCACGCTCCTACCATGCACGCGGGTCGCCCCGCTCACAAGCTGGATTGTCGAAGCCCGGGGCTTCGTTAGGTCAACTCAGTTGCGAGCCGCATTCGGCGCAGAACTTCGAGGTTTGCGCGTTCGCTGCCTGGCACTTCGGACAGACGGTCGTCCCGGCGGGCGGAGCGGTTCCGCCCGGACCTCGTCCCGCGGGCTGGGCCGCGACGGGCTGACCCTGCGGCGGGCCCGGCGGATAACCCTGTTGTCCCGCGGGTGGGTAACCCTGTTGCGGCGGATACCCTGGGTAGGCGCCCTGCGGGGGATAGCCCTGCGGCGGGTAACCGGGCGGTGGGTACCCTGGTGGTGGGTAACCCTGTTGAGCCGCAGGCGGGTACCCTTGCGGTGGGTAGCCGGGCGGTGGGTAGCCAGGCGGCGGATAGCCATAGCCCACGTGAGCTCCGTAAGCCATGCCGGCCCCAAGCCCCATGCCCGCCGCCATGCCCGCGCCCGCTAAGCCCGTGCCCGTGCCCTCGCCTCCTTTGGACAGGCCCTCGCCCATACCCATCATCGCCTGCGCCTGGGCGTACTGCTGGTACCGGTTCATGTCGAGCTGGTTGACGTAGCGCTGTTGGTCCATGAAGTTCAGATCGCGCTCCATACGTTCGGCAGCGATCTCGGCCTCTTTCTGCGCAATTGCGATCTTGGCCACGCGTGCCGCCTTGCGAGCGTCGACGATGGCTTGCTGATTTTCGTCGATTCGCTGCTGATCTTGCTCGGAGAGATTGATGTTGAGCTTCGCGATCTCGAGCACCTGCACGCCGATACGCTCGAGGTCTGGACAGCCCTTCACGACGGCGCGGGCCACGTCGGGCCCGGCCATGCCGAGGTCCATGAACGTGATGTCGCCGGCCTTGATCATTTGGGTCAGCGTCTGCCTGAGCCCCATGAACAATTGATCGCGAACCCACTTCAGCGACCGATCGGGATCAGCTGCGCCCGTCTGCCCCACGAACTCGAGCACGAACTTTACGGGATCCACCACCTTGTACGAGAAGGTGCCGAAGGCGCGCGGGGTGACTCGCAGATCGAGCTCCGGATCGCGCATCGAACCGATCGTGTCTCCGAACCCCTGGTTGTAGATCGGGCGCGTGGTTACGAAATAGAGCTCACTGATGAACACGTTACCACCCGTGAACTTGTCCACGAGCGAATTCAGGAACGGGATGTTCTGCGTCTGCAACGTGTGGCGCCCTGGGCCCAGCGCGCCCACGTACTGGCCGTCTTTGAAGAAAAGGCAGACCTCGTCCGAATCGACCGTCAGCTGACTCCAGAAGGGGAAGGTCTGATCGGGATGCTTGAAGACGACCTTCTCTTTGAAGGCGTCATCCCGAGCGATCATCATGCGCTGCACGCCACCCTTGACGAAATCTACGATACCCATGGTCTTCGACTACTCCTTGCCGAGGCGGAGAACTTTGTCCGACGTGGGAAACCCACGGGGACGCCGTTCTGTTCCTCGCGCGACCCGACTCGGCAGTCTACGCTGGGGCGCTGGCGCTCACTAGCTCAATGGCTCGAAAAAGCGCCTACTCCGGCCGACGGCCCCAGCGCACCGTCGCGTACCCAAGCTTCCCTGCTCGCTCTTTTTCACGACCAAACCTGTCGATTTCTTCGAAGGGTGCCCGACGCGCCCCCTCGAATCGAAGCAACCTCTAGGCTACCCTGAGCCTCGTCCATGTCCGAGGCCTTCGATACTGGTCAGCTCCCGGCTGCTGCTCAAAAGCTGCTGGCTCCCGCAGCCCCAAAGCCCGTCAAGATGATGGCGGCCAAGGGCATCATCCCGGGCCTGAAACCCGGCGACATCGTCACGGTTCTGGCGCTGCTCGGCAGCGACGAGGACGCGAAGATCGCCGAAAGCGCTCGCACGACGCTCGGAAACTTGCCGCCGCCGATTCTGAACGGCGCCCTCAACGCGGCGCTGCCAGGGTTCGTGACGGAGCAGTTTGCCCACGCGTACGCGGGCAACCATGACGTGATCGAGCAGCTGCTGCGCCAAGCAGCGATCACCCTCAGGGCTCTCGAACGCCTCGCCGACGCCGCGGACGAAAAGGCAGGCGAGCTCATCGCCACCAACGAAGCCCTGATGCTGAAGCATCCGACCGTGATCGAAAAGCTCTACATGAACGAGCGCGTGCGCATGTCCACCGCCGACCGCCTGCTCGAACTCGCGGTTCGCAACGGCATCGAGCTCTCGATTCCGGCTTACAAGGAAGCCGCCGCCGCGATCCAGAACGAGCTCATCCCCGAACCCAGCGAGGAGCCTACGTACGACGACATGCTCTTCGAGGAAACCGGGCGCATCGCGCGCGAGACGGCGCTGCTCGAGGACGACGACACGCACGAGGTCGACGAAGAAGGCGAGGAGCGAGTGCGCGAGAAGTTTCTGCCACTGCACGCTCGCATTGCCGCCATGACCATCACCCAAAAAATTCGTCGGGCGATGGTGGGCGCCGCAGCGGAACGCTTGATGCTGGTGCGGGACCCCAACCGCCTGGTGGCAGCGGCCGCCGCCAAGAGCCCGCGCATGCAGGAGCCCGAAGCCGTCCGTATCACCGCCAGCCGCGCGGTCTCCGACGAGGTGTTACGCATCATCGCGCTCAATCGCGAGTTCACGCGCAGCTATCAGGTCAAGTTGAACCTGGTCGTCAACCCACGAACCCCCTTCACCTTCTCTTCACGCCTGGTCCCGCACATCCGGGACGCTGACTTGAAGAAGCTCGCCAAAAGCAAGAACGTCTCCGGCGCCATCGCGCAGGCCATCAAGCAGCAGATGACCCGCAAAAATTCGAGCAAGCGCTGAGGGCCGGCGCAGCAGCTACGGCTGGCCGTACTTCTTGACGCGCGCCTCGACCTTACGCTGCCGGATCTCTTCGGCTTGCTTGACCTTCTCGGGGTCGACGACGAAGGGCGCCATGCGCTCGTTCTGCTCGAACTTTTGCTTGTAAACGACGGCTTGGTACTTGGTCTTGAAGGGGCCGACGCGTACGCGGTGCCAAAGCCCGCGACCCGGGATCATGGCTGCCACGCGAAAGGCTTCGTGCCCGCGTTTGCGGAGCTCGCTCACGAACGCGTCGGCGTCCACCTGATCCTTGAAGCTGGCGACCTGGATCTGAAAGCCGGAATCGGCGCCGGCCGGCGCTTCGGTGGCGGCGTTCGCGCGTTCGCTCGCGGCGGTGACGGCGAGGCGCGACAGGTCGTCTTTGGGTTCGGTGGTCACGGGCGTCGCGTTCAGCAACGTGCCCGCGGGCAGCGGAACGACTGGCAAGCGATCGGTCGCGGGCGGCGGCGGAGCGCCGGCAACAGGGACGCCGCCGGGCGCAGCGCCAGCGAGCGCCACGGTGTCGATCGTATTTTTCACGAGCCCGCCACGTTCGTCTTTGACGGCGGCGAGCGCCGTGGTGGGTTTCTCGACGTCGCTCAGAAGCTCGGGAAAAGTGACGTCTTCCGCGTCCAGTCGGTGCGCCGGGACGCCGTCATTTTTCGCCTTCATGACCAACTGTGCCAGGGGGTCCGCGTTGGTTTGCTGCACCGGCGCCTCGCGCCCGGTCATCATCAGCCCCACGAGCACCAGCGCCGTGCCAGCGAGCGACGCGAGCAAGAGCGCCATCAGGCGCGTCGGCGGCCTGTTGGGCTCGGTCTCCTGGATCTGCTCCAGGTTCTTGACGTTGACGGAAGCTGCGGCCATGGCTTGTCGGCCGTGTCGTACCGCGCGCTCGCGCTCTCAGCCCAATTTTCTGCAGAACCGGGCTATGCCCGGGGGCTACGTGCCTGCAGCGGCAAGAGCTGCAGCGCCTTCCACGCAGTCTCTTCGATCTCTCGGCCAGGCTGGCTGTCGGCGACGATGCCTCCGCCAGAAAAGTAGTGCCCCTCACCCTCCCGCACCGTGAGCGTGCGGATGGCCATCGCCAGGGTGAGTTCTCGGCCGTGGCTCAGCGTGCCGAAGGCGCCCGTGTAAAGTCCGCGCCGGTGCGCCTCGAGCTCGGCGATCACCTGCATCGCGCGGTGCTTGGGGGCGCCGGTCACGCTGCCGCTTGGAAGCATCGCTTGCAGCAACGCCTCGAAGTCGACGTCATCTTTGAGGATCGCGCCGAGCAAGGCGGCGCGGTGATGCAGCGTCGGATAGGTGGTAACGCTCGGCCGCTGCAGCAAGCGCACCGTGCCGGTCTTGGCCACCCGCCCCAGATCGTTCCGTTCCACGTCCAGGATCATCGTCAACTCGGCGGCTTCCTTTTCGCTTTCCGCGAGCTCCTGCAGCAGCGCCCGATCCTGCTCCGCGTGCCGGCCGCGCGGGCGCGTTCCTTTGATCGGCGCGGTATACAAGCGGCGTCCGTCGGTCTTCAGGAACAGCTCGGGGGACGAACTCGCGATATCCAGCCCGCCCAAGCGAAACGCTGCGCAGTACGGGAAGCGACCGCGAACGCCCAGCGACGCTAGGATCGCGAACGGGTGGCCGCTCACGGAGAGCATGAAGCGACGTGCCAGGTTGACCTGATAGATATCGCCCGCACGGATCAGCTCGAGCGCCGCTGCGATACGGGCGCGATGCAGCTCCGGAGCCTCGACGGGCATGTCGAGCGCGAGCCGGCTGGGACCGAAGCTGCCCGGTTGGTCGAGCACCCGGCACAGATGCTCGACGCTCGCGGGCTCGTCTCCGATCACGCGCACCCGATCCGTCACCTCCGCCACCGCCCCAAAACGCCACCAGGACGCACGGCTGACGTGGGGCTCCGGCCGGGGTTCGACGAGCGCGCTTCCGGTGCGCGCTTCTCCGGCGCGCATGGCCTCGTACGGCAGCAGGCCCACCCAGCGGGGGGCACGCCCGAGATCTCCGCGCCACGCCGCCGCCGCGCCCGGTTCTGGATCGAGCGCGCGCCGTCGCTCGACGGGGTCGCAGCCCAGGTACGACGGGGAAGCGCCGGTCGCGTCCCACAAGAGGAACGCCTCGGGCCGCCCCACGAGCGCGCGAGCCAGCGTCAGCGGCTCGGGCTTCGAACGGAGCAGGCGCGCGTGCAGCATGCAGAGGTCGCGCTGTACCATGTCGCCGAGCCTCAGCGACCCGCAATTTTGGCATCAGGTCTGCAGGGAAACGCGGCGTCCGCTCGAAGTTACGACGGTGCGGCGCAGCGGAGCGTCGACGTGAGCCCCCGGCCAAACAACGCACTCGGAGAGCAGGCCGGCACCTCCGATGCGTGCCCCTGCCCCGATGACCGAACGATCGAGTTCCACTGCCTCCGCAACGACGGCGCCCGCGCCTACCGCGTACTGCCGTGCGCCGAGCCATTCCCAGTTGGCCCGCACGTAGTCTTCCAGGCGTCCCAGATCGCACCACGGCAGCGTCGTGAGCAGGGTGTCGATGGCACGGCCCGCCTCGAGCTCCGGAATCGCCCAATCCTGGATCAAACACCCCCGCTCGGGCAGCGACGCGAGGCAGCGCTCGCCGAGCAGGGCAATGCCGACGTAATCGGCGCCCCGCACCTCGGTCCCGAACCTGCGCCCGCGCAAGCGCACGACGCGATCCGCAGCGTCGAGACCCACGCTCCCCTGCCCGGCCGGTCGCGGGCTCACCGTCAGGCGCAAGCCTCCCCGATCGCGCGCCAGGAGGTCCGCCACGGGGGGTGTGGCGAGAATGTCGCCGTTGTGCAAAACCACCGGTCCCGAACCGAAGAGGTGCCGCGCCGCCGCGACTCCCCCCGCCGTGCCCAAGATCTCTGCCTCCGTCACCACTTGAGGATTGAGCGGTAAACTAGTGATAGTACTAAGTACTTTGTCCGACATGTGATGAACGTTCAGCACGCTGTGCGTGACGCCCGCGCGCTTCAAGCGGTTCAGGATGTGCGCCAGGAGAGGTTGATCGCCAACGGGGACCAGGGGCTTCGGGAGCTCGTCGGTCAGAGGCTTCAGGCGCGTTCCAAAGCCGGCGCACAGGATCATCGCAGTCGACACGACGTGAGTCTGGCGCAAACGGCGGTCGAGGTGAACAAACTCGCCCACCTCGACGCTGACGTGTTACGCGAGACGACGCATGATCGCCCTGCCAAAGCGTTTTTGGGGACCAGCCTTGCTGGGTCTGGCTTGGTTCGTCTCGGGGGTGCAGGGCTGCGGCCCCGAGCCCGTCGCAGTCGACGCTTGCCGCGCCATCGAAAACGCCCGTTGCGATGCGGGGGTGGCCTGTGGCTTCGTCGACGACGCCGAGAGTTGCCGGCGCTTTTACCGCGACCATTGCCTGCACGGCCTGGCTGCGGAGTCGTCACCCGGGGGCCAGGACGTCCAGGCGTGCGTCGACGCGATCACCCGTGCCGGTGCCTGCGCCGAGGGTGACCCCGATCAAAGCGTGAGTGACTGCCTCGACGGCGATCGCGACATCCACGTCATCGACAGGGACGTCGAAAGCGTCTGCGACGTGGTCCGCCAGCCCGAAGGCATTCGGGAGTGCGAATTTCTCAACCCCGAACTCGGGGCCGCGGGCGCGGCCGGTGCGGCCGATGACTGACCCGCGGTTCTGCGGGGCAGAAACCGCGAAGGTTGAGCCAGGGCCCGGGAAAAGCGCGGATAGTGGGTGCAGTGCCGCGGAACCTAATGCTAGACCAGCGCCACTTTGAATCGACGCCTAGGTCTACGCTGCTTGCCCTGCATCCTGCCTCTGGCGGCGGGGTGTTTCGACCGCGCCGCCGAGCCCGAGCAGATCGAGCATCCGACCTTGCTCGGAGTTTCCTCCCGCGACTTTCTGGGTGACGTGCCGTGCGTGGATGCCCCCGGCGCCATGCGTCGCTACAGCGCGACGCTCTACGACGTCTCGGTCGATCCGCCGCTCCAGGGATTCGCGCTGCCGAGCAGCGGCTTGGTCCCTTGCTTGCAAGACATCGGCTTCAGCTACGTCGCAATCGACCATGAATACGTCGCTCGTATCCAGGCGTACGATCGCGACGACCTGCGCCCGCAGGTGGCGGGCTCGCCCAACGCCGTCGATGCCGAGGGACGAGTCGTCGCCCCCCGCTGGACCGCCGAATGCGGGCAACCGGCAGGAGCCGGCGGCGCCCCGAGTGGGAGCGCGGACGACGACGAGGGCGAGGGCGGCGAAGACGACACCACGCCGGCCCCGGGCTTCGTCGTCGACGGAGTCACCGCAACCGCGAACTTCACGGTGTACGCGAGCTACTGCACGCCCCTCGTCGACCACGGACCTGCGACCGACACCCGAGTATCCCTCCAGCTGGACGCGGCTCTCCGCGATCTCGGCTGCGGCGAAGCCAGCGGCGAAATCGCCGAGTTCACGGCGGAGCTCGCAGGCGCGAGCACTGCGCCTTTGCGCGCAGACTGCACGGGCAGCGTCGAGTTCGGCGGGCTCGAGTCCGGCACGGACTACCGCTTCAACGTGCTCGCTTTCGAAGCGGGATCGGACGAGCCAAGGTGGCAGACCAGCTGTCGCGCGACTACCCAGCGCGGCACCGTGATTCCTGCCAGCTGTGACCCGCTGAGCGAACGTTAGCGTGCCGCCGGGCGAGCGCCTGCAGCCACGGACCCCGCGCCCGGAGGCGTGCGGCGGGCCCTGCCGGTTTTTGGCCGGGCCGCGCGTTTGAGTTGCGAGCGCGTCCGGGGGCCGCTACCACGTAGGGATGCCGGCAATGCCCCCACAATCGCCGTCGCTGAGCCTACCGAGGCCGGGCCCCGTACTCAAAGGAGTGCTGGTCACGCTGTTCCTCGTGTGGGTGACCTTCGCCCTCGCACTCAACTGGGGCGGAGCGAGCGGCCAATTGTTCTCGCTCTTCGTCGGCAATGCCGAGGGCATCCTGAGCGGTCAGCTGTGGCGCTTGGTGACGCCGCTCGTGATGCACATGCCGGCGCAGACCATCAGCCACATCTTCACGGTGCTGCTCGGGCTGTACTTTCTCGGCCACTCGCTGGAAGAAAGCTGGGGCTCACGGCGCTTTCTGGGGTTCCTGTTGCTCACCGGCGTGCTCGCCTACACGGTGCAGTTCTTGGCGGCGCTGCTGCTGCCACCGTTCTTCCGTGACCGGCTGGTACCGGAGGAGTGGTTCGGTGCGATGCCCGTCGTCGATGCCATCGCCATCGCATGGGCGCTCAGTTTCAAGGGCAGAACCGTGCTTTTGTTCTTCGTGTTGCCGGTGAGTTCGCGCGGGCTGCTCTTGCTGGTGATCGGTATGAACGTGCTGATGGTGATCGCGGGCGCAGGCAACTTCGCAGGGCACGTGGCGTTGTTCGCGGGCATGGGCGCAGGTTGGCTGTTCGGAGCCGGCACCCCCTCCCCGGCGCGCCGCTGGCTCTTGAAGCTCCGGATGAAGCAACTCGCCACCGAGCAGGCCAAGATCAAGCAAGAGCGTAAGGGGCGCGTGCAGCGCTCGAGCCTGCGGGTCATCGAAGGCGGTCGCGCCAAAGAGGACTCCTCCCCCGACGACAAAACCTGGCTCAACTGACGCAGGGGCCCGAGCTCCGCGATTTTCGAGGCGAATTGCCGAGGGCTTTCGCGCGGGGCTTTTTCGGATCCCGCCTCCCGGCAGCGCATGCTAACTAACCCGGCGCCGATGAATCTGCTGCTGGACTCCGAAGCGGTGAACCGTGGCCTACGCCGCGTCGCGGGTGAAATCGTCGAGCGACATCGCGGTACCCGGAACCTGTTTCTGGTCGCGGTGCGCCGCGGCGGCATCCCGGTGGCGACTCGACTCCTCGACTGGTTGAACGAACTCGAAGGGCCCGTGCCCATGGGCACGCTCGACATCACCTTCTACCGTGACGACGCGGCAACCGCCCTGCCGAACCCTCGCCTCGGGCCGAGCGATATTCCGGGTTCGGTAGAGGGCTCTCACGTCATCATCGTGGACGACGTGCTCTACACCGGCCGCACCATTCGCGCGGCGATCGACGCCGTGATGGATTATGGCAGGCCGCAGCGCATCGAACTCGCGGTCCTCGTCGATCGCGGCGGGCGCGAGCTTCCGATTCAAGCCGACTACGTCGTGCGCCACGTCGACATCCCGCAAGATCAGCGGGTCGACGTCGTCAGCCGGGGCAATGAGCTCAGCGTCGTGACGCAGCCCTTCGGTAGCCCCAGCATCCCCCCCGAGGCCCCATGAACGGCAGCCGTTTACATCACCTGCTCAGCATCACCGATCTCGATCGCACGCAAGCCGAGCAGATCCTCGAAACCGCCCGCGCATTCCTCGCCGTGACGCGGCGGCCGGTGCGCAAGGTGCCGACCCTGCGGGGCAAGACCATCGTCAACCTGTTCTACGAAGCCTCGACCCGCACGCGCACCTCGTTCGAGCTTGCGGGCAAGCGCCTCAGCGCGGACGTGATCAACGTCTCCACGCAGGCTTCCAGCACCAAGAAAGGCGAAACTCTCCGAGACACGGTGGCCACGCTCGATGCCATGCACGCGGACGTGATCGTAGTGCGCCACGCGGCGTCGGGGGCGCCCCATTTCGTCGCCCGTCACGCGCGCGGGGCAGTGGTCAACGCGGGCGACGGCATGCACGAGCATCCAACCCAGGCGCTGCTCGACGCCTTCACGATTCAGCAACACAAGGGCACCGATCTCAGTAGGCTGCGCATCGCCATCTGTGGCGACATTCTGCACAGTCGGGTCGCGCGCTCGAACGCGCTGCTGCTCCGCATGCTCGGTGCAGAGGTGTGCTTCGCCGGCCCGCGGACCATGCTGCCACTCGACGAAGCCGCGCTCGGCGGCACCTGCTACGATCGCATCGAAACTGCGATCGAAGGCTGCGACGTGGTGATGATGCTGCGCATCCAGCGCGAGCGCCTGGGCACGGCGCTGTTCCCGACGACTCGCGAATACGCGCGCGAGTTCGGATTGAACGCGGCTCGCCTCGCCAAGGCCAAGCCGGACGCCATCGTGATGCACCCCGGCCCCATGAATCGGGGCGTCGAGATCTCCGAAGAGGTCGCCGACGGTGCTCACAGCGTCGTGCTCAACCAGGTCGAATCCGGCGTCGCGATCCGCATGGCGGTCCTCTACATGTGCGCCAGCGAACCCGGCACTCCCCTCGCCTCCTGACGGGGGTCGTAAAATGTCTCGCCCGGGGCATGGAGCTCATCTGCAAGCCTTGCCGGCTGGACGCGTCTTTTCTACCCCCAACGACGCGAAGAGCGCCAAGTTCGCCAGGATTTTTTTTCTTAGCTCATTGACGGCTCACGAGTAATTCGGTGGCTTCGACTGCGCTATTACGCTCGATGGGCTTGCACTAGTCCTCCTGGCTCTTGGATCGAACGAGCTTCTTTGTGCCCTCACGCAAGAACATGGCGAGCGTCGAAATGGAGAGACCTAGCGTAATAGCGCACTCCGCGCGTGCGCTATTGCGTTAGCTCGCAATGATTGGAATAAAAAAGAAAATCTTGGCGCACCCTTGCTTTCTTGGCGGCTAGCCGCCAACCGGGATCTCAGGATCCTACACATCTCGCTTCCGAGAAGCGGTGATTGTCAAAGCAGTCGAGGCGATGCGCTCGAGGCGATGCGCTCGAGGCGATGAGTCTTCAGCCCCGACCGCTGACCCCCCAGGCGCCCCCGTTCCCACCCCCTCAGCGGCCGGCCGTCGCTCACGCTCTCCTGCAGTCCAATCGTCCCGCCACTCGCTGGGTCCCCCCGCGCCGCTCACCGCGACGCTGGTGCAAGCCACCCGCACGGCGTCTCGCAGCAGGTATCGCGCGAGTGGTTCCCTGACTTTCAGCACCTTCCGCGCCCGCTTGCGGGCCATGAAACCTGTGCCGTAGTCGCGATCGGCTTCCAAAGCATTA
>JAICQQ010000323.1 GCA_025937785.1 Polyangiaceae bacterium
CCGGATACTATACGTGCGGTCAGCGCGGCAGAAACTGTTTCATGAGCGAGCTGGGAACTTCCAACTCGTCGGGGGCGGGCGGATGAATGCGGGAAAGAGTATGCCAGTAGAGCACTCGGAGTGGCCGACCCGAAACCCTCAATTGAGCGCGCAGCCGCTCGAACACGTCGCTGGCCTGTCGGCGTGGCCAGGCCTCCGGGTCGTAACCCGGGAAGCGGCCGAGTTCCAACGCTTTCGCGAACGCCTTCGAGGTATAGGTGACCTCGAGCTCGAGGCCGAGGGAACGCGCAGTTTCTCGGGCGCGCGAACCTGCCACGGTGTCGTACCCGTACCCCTGCCCAAAGTAGCTCCGGTCGATCCACAGTTGATCGGCGAGGGACGTGCGAGCGCCCTCGAGGTGGCTGCGCGCGGCGAGCCAATTCGCGAGCCCCTTCACGAGGACTACGCTGGCAGGGTTCCCGATGGCCACGTCCACCGCACACACTAGGCACTTGAGCCCGCAGGCCACAAGGCCGGCTAGAAGGCCTGCTGTCGTGCCGCCGGACCCCAGAGGCACCACCACAACATCCGGTGCTGGGAGCGCGCCTTCATCCACTTGCCCGGCTAGCTCACTCGCGGCCCGATAGAATCCCTGACTGCCGACGGGACCGCTGCCCCCGGCGGGAATCAGGTAGTCTCCTGGTTTCAGCAAGCGCGCGAGGGAGAAGGGGACCGACTTCAGGGAGCCCACCGGGCGAGCGTCGAGGCCGGCATGCAGGCTGGCCTTCAGGTTCTTGAGGGCGTGTTCCGAACGGGGCTGGGGAAAAAGCAGTGCTGTGACTGGAAGTCCGATGCTGGCCGCCAACACGGTGGTCGCCAACACGTGATGGCTGCCCACCGCGCCCACCGTGACCAGGCGGCGCGCGCCACCGGCCTGCGCGTGCGGCAGAATGAGTTGAAGCTTCCTGAGCTTATTGCCTCCGTACAGCTGCCCGATGGCGCTGTCGTCCTTGAGCCAAAGCTCCGCGCCGTCCGAACCGGTGAGGGGTAGTTGCCGCACCGGCGAAGGCAAGCCCGTGACGAAGTTAGCCATTATCGCGCCGCTCCGGGCCGGTGCGCTGTTTACAAATCGACGCAATTAATGCTGCGAATCGTTTTTGAAACATTGTAGAAACAGTCGTCCCGTTACTCGAATGGGGCGCTACATCAGCGCGCTTCTCGGGTGCCCCCGGCTCAGGAGGGGTGGTCCGCGACGTGGGGCACGTTTGCCCCCAAACCCGTTTTAGGAGAGCCAAATGAAAAAGGTCGAGGCGATCATCAAGCCGTTTAAGCTGGACGAGGTCAAAGATGCTCTGTCCGAAGTCGGTATCCAGGGCATGACCGTGATCGAAGTCAAGGGGTTCGGACGCACTGGTGGCAAGAAGGAAGTCTACCGTGGGTCCGCGTACGTGGTCGACTTCGTGCCCAAGGTCAAATTGGAGATCGTGGTGCCCGACGACATCACGAACTCGGTGATCGACGCCATCGAAAAGAGCGCCAAAACCGGGCGTATCGGCGATGGAAAGATCTTTGTTGGTCCCGTAGACGAGGCTGTCCGTATCCGCACGGGCGAGCGCGCCGACGAGGCTATCTGAAGGTTCGCCGAACCGGTGGTTGAGTGCGACCTGCTCTGGCGCGCCGCCCGACAGTGTTCGCTCGCACCGGTTCAGCCATGAAGAAGAGAGATTTGTTCAAGGAGATACGATGACCCCACAAGAAGTACTTACGCTGATCAAAGACGAAAAGGTTAAGTTCGTCGATCTACGCTTTACCGATACGCGCGGCAAAGAGCAGCACGTCACGGTACCCTCCTCCGAAGTCGATGCTGGTTTCTTCACGGGCGGCAAGATGTTCGACGGTTCGTCGATCGCCGGGTGGAAAGCCATCAACGAGTCCGACATGATCCTCATGCCGGAAGCCGATACGACGGTCATCGACGTCTTCGCCAAGCACAAGCAGATCAACATCCGCTGCGACGTAGTCGAGCCGAGCACCGGCAAAGGCTACGAGCGCGATCCCCGCTCCTGCGGCAAGCGCGCCCTCGAGTACCTGAAGTCCACGGGTATTGCCGACGCCGCGTTCTTCGGTCCCGAAAACGAGTTCTTCATCTTCGACGACGTGAAGTACGGCGCCGAGATGGATGGCGCCTTCTATCAAATCAACAGCGCCGAAGCTGCCTGGGCGTCGGGCGACGAAATCGAAGGCGGCAACATGGGGCACCGTCCCGGCATCAAGGGCGGGTACTTCCCCGTGCCGCCGGTCGACTCCTTCCAAGATTTGCGCGGCGACATGTGCCTGGCGCTCGAGGCCATGGGACTCAAGGTCGAAGTGCATCACCACGAGGTCGCGACCGCTGGTCAGTGCGAGATCGGCGTGGGCCCCGGCGGCTTGATCCGGAAGGCCGATGAAATCCAGATCCTGAAGTACGTGCTGCAGAACGTTGCTCACCAGGCCGGCAAGACCGTCACCTTCATGCCCAAGCCGCTCGTCGGCGACAACGGCAGCGGTATGCACGTGCACCAGTCGCTGTTCAAAGAGGGTCAGACCCTGTTCGCGGGGAACGAAACGGGTGGTCTTTCCGAGCTGGCGCTGTTCTACATCGGCGGCATCATCAAGCACGCTCGCGCCATCAACGCATTCACCAACGCCAGCACCAACAGCTACAAGCGCTTGGTGCCCGGCTTCGAGGCTCCCACGATCCTCGCGTACTCGGCGCGCAACCGTTCGGCGTCCATCCGCATTCCCTACGTGGCGAACCCCAAGGGGCGCCGCATCGAGGTGCGCTTCCCCGACTCGACGGCGAACCCGTACTTCGCGTTCGTGGCCATGATGATGGCAGGCCTCGACGGCATCCAGAACAAGCTCCACCCCGGCAAGGCCGCCGACAAGGATCTGTACGAGATCTCTCACGAAGAAGAGAAGGAGCTGCCCACGGTGTGCTCCTCGCTCGAAATGGCCTGCGAGGCGCTGGAGAAGGATCACGAGTTCTTGACCCGAGGCGGCGTGATGACGAAGGATCTGATCAGCGCCTACATCGATCTGAAGATGCAGGAAGTGACGAAGTTCCGGATGACGACGCACCCCGTCGAATTCCAGATGTACTACTCACTCTGAGACAGGCACTGCAGCAGAGAGGCTTGCGAAGCGCGAGCTCTTCTGGTGCAATTCACGGGCGCGGTGACGAAACAGTCATCGCGCTCGTGTCATTTCAGCCATGTTTCCTTCATTCACTTCCTTCGAAGAAATCGCCGACAACTACCGCGCCATCTTCTTCGACGCATTCGGCGTTCTGAAGAATTCCGAGCGCGTGTTCGAGGGCGTGCCGCAGCTCATGCTGGCCCTGCAAGATGCCGGCAAAGAGATCTTCGTGGTGACCAATGACTCGAGCAAGTCGCCGTCCCGGTTGGCGCAAGCGTACGTGCACCCCGATCGCGGACCCGTGGTGAAGTCCGATCGCGTGATTTCGTCGGGTCTCTTGGCGCGCGACTTCCTCGCCCATAAGGTGCGCAAGGGGTGGGTGGCGTACCTCGGCACCGAAGCCAGCGCCTACTACATCGAGGCGGCTGGGCTCTCGCCCGTGCCCGTCTCGGAGCTGCGCGAAGAGCACGCCCCGAAGGCTTTGGTGCTGCTCGACGACGAGGGCTTCGATTGGTTCGCCGACATCAACAAGGCGGTCAATTGGGTGCGCCGCTACAACACCCCCGTCGTGATCGCGAACGCCGATCTCGAGTACCCGAAGAAAGACGCCGAGGTCGGCATTGCCATCGGCGGGGTGGGCAAGTTGATGGAGCATCTGCTGCGCAAGACCTTCATCCGTTTCGGTAAGCCCGATCCGATGATGTTTTCCTTCGCTTTCCGGCAGCTGATGCACGAGCACCCGGACTACTCGCTGCGCGACGTGTTGATGGTCGGCGACACGCTCGAGACGGACATTCGCGGCGCCAACGCGTTCGGCGTCGACACCGCCCTGGTGCTGAGCGGTAACACCAGCGCCGAGCAGTTCGAAGTCGCCATTCGCGCCTCGGGCATCATTCCCGACTTCGTGTGCGAGTCGATCCTCACTTGAGCCCGGCGCTCGAGCCATCCGCTCAGGCGCTTTGGGGCTGGGGCGCTGATCCGTAGCGGCGATCAACGCAGCGCGTGTTCGTGGCGAAATGCTTCGCCACCACCGAGCAGCACGTAGAGCATGCCCAGATGACCCGCGGAACCGCCGACGTTGGTCTGCGCGCGAAAGCCTGCCTCCCAAGAGCGTCCGCGCACCGCCAGCCTCAGGTGGGTGGATCGATAGATACCGCTGGTGTCATAGCCGCCGTCCAGTCGGAGCGTCGGGTCTTGGGTCCAGCCGCGCTCGTAGTCGACGCCCCCGCTCAGCACCAGCCGGAATTCAGGCGAACCGGACTCGAACTCGAGGGCGTCATAGACGGCGACGAGACTTTGACCCGTCCCGCCGATGGCGCCCGCGAGCTCCACCCCCACGAGTAGCCTCAACCAGGGCAAGGGCAGCCAACTAGGACCGCCGCGGCCGCCCAGCACGACGCCGGTGCGATGGGGCGCATAGTCATCCGCGAGCCCGGCGTCCAATGTATAGCCATTGTCGATCAGCTCGTGCCACGCATTCTGCAGCTCCGCACCAGCGTAGTTCCCCGACAAGACGAGGCCGAGCGTGGGCCCGAACGTCCACACCAACGCTCCCGTGCCCCGCTCCGTCAACCAGCCGAGCTCGAACGTGACTTCGTCGGTACGTCGATGCCCGCCCCGCTCGATCATCAGGCGCTGCCGGGCGCCAAACCAGAGATCGTCGCGCTCGTCGATGGCGTGTGCCCGCAACGTGAGCTCCTGCGTGAAACCGTGGTCATCGCCGGCGCTGCCGTAGAGCTGGTCATTGCCCCACTCTGCGCCAACCCGCAGCGCAGGTTGCCACGGACATGCCGGGGCCGGTTCGGCGCTCACGCTCGCTGGGACGCTCCACGCGAATAGGCACAGCCACGCTATGAGCCCTGACGCGCGCCGCAGTCCGGCCAGCATCGCCGTGCCTCGCCCTATCCCAAGAGCTTGTCTGCCAATGGTTTCAGGTCGAGTCGTTCCAACGATGGCAGGTACGTCTCGATGGCTTCGGTCAGCAGCCTGCGACAGATACTGGGTCTGAAGAAGTGTTCCCCGCTTCGGACCACGTAGTTCAGGATGAAGAAGCGATAGGCTTCTTTCAGCATTAGCACGTCGTTGGCGTCGAGCGGATAGATCTGATGGTAGGCGCGCAAGAACATGAGGAAGCGCGGCTCCGTCAGCGGTGACGTCAGGTAGCTGAAGACGTCTTGGTCTCCCTCATCGCGCACCACCCGCGCACAGAAGTAGAAATCGAGCGTCCTTGGCTCGATCCGAAACCAATCGTAGTCCCAGCGAGAGAAGAGCTTGAAGCCGCGCCCGTCGAAGCCCACCGAAAAGTTGCCGATGTTCCAATCGATCAGCACGGGGATCCGCTGCATGGTCTGGTAGCCGAGCGCTGCGGCGTTGCTCAAGAACTGCTCGCACTGATCGCGCAGCACCCCTTCCAACGCATCTGAGAGCCCGCGTTCGTCGCGCCAGGCTTTGCTCCCGAGAAAGTCGAACAGCGACGCGATGTCGGACCCGACGCTCTTCCAGGTGGGGGGCAACTCCTTGGCAGCCTTCGCAGAGGCTTGATGCAGTCGGGCCATCTCTTTGCCGAGAGCTATGACCTGAGCCTCCGTCAGGCGCGGCGGCAGGAAGTCGTAGAACGGTACCTTCTCGTAGAAGACGGCCCAGCTGTTGCCTTCGCGGTAGGTGAACACCTTGTCGTCCTTGGTCAGCACGCGGGCCAGCAGCGAGCGGTAACGCGTGCGTCGCAACAGACGGATCCACTCGTTGATGAGCGTGTGGTCTTGCCTGAAGTGGACGTAGGACCCATAGCTGGAGACCTTGGCGAAGACCTGGTGACCGTCTTCCAGCGTGAGCTGGTACACCTGGTTGGTGGACACCATGGCGCTCGTCTCCTTGACCTCCTTCACTGTGCGCGGCTGTCCTAGCGTCACCCACGCATTTCGCAGCAGTTCTTCCGATCCAGAGTACATCTTTCTCGGACCTTATCCTCAATCGGCCGCGCTTCCATAGCGTGGCGGTGTCCTGCGAAAACCCTCGAGAATTTGGCGCCAGTTTGGGGGCCGAAACGCTCGTCTGGCAGAGCTCGCATCTGCTGCGAAAACGCTCGATAATTCGGAGCTAGTTTCGGGTGATTACATTATTTGACACTTTGTCGCGGGCACCCGGGGTGAGAGCGTTTGGTGGCAGCCCCGATTGAGAGATCCCGTCGACCGGCCAGGTTTCGAACCGCAATGCGAAGTATGTTAGAGCGTATATATGTAGGGTTCAGTCGTACCCAATGAAGGGGAAGGATGCGGCCGGGTTCGTGCGTTATACTGGGTACTAGCCTGGTCAACCTCAGGATTCAGACCTCCGATAATTCCCAAACGCCACGTCTGACCTAGCGCGACACGGCAATGCCCACCTTGAAAGACGAAGATTTCTACGACTCGACCGTCGAGGTCACCGTTTCGCGGGACATGAGCGCCCTGATGCAGGTGGCCGAGGACCAGCAGGCGATGCTGCTCGTGCTGTCCGGCGCCCGTATCGGCCATCGCGTAGTGCTGGGGGAACAGCCCCTGACCATCGGCCGCGGTTCCAACTGCTCGCTGATTCTAGATGCCGACTCGGTCAGCCGGCATCACGCGGTAGTCGAGTGGTCCGGCGGCCAGCATCGGTTGGTAGACAAGGGATCCACGAACGGCACCTTCGTCAACCACCATCGCGTGGGCGAACGGGTGCTGCGTGACGGTGATCAGATCCAGATCGGCAAGGCGCTGCTCAAGTATCTGGCGGGTGGCAACATCGAAGCGATGTACCACGAAGAGTTTCAGCGCCTGATGCACCACGACGGGCTCACCGGCGCACGGACCAAGGCCAGCTTCGAGGAGGCCTACCGTGTCGCCCTGATGATGGAGCGTGCCAAGCCGAAGGCCGTCAGCTTCATCGTCTTCGACATCGACCACTTCAAGCGGGTGAACGACACCCACGGTCACACCGCCGGCGACGCCGTGCTCCAACAGTTGGCGGCCATCGTCGAGGCCGTGCTCGCCGGTCGCTACCTGTACGGTCGACTCGGGGGCGAAGAGTTCGGCATCCTGCTGGAGGGTGAGTCGCTGGCCACGGCGTGTGAGCTCGCGGAGCAGGTGCGCACGCGGGTGGCCGCATCGAGGTTCACCTTCGAAGAGGTCCACATCCCCATCACTCTCAGCTTCGGGGTGGCCGAACGGGCTCCAGGAAGCAGCGAGGGCGCCGAGGACTTCTTCGAGCGAGCCGACCAGTTGCTCTACGCGGCAAAGTCCGCCGGGCGCAATTGCGTGCGTTGCTAGCGCGTGCGTTGCTAGCGCGTGCGTTGCTAGCGCGTGCGTTGCTAGCGCGTGGGTCGATGAAGCGTGGGTCGATGAAGCGTGGGTCGATGAAGCGCCCACGCAGAACGGCGCTCGCGCTTAGGGTGTCGCCGGGCACCTGTCTCGAACCATCCACTCATCGCGTGGCTGCCGCGGGCAAAACGCTAGCGGCTGGCGGACCGAGGCTAGCGCCGGACGCGGGCCACGCCTAGCAGGCTAGCGCAGACCGAGGCTAGCGCAGACCGAGGCTAGCGCAGACCGAGGCTAGCGCAGACCGAGGCTAGCGCAGACCGAGGCTAGCGCAGACCGAGGCTAGCGCAGACCGAGGCTAG
>JAICQQ010000339.1 GCA_025937785.1 Polyangiaceae bacterium
CCCTTGATCGGCGCCCGCCCTTGATCGGCGCCCGCCCTTGATCGGCGCCCGCCCTTGATCGGCGCCCGCCCTTGATCGGCGCCCGCCCTTGATCGGCGCCCGCCCTTGATCGGCGCCCGCCCTTCATGGGCTTCCGCCCTTCATGGGCTTCCGCCCTTGATCGGCGCCCGCCCTTCATGGGCTTCCGCCCTTCATGGGCTTCCGCCCTTCATGGGCTTCCGCCCTTGATCGGCGCCCGCCCTTCATCGGCGCCCGCTCGCGCTGGTGGGCCATGAAGCTTGCTCCGTAGTCACGATCGGCTTCCAAAGCGTTATGCGCCGGACACCTGAGGCCAATGTTTTCCGCCGTGTTCGCTCCGCCTTTGGCCCATGGCTGCTTGTGAGCGAACTGCAAGCCGCGTGTCGCGTTGCAGCGGTGGCCGTCCTCGCCGACAAAACCACAGCGCCCATCATCGCGGGGCCACACCTCCCGGCGGGACGCGACTGGGAGAGCGCGAGTCCGTCTACCGGTCGGCGTAGAGTCCCCGACGCGAGCTCGATCTCGACGTGCCACCGCTGGAGGTGGTGCGGCTGAATGTGGTGCGGCGGGACCTTCAGGTGGTGCCGCCGGAGGTGCTACCGCTGGAGGTGCTACCGCTGGAGGTGCTACCGCTGGAGGTGGTGCGGCTGGAGGTGCTACCGCTGGAGGTGCCACCGCTGGAGGTGGTGCGGCTGAATGTGGTGCGGCGGGACCTTCAGGTGGTGCCGCCGGAGGTGGTGCCGCTCGAGGTGCTCTTGGCTTGGCAGTGATGCCCGTCTTGCGCTTGTGGATCTGGATCAAAAGCGCGTCGAACGCGCGCTCAAGGATCACGGCGAGGTCGCCTTTGGGGATCTGGTGGGCGAGCAAGTCTTGGAGTTGCTCGAGCTTGTCGCGGGTGCTTTGGTTGATGGTGACTTGCAGCTTGTAGCGACCAGGAGCGAGGGGCGAAGGGTCCGGATCGCCTCGAGGCGGACACAGTGCAGGTGTCGGCGCCGGGCCCCGGCGATTCGGGAGCGCCCGCAGCATCGTGGGGACATCGGGCTGGGGCGCCAGGCGCGCCACCAGCTCATTCAACTCCCGAATGGTCTTGTGCTTGGCGAGCGCCAGCACTTGCTCGTAGTTCTCCGGCGTCAGGTGCGCCTTCAAGAGGTGGATGCCACTCAGATGGATCTCACCGCGAGCTACCATGGTGAACAAGATGGGAAAGCGGCGCGCAGTGCGCGCGGCACCGATGCGCTTGCCAGCCGTGGACTCTGACAGGTGGTAGCGCCTCACCAGAAAATCGAACAGCGAGCAATGTCCCATTCTGGCCCACAACTTCCGCCGATCGATGACGTCGATGTGCCGGAGCAGGCTCGCGACGTGGTGGTGATCTTGCCGCACTAGCTCAGCAAATTCAGTGAGTAGCGCCTGGTCGCCAAGTAGTTCCAGTCGTTCCAGTCGTTCCAGTCGTTCCAGTCGTTCCAGTCGTTCCAGTCGTTCCAGTCGTGGGTTCGAAGGCTCGGGTGGATGCGTTGCAGGCATACCCATGTGTACCATGGACTTTCCAGGCACTCGTCGCGCCGAGGCGGCCCTAGCGCTACACCTTAGCGATTGCAGGCACTGGTAGGCCCAACAGCGCAGTTTCGCTAGAAGTTCGGCGAAAAACCTCGTCGCGGTGCGTTCGGAGGCGTCAGCGCGTCACTCATGGGCACCAAGATCGCGTCAAGACAATTCTCACTGAATACTCATTGTCTTCACGTGGCGCATCCGTGTTTCGGCACGCCGCACCCAATGCCCCCGTGACGTGCGAATAGCAACGACCCAGAACTTTCGTAAGTCGACACGGACACCTTGACGTTCGCGCGGTCATGTATATACTAAAGCACTCATCCAACATCCGCGATCAGAACGGCGCGATGGACATTTTTCAGCGGTGCTCGAAGGATCCCCTCCGCGCCTCGGCGGGGTAGCGCGCGGCACGAGCCGCGTGGCAGTGTCAGGCGCGGGTACAGGCCGCGAGTCAGTGTCGGGCGCCAGTGCAGGCCGCGAGTCAGTGCAGGCCGCGTGGCTCTCGTCGGTGTCAGGCGCGAGTACGGGCCGCGTGGCTCGTCGGTGTCAGGTGCGAGTGCAGGCCGCGGGTCAGTGCGGGCGCGAGTGCAGGCCGCGAGTCAGTGCGAGCGCGAGTCCAGGCCGCGAGTCCGTGTCGGGCGCGAGTACAGGCCGCGTGGCTCGTCAGTGTCGGGCGCGAGTACGGGGCGCGCGGCTTCGAGCGATGCTCACCTGGAAGACGGGTGAAGCAACGCCGATACTTCGGCGACGCGCGCTTCGAGCTCGGCGCGGGTGTTCGCGGTGATGGTGATGTGTCCGACCTTGCGGCCCGGGCGGACCTCTTTGCCGTAGTCGTGATAGTGCGTGCCGGCGACGCGCAGCACCGCGGCTTTGTCGGGCAGGGTTCCGATCAGGTTCAGCATCGCGGCCGGGGCGGGGCAGTCGGTGGCGCCGAGCGGCAGCCCCGTGATCGCGCGCAGGTGATTCTCGAACTGGCTCGTGCGCGCGGCTTCGATGGTCAGGTGGCCCGAGTTGTGAACGCGGGGCGCGAATTCGTTGGCGAGGAGCCTGCCGGCAACCTCGAAGAACTCGACGGTGAGCACCCCCACGTAGTTCAGGTGCTCGAGCAGGCGCTGCACGCTCGCGGCGGCTTCTTGTTCGACGGCTGGCTGAGTGTCGCTGGGCACGGTACTGCGTCGTAGAATGCCGCCTTCGTGCCGGTTCTCGATCAACGGGTAACTCGCCACGCTGCCGTCCTGCGCGCGCACCGCGACGATGCTCAGCTCGCGATCGAACGCGACGAATTCTTCGAGGATGAGCGGGCCTTGCCCCACGAGCGCCAGGGCTCCTGGCAGATCGGAGCCATGCGAGAGGACGCACTGGCCCTTGCCGTCGTAGCCGAAGCGCCGCGTCTTCAGCACGCAGGGTAAGCCCAGGCGGTCGATGGCTTGCCGCAATGAAGCTTCGTCGTGCACGGGTTCGAAGCGCGGCGTCGCGATGTTCAGGCTGGCCAGGCAGCGCTTCTCGACCAGCCGATCTTGCGACACTCGCAGCGCCGCGGGGGGCGGATACACGCGCGTGGCGGCGGCGAGCCTATCTGCGGCTTGGTCGGGGACGTTCTCGAACTCGAAGGTGACCACGTCGCAGGTTTCGAGCCCTGCCAGCGCCGCCGGGTCGTCGTAGTCAGCGACTGTCTGCGGGGCGATTTGGCCCGCCGGCGAGCCCGCCGCGGGATCTAGAAACTGGAACTTTAGCCCCAGAGGATAACCCGCCAAGGCCAGCATTCGTCCGAGCTGGCCGGCTCCCAGGACACCGACTCTCACGTTAGCTCGCAGGCGATGGCCCAGTGGCCCTGGGGTCGGGATCCGCGAGCACCGCTTCGGTCTGCGCCTCGCGGAAGCGTTTGAGCGCAGCACGAATTTCGGGGTGCTTGTTGCCGAGGGCGGCGGCCGCGAGCAGCGCTGCATTTTTCGCCCCCGACTTGCCGATCGCGAGCGCGCCTACGGGGACGCCCCCGGGCATCTGGGCGATGGAGAGCAGTGAATCGATGCCTTTCAGCGTCTTGGACTCCACGGGTACGCCGAAGACCGGCAGACAGGTTTTGGCAGCGGTCATGCCGGGCAGGTGGGCTGCCCCACCGGCGCCGGCAATGATGATTTCGAGGCCACGCGCCTCGGCGGAAGCCGCATACTCGAACAAAAGGTCCGGCGTACGATGCGCCGAAACCACGCGGACCTCGTGCGGCACACCGAGCTCCTCGAGTGCTATAACCGCGTGGCGCATGGTTTCCCAGTCGCTCTTCGAGCCCATGATCACGCCAACCAGGGGCAGCTTTTTTTCGTCGACCGTCAAAGGAGCCGAACGATACTTGTCGAGTAGACACCGCTCAAGAAAGATTCCGTCTTCGGGGAGCGAGGCCGGGATTTTGCCGGGCTTCCTCGGGTGGCTGTCGCTAGCCGGGCTCACGTTGAGCCTCGGCTGTGCGCCCCCGTCCCAAGCGCGCGCTGTAGTTTCGCCGCCCAGCACGGTGGCGGTGGCTGCGCCCGACCCCAGCCAAACGGCCGCGCCGCTCAGCGCCGAACAGCAAGCGCTGCGCCAAGAGCTGGAAGCCCACGTGAAGCACCTTTCGACCCAGCTCGGCGAGCGCTCGCTCGGTCGCGCCTGGGAGCTCGCGGACGCGGCAGATTACGTCGCCACCGAGTGGGAGCAGATGGGCTACACGCTCGTTCGACAGGGGTACGACGTCGGGGAGGTGGTGGCGCAGAACCTCGAGGTGTCGGTGAGCGGGAGCGATCTCGGTCGCGAAAGCATCATCATCGGAGCCCACTACGATTCGCCGCCAGCGGGAACCGGGGTCGATGCAGCGACGGGGGTCGCGGCGCTGCTCGCGGTCGCGCGCGCCCTGCGCGACTCGAGCCCGCGACGACGCTTGCGCTTCGTGGCGTACGCGCTGGGTGAGCCGCCGCATTTTCGCAGCGAGAGCATGGGCAGCTTGCGCCATGCTCGGCAGCTCGCCGCGCGCGGCGACGCGGTGACCGCGATGATCAGTCTAGACTCGCTCGGCTACTTCAGCGACAAGCCGGGGTCGCAGCGGAGCATCTCGGGGATCGACGTGCCGCTGCCCCAGGTCGGCAACTTCCTGTTGCTGCTGGGTTCGCAGTCGGCCGCGAGCGCCAGCCGCATCTTGAGTGCCGGCTGCGACCGGGAACCCCAGCTCGAGCTCGTGCTGCGCACGTATGCGGGTGGCGGCGACCCTCCTCTCGCCGCCGACGACTGGCCCTACCGCGAGAGCGGGCTGCCCGCCCTGGTGGTGAGTGACACGAAATCACTGCGCTCGGCGGGCTCGGGGCGATCGCCTGCCAGCGTCGACTGGCCGCGCTTCACGCGGTTTGTCAGCTGTCTCACGCGGGGCATCGAGCGGCTGGCGAAGCCGCCGGAGGCTGGTGCCGGCGCCGAGCCCATTCCGGGATCCAACTGAGCGGCCCGCGGGCCGATTTGGCGCATTGCGCCACGAATTCGCAGCCCTGCCACGCGAAATGACGGAAGCATGACAGCATTCTTCCGGGGAAAGGGCTAGCTTCGGCACCACCGAAATGGCTTGGATCATCATTACGTTCTTCGTAGGCCACTGGATGGCGTCGGTGTTCTGTCAGACGTTCTTCCTCCACCGCTACGGCGCTCACCGCATGTTCACCATGAGTAAGGGTTGGGAGCGGTTCTTTCATTTGATGACCTATTTCGCTCAGGGGCCGAGCTACCTGCACCCGCGGGGCTACGCGATCCTGCACCGCATGCATCACGCGTTCAGCGACACCGAGCGTGATCCGCACTCACCGCGCTTCCACAAGAACGTGTTCGCCATGATGTGGCAGACCAAGCACGCCTACGACGACTTCGCCTACTATCGCGTACAGCCCGAGGCGCGCTTCGACGGTGGCACGCCCGAGTGGCCCGCGCTCGACAAGCTGGGTCAGTCGTGGACCGGGCGGCTCGCATGGAGCGGCGCGTACATCGCGTTCTACGTCGCGTTCGCGCCCTCGGCGTGGTGGTACCTGCTGCTGCCGGCGCATTTCATCATGGGCCCGATCCACGGCGCCATCGTGAACTGGTGCGGCCACCGTTACGGTTACTCGAACTTCTCCAACGGCGACGACTCGAAGAACACGCTGATCGTCGATTTCGTGACGCTCGGCGAACTCTTCCAGAACAATCACCACAAATACGGCGCATCTCCCAACTTCGCGGTGCGTTGGTTCGAGCTGGATCCCGCCTGGCAGGTCATGCGCGTGCTCAATGCGTTGGGCATCATCAAGCTGCAAAAAAGCCAAAAGACACGTTACCCCGAGGTGCGCGACCGACACGAAGAGGCCGTCGTCGACGTGGCGCCCGTGCCCGATCTCACCTGAGCCGTCCCAGTCCATGCGCATACTCGGTTGGCTCTTGCTAGCGCCCCTGTGCGGGCTCGCTTGCAGTTCGATGACGCCCGAACCCGTCGCGCCCGCAGCGCCGCCGGGTACCGAGCCCACGACGGCTGGTGGCGCTGCGGCGCCGGGGCCGCCGGGTGATGCGGTCGACCCTGCATCCCTCGCAGCGCCTCCTGCCACCCCGAACGGCGGAGCACCAGAAGCTGCCGAGGGCCCCGCGGCGTGTCCGGCGGACATGAAGCTGGTCGACGGCGAGTACTGCACCGAAGTCGAACACGACTGCAAGAAGAGCTGGTACGACGAGTCGAACAAGAAGACCGTGTGCGAAGAGTTCGAACCCGTCAGTCGTTGCGTGGGCGAGAAGGTCAAGAAGCGCTACTGCATCGATACCTACGACTGGCCCAATCAGAAGGGCGAACGCCCCGAGGTGATGAACCGTTTCCACCAAGCGCAGATCAAATGCGCTGCCGTGGGCAAACGGCTCTGCACCGAGAGCGAATGGACCCTGGCCTGCGAAGGGCCGGAGATGAAGCCGTTCCCTTACGGATACGTGCGGGACACCAACAAGTGTCACGGCGACGTGATGTGGGACGGTCCCGACATGAAGAAGGTCGCGCAGCGCGACCCCGATGAGCTGGCTCGGTTGTGGAAGGGCGTGCGCAGCGGCAGCCAACCCGAGTGCATCAGCGATTTCGGCGTCGCCGACCTACCCGGCAACACGGACGAGGTCGTCTCCAGCGAGACCTACGACGCGGGCTGGCGCGGCAAGTACGACAGCGTTCACACCGGCGGGCCCTGGTACAAGGGCGTCCGCAACCAGTGCCGCCCCAAGATCTACACGCACGACGAGGGTTTCTACTACTACTTCCTCGGCTTTCGCTGCTGTGCCGAACCCGACGGCGCGGCCACTGATCCGCGCACGTCGAAGCAGCGCAAGGACGACTGGAAGATGGAGCGCGTCGAGCGCATCGCCGGCGTCACCGTCGCCGAAGCCAAGGACGCGATCGAGAAGAAGAAGCAGGGCAAGTGCGAGTGCAAGGACAAGGACGTCAAGTGCAAGACGCTTTGCGGGACCTTGCTGGGGCCTTCCGCTAAGGACTACAAGTAGCTGCCCTGCGCTTCGC
>JAICQQ010000005.1 GCA_025937785.1 Polyangiaceae bacterium
CCGGGGTCCCGGCGCCGGCCCCCCCCGGGCCCTCCCCGTCCCTCCTCCCGGGTCCCCTCCCCGCCGCTCCTCCGTTGTGGGGGCTCGCGCTTCGCGCTTGCGGGGCTGGGGACTTGGGCTTCGCGCTTTGCGGGGGTCGGGCTATGGCTCGTCGGGGTTGGGACGCGCGCGATCGAGCACCGATTCGGTTCGCGCTTCTACGCTTGCTCGCGCAGCGTCGAGGTCGTCGAAGACCTCGAGCCCGCACGACAATAGATAGGCCACCGAAGCTCGCGCCATGTCAGCGTCCTCGACGAGGAGATCCATCGCTTGCCCGTCGTGAAAGGTTGTCAGATGGACGGAGCCCGACTCTCGGAGCAGCACGAGCGTTTGCTCCATCGGCCGCAGGAACGCCACCACCTCCGGTTCGGAAATACGCCGCGTCATGCCTTTGAGCTTGATGCCTTTTTCGCGGATGACCTTCCAACTCATGCGGACCGTCCTCGCCGAAGGACTGGCTACTGGCCTTGGTTGGAGGCGTTGGGGTCGGGATCGGGGTCGCTGGGGACCGGGTCAGCGGCGCTGTTCTCGGCGGCGATCTCGCGCAAGATTTCGTCGACGCGGCGGGAGTGGTCGAGCCCGGTGTCGTAGGCGAAGCGGAGCTCGGGGACGCGTTTCATACGGAGCTTGGGCGCGAGCGAACGGCGCAGACGGGCGGCGACGCGCGCTAGCGCCTTCAGCGTCGACTTGCGCTGGTTCTCGTCATCATCGCCCACGAGCAGGCGCACCGAGATCCAGGCCACGCCCAGATCATCGGGGATCTCGACGTTGGTGACCACCACGTGCTCGAGCCGGCGATCGCCGAGCTCGCGCACGAAGGCTTGTGTCAGGTGCTCTTTGATGCTTTCCGCCACGCGGCGGCCACGGATACCGGTCACGGTCACTCGTCCTGATACTTGTCGGTCAGCACCGACTCTTCGAGAGATTGTTCGAGCCCACCTTGCACCGAACTGCCGCGGGCGCCGAACGGGATCACCTCGTGCGCCGAGTCGATCAGCAGCGCATCTGCCAGCGAGCGGGCCATACCGAGCGCCTTTTGCAAGACCTCTTCGCAGAGCGTGAGCTCGCCGCTCACCGTACACAGCCCCAGCGTCGCGAGCTGGTAGCTTTCGACGTCACCCAGCTCGGCGACAACCACGGGTAAGCGCGCCTTCAAGCGCTCCTTGTAGCTCTTGACGACTCGGCGTCGGTCTTTGAGAGACCGCGCGCAGGGCAGTCGGAGCACGACGCGAGCGACGCCTACGAACATGCTCGAGGTTAGCACGCAGCGCGGCGCTCACAAGCACCGCGCCGTTTGCCCTGGACCGCCGTCACGGCGCTCACAGCGACTGCTTGACTTCTTCGACCTCGAACGCCTCGATGATGTCGCCGACTTGGATCTCGTTGTAGCCATCGAGCGACATACCGCACTCGAAGCCCTCTTTGACCTCACGCACGTCGTCCTTGAAACGCTTCAGATTCGAGAGCTTCCCGCTCCAGATCTGGGCGCCGCCGCGCATCAGCCGCACGCCGCCGGAGCGCTTGACGTTGCCTTCGAGGACCATGCAACCCGCGATCATGCCCGCCTTGCTGACCTTGAACAGCTGCCTGACCTCGGCCTTGCCCGTGGCCTTTTCGACCATCTTGGGCGCCAGCAGGCCTTCCATCGCCGCCTTCACCTCATCGACGACCTTGTAGATGATGCTGTATTGGCGAATCTGTACGCCTTCGCGCTGAGCCAAGCTCTGTGCCTTGCCCGCAGGGCGCACGTTGAAGCCGATGATGATGGCTTCTGCCGCAACCGCCAGGTTGACGTCGTTCTCGGTGATGGCGCCCGCCGCGGAATGCACGATGGTGACCTTCACCTTGTCACCCGACAGACGGCTGAGCGAATCGGACACGGCCTCGGCGGAGCCCTGAACGTCCGCCTTGATGATCAGCTTCAGCTCGAGCTGATCGGCTTCGCTCATCAGCGCTGCCAGCTCCTCGAAGTTGCGGGGCTTGTTGCCCTGCGAGGGCGCCAGGCTGACCTTGGCCTTCGTCTTGCGCCCTTCGGCGAGCTCTTGGGCGGTCTTCATGTCTTTGATGACGTAGACATGGTCGCCCGCGGTCGGCACTTCGTTCAAGCCGACGAGCGAGACCGGCGTCGAAGGGCCGGCGGACTGCACCTGCTTGCCCGACGAATCGATCATCGCGCGCGCGCGCCCGTAGGCCGCGCCTGCCAGGATCACGTCGCCGCGCTGGAGCGTGCCGTCCGTGACCAGCACGGTCGCGACTGGACCCTTGCCACGGTCGAGTTCAGCCTCGACGACGATGCCGCTTGCGAGCTTGTCGGGGTTGGCCCTGAGCTCGAGCAATTCGGCTTGCAGCACCACCTTGTCGAGCATCTCGTCGATGCCCTGGCGGGTGACCGCGCTCACTTCGTTGAACAGGATGTCGCCGCCCCACTCTTCGGGCACGAGGCCCTGTTCGCTGAGCTCGCGACGCACGCGCTCGGGCTGCGCATCGGGCTTGTCGACCTTGTTGATGGCCACCACGATGGGGACCCCGGCCGCTCGAGCGTGGACGATCGCCTCCTTGGTTTGCGGCATGACGCCGTCGTCCGCCGCCACCACCAGGATCACGATATCGGTCGCCTGCGCGCCGCGCGCGCGCATCTGCGTGAACGCCTCGTGGCCCGGGGTGTCGAGGAACGTGAGCGGGCCGTGGGCGGTCTTCACGCTGTACGCACCGATGTGCTGTGTAATGCCGCCGGCTTCACCCGAGACCACGTTGGTCTTGCGAATCTGATCGAGCAAACTGGTCTTGCCGTGGTCGACGTGGCCCATCACGGTCACGACCGGGGGTCGCGGCACGAGATTCTCAGAAGCTTCTTCGCCTGCTTCGCTCGCTTGAGCGGCGACGATCGCGTCCTGCTCACTGACGGCGACGTCCTCGACCTCCCACCCGAACTCGTTGGCGACGATCTTCGCGGTGTCGGCGTCGAGGGTAGTGTTGATGTTCACGCCCGTCATGCCGAGCCGCATCAAGGTCATCAGAAGCTCGGTGGCCTTGACGCCGATCTTCCCGCCCAACGCCTGGAGTCCGATGGTCTCTTCGATGCGGACGACCTTCTTGTGGGCAGAACGCTCTTGAGTGACAGGCCCGCCGGCGCCCTTGGCGCGGGAAAGCGAACCGATACCGCGCGGGCGCATGCCGCGGCCACCCATGCGACCGCCGACCATGCCTGGACGACCGCCGCCGCGCGCTCCGGGGGGACCGCCAGTGCCCGCTTTGGCGTTGTACTCCACACGACGCGGTCCGGGACCGCCGCGAAGCGGTGCCTTCGGCATGGGCACGCCGGGCCTGCCCTCCCAAACATCGATACCGGTCTTCGGCGCGGGTCGCGGTGGGGGCTGCTGTACCACGGGTGCGGACGCGGAAGAGGCGGTCGCCGACGACGCTCCGGCCGACGACACTCCGGCGGACGAGACTGCCGCTGGCGAGCGAGTGGGGGCGTGAGCCGCACGAGGAGAAGGAAGAGTCTGGGGATCGGGTTTCGACATACTGGGGGGAGCGCTGGCGGGCTCCGGTGTTTCGGATACTGGCGGCGGCGCAGCGACGGCGGGCTCGCTGATCGGTGCCTGGGGCGGAGAAGGTGATTGTTCCGAAGCGGGAGGCGACTCCGCTGACACAGGGGCAACCGTCGACTCGACGGGTGCTTCGACGGCGGCGGCAGCCGGCTCGCCGCGGCGGGACGGTTCGGGGGCGGGCGGTGACTCCACTTGGGGAGCCGCGGACTCTGCCGAGTCGCGCAACGAAGGAGCGGGCGCTGACGCGGGAGCCGAGACGGGTGCGTTGGATGCGTTGGATGCGGCGGAGCTGCTGACTGGACCGCTCTCGGTGCGGGAAGCGGGGCGGCGGCGCACGACAGCCTGTGCCGGTGGCGGTGCTGCCGAAACCGGTGATGACGAAGGGGCCTCTGACTCTGCAGCGCCAGAGCGTGGGCGCGCCTTGCGCTTGACCACGGTCGGCGCGATGCGTTCCTCGACCACCTTCTCTCCCGTGTCACGCTTGAGGTGTCGCTTCACGCGCTCCACCACCTCTGGTGTCACGGCACTCATGTGGTTCTTGACCTCGCTGAACCCGACCGATTGCAACAGGGCGACGAGCGCCTTGCCATCCATGCCCAAGTCGCGCGCCACTTCGTAGACACGCAGTTTTCCGCTCATCCAACCTCCGTCGAAGACTTCTTCTGATCGCTTCTTTGTGATACCCGCTGCCGCGAGCCAGCCGCGCCTGAATCGGCTACGCTCTGGGCCAACCTTGCGGAATGGGCCATGGCGATAGTCGCTTTCACGGCGTTCGCCAACCCATCATCCGTAACTGCAAGCAAGCCCGCCTCGGTACGGCCCACGAGCCCACCCAGAAGCTCTTTGGTCCCCCAACCGACTGCGCCGCCGGCAGCGACGATTTTCTGAACCTGAGTCGCGCGCGCCGCGCTTTTCGCGTCGGTGGCGACGAGCAGCAAACGGCAGCGATCGGCCTCGATCTCTAGCTCTACCGCCGTTCTGCCCACCGCAAGCTTCCGGCTGCGATAGGCAGCTGCCAAAAGCGCGACCACTCGTCGGTCGGCCGCCGAGCCAAGGAGCTCCGCGAGTTCTGCGGGACTGGAATTGATCGGCGTCTTGAAACTGCGCCCGAAGCCCCCCGGGGCCTTGCGCAGACAGTCGGGGATAGGGTGGAGCCAGGCGCCGCGCCCGAACTCACCCTGCCCCAGGTCCGGCAGCACGCTGCCCGAGCCCGCGAACACCCAGCGCGTGAGCTGTTCCGGTGCCGCTTTCTGGCGGCAGGCGACGCACGAACGCAAACGAGCCTTCGCCACCCGCGGGGGGCGGGCTGGATTCACGCCGGGCTGTGGCTCGGTGTGCGGCCGGGTTGCGCTCGCTCTCGTCAATCAGGTTCCTCACTCTCCGCCTTCGGCGGAGGCAGATGACTGGCTCTTCAGTTCGGCGGCGTAGCGCGCGCGTGCTTCTTCGATCTCGTGCGCCTCGCTCTTCAGGAAGAACTGCGCGCCCTGCTGGATCTCTCGAATCTTCTTGATGCCGAGCCCCGTTCTGATCGCGAGGCGATCGGGATCTTCCCGGGAGACGTCGTTGACCGTCTTGTAGCCTGCCTCTTCGAGCAACTGCAGCGTGCGCAGACCTACGCCGCGCACGAAACGCAGCTTCTCGCGCTCCGTGAGCGGCTCGCTGCGCTGCGAAGCTTCTTTGATGCGAGCATGGCGCAGCCGCTCCATCGCGCTTTCGGCGGCCCCCTTCAGCGCCTGCGCTTCTTCTTCGGTGTTCACGCCGTCGAGCTGAACCAGCTCTTCGGGGCCGGCTTCGGCGATTTCCTCGAGCGCCCGGAAGCCGAGCCGATACATGGCCTTCGCCAGATCGTCGGACACGCCTTCGATCTCGCGCAGTGCGCCCAGCGCCTCTTCCTCCATCTGCTTGAACTTACTCTCGCTGATGATGTCGAGCTTCCAGCCCGTCAGCTGCGACGCGAGACGAACGTTTTGACCCTTGCGGCCGATGGCGAGCGATAGCTTCTCGTCGGGCACGACCAACTCCATGCGGTGGTCGGCCTCGTCGACGATGACCTTGTTCACCTCTGCCGGCTGAATCGCGTTGATGATGTAGCGAGCTGGATCGCGATCGTGCGGCACGATGTCGATCTTTTCGCCGCGCAGCTCTTGCACCACGGCTTGTACGCGGGAGCCCTTGATGCCGACGCACGCGCCCACGGGGTCGACGTCCGCGTCACGCGTGCTCACCGCGATCTTGCTGCGCGCGCCGGGCTCTCGGGCCACGCTCACGATTTTGACGATGCCTTCGTAGATTTCGGGCACCTCGGCCTCGAACAGCTTGTCGACGAGCGACGGAGCGCTACGGCTCAGAATGATCATCGGCCCGCGCGCTTCGCGGTCGATGTCCTTCACGTACGCGACGATGCGATCGCCAGGGCGGTACGTCTCGCGCGGCGTCTGCTCGCGCGACGGCAACACGCCTTCGGTGCGCCCGAGGTCGACGATGATGTTGTGCCCTTTTTCGAAGCGACGAATGATGCCGCGGATCAGCTGACCTTGCCGATCTTTGTACTCGTTGTAGATGATGTCGCGCTCGGCGTCGCGCACGCGCTGCAGCAGCACCTGCTTGGCGGTTTGCGCCGCGATGCGACCGAAGGTGCTGCGCGCCTGCGACATGTCGAGCACGTCACCGAATTCTTTGTCCTGTTGGCGGGCACGCTCAGCGTCCTTCGGGTGCCAGAACACCTGAAAACCGAGCTCTTCACCGATCTCGGCGTCGAGCCCGTGCTTCTGCGCGATGGGCAGAGAGATTTCGCGTTCGGGGTCCTGCACGTCTTCGACCACCGTCATGTACTGGAACAAGTCGATGTTCCCAGTGTCGTCGTTGAACCGCGCTTCCAGCTCTCGGGTGGGGCCGAAGGCCGCCTGGGCGGCTTTGAGGATTGCCGCTTCCATCGTTTCCACGAGGATCTGCTTGTCGATGCCTTTTTCTTCGGCAACCTGATTGACAATCGACCCGAGACTATCGGTAAGGCCTGGTGCTGCCATGCTTATTTGCTCCGTCGCGACGCGCGAGCTTTCCGCCCGTGGTCGGATGCGCGCTGGGGCTTTCGTCCCCGAGCGCGGGGCTCTCCCTTGTTCCAGTCGAACACGAGATGAGCGCTTTCGATTTCGCTGAACGCTAGGTTCAGTGTGCCCCTATCCGTCTGCACGACGACGGCTTGGCCGTCATCGTCCAGGCCGGACAAAAGTCCGAGAATTACCCGCTGGCCGTCGACGCTCTCGCGCAGTCTGAGCTTCGCTTTCTGACCCGCGAAGCGCCGATAATCGTCCAATCGGTAGAGCGACCGCTCGAGACCGGGAGAGCCGACCTGCAAGCTGTAACGAGCGTCGATCACGTCAGCCACGTCGAGAGCTGCCGAAAGATCTCGAGAAATCTCGCTGCAGAGGTCGATGGTGACGCCCGCGCCAGGCAAGGTCGACCCCGGCCGCTCGACGGTCAGCTCGAGAACCCAGCCCGCGCGATCGGTGCGCCAGACCAGTTCGACCCCATCGACGTTATGCGCGCGCAGCACGGGCTCGACCACCGCGATCACGCGATCGCGATCTAGGCCGTGCAGGTGTTCGTGGGCGACATTCATCGAGGGCTTGACCGGGCAGAAGGGTTGACCAAAGAATAAAAAAAAACGGACCCTTTCAAATTGGGCCCGCCTGGATCCACCCGAATTTTCGCTGCGTAGTCTAGCCAAGGACTTTTGGGTGTGCAAGGCACCCACGAGGTAAAAGCGCAGTAGTTGAAGCTGAACACATGAACAGTTCCACTGGGGCTGTTCTCCGGCATCCTCTTCTCAGCTCTCAGGTGCTCTCTTTCGCAACCTGCCTGCCCACGAATGCGTACAGAGCAAGAGGCACCGAATGGATCCGAGTGACGAAGCGCTCGTGGCGCGGATGGCCGAGGGGGACAGCACCGCCCTTGCGTCACTCTATGGCCGCCACGCCCCCAAGTTGCTCGGTCTATTGTTGAGAATGCTCGGCGGCAAGGCCGAGGCCGAGGATCTGTTGCACGACGTCTTTCTCGAGGCTTGGCGGCATGCAGCAGACTACGCACCCCAACGTGGTAGCGTTCGCGCGTGGCTCACGACCCGCACGCGAAGCCGCGCGCTGGACAAGATCAAATCCGCTGGACGCCGCAGAATCGTACCAACGGAGCACGCCGCTGACGCCAGTGTGCCTTCACCGGCTTACGAGGACCACAGACGCCTTCAAGAAACCCTGCTCGAAATGCCCGAGAACCAACGAGAAGTACTGCTGCTCGCGTACTTCGAAGACCTGAGTGCTTCGGAAATCGCGGTGCGCCTCGGGATCCCGCTGGGCACGGTCAAGTCGCGCACGCGGGCCGCGCTCACCACCTTGCGCGACATCCTCGGAGAGGATGCGACCGGGGCCGGTGAACGATGAGCACCGACTCGCGACTCCCCCGAGCCATTCGCGAAGCCCTAGCCGACGACGCCGCAGTGGAGGGCGCCGACGTCGAGACCCCAGGCAACGTGGATAAGAGCGCCAGCGCCCGGGAAGCGAACGACCTTTTGGACCGCATGGCCGCGCTCATCGAGGCGAGCGCTCCGAGCCCGAGCCTCGAAGCGCGCCTGTTGAGCGAGACTCGGGTCGCGCCACTGCGCTACGCCCCGTTCTTCTCGCGACTCGCGGCCCTCTTCGATCTGGAAGAATCCGCGGTCGAACAGCAGCTGGCCGCACTGGCGAACCCCGGGAGCTGGAAGCGCACGGGTCTCAAGGGCGTCGAACGCGTCATGGTCAGCGCGGGTCCCGAGCTCGCGTCGGCGCGCACCTCGTTCGTGCGTTTCGCTCCCGGCGCCCATTTTCCGAAGCACGCCCACGTGGGTTTCGAGCAGGTGTTCGTGCTCGAGGGCTGTTACACCGACGACGCGGGCGTGCGGCACGGCCCGGGCAACCTGCACGAAATGGTCGCCGACACCGAACACGAGTTCTGGGTGGCGGAAAGCGAGCCCTGCATCGCGGCCAGCGTGCTGCACCAAGGCCTGCGCTTCCGCGAATGGCCACTGAAATTGTTCAATCCTTTCTTGAAAGGTCGAGCATGACGATCCGATAGCGAGGCTGGCTCGTACCAGCCGAGCATGATGCCTCGACCCACTCGCCCGAGCGATCCCCTGGTGGGGAGCGTGATCGACGACAAAGTACATCCTGGAGCAGAAGCTGGGGGGAGGCGGCATGGGCCTCGTCTACCGAGCGCCGCACTCGATCTTGAACCGCCCCGTCGCCGTGAAGGTGCTGCGCATCGACGAGGGCGCGACTGGCGAGCGCGCCGAGCGCCTCGAACGTGAAGCGCGCACCCTGGCGCAGCTCGAGAGCCCGCACATCGTGGAGGTCCTCGGCTGCGGCACCCGACTCCGGCGAGCCCTACCTGGTGCTGGAGCACCTGATGGGCGAGACGCTGGCGGCGCGGCTCGACCGCCTGGGACCGTTCAGCCTCGAGAGCGCCTGCGACTACGTGCTTCAGGCGATCACACCTGCACCCGCGGTCGACGCCGTCGAGACGAACTCATTGCCGGAGTTCGGTGGCAGGTGGTGACGCTGCGACGCCTGCTCCGAGGTTCTGCGCTCGCCCTGCTGTTTGCCTCGCTCGCGTGCAGCCAGATCTTGGGGTTGGAGGATGCCGAGCTCGCGCCCGGCGCGGATGCAGGGACGGGAGGCAACGCAGCTCTCGGGACGGCGGGACTCTCCGGCAGGGAGCTCACGCTGTGTCAGCGCTTCTGCAGAACCGTGATCGAAGCTTGTGGCACCGCTCCAGAGCCCGGTACCCTGGCGGTATACGACTCACAGTTCGTCTGCGAACGCCAATGTGAGGCTTTCGATATCGGAGCTCCCGGGGACTCGAGCGGCAACAGCGCGCACTGTCGTCTAACCCACGCCGAGCTCGCGCGCGACTTTCCCGGCGAACGCCGGTCGGAGTGCCCTGCGGCTGGCCCCGGCGGAGACGGAGTATGCGGCGACAATTGCGAGGGGTACTGCAGCGTGATGCTCGCGGAATGCAGCGACTATGACTCCCGTGAGACCTGCCTCGCCAGCTGCCGTGACGTTCCCGACCTCGGCGGCTTCGACATCTCCATCGTCGAAGGCGATTCGCTCCAGTGCCGCCTGTACCACCTGAACGCCGCCGCCGTCTCCCCCGAGAACCATTGCCCTCACGCTGCCGGCGCCTTCCCCTGCGCCCCCGCCACCGACTAACTCGCGACCTTGGCGTCCTGATCGTCGGATGAACGTCACCGGGCAGCAGGACATCGCCGGTGAAGAATGATCCGCGGCGGGCAACACCTCGTACACACCTCAGTAGCCCACACCGGGCGCAACTCAAACGTGGAGGAAACGATGCAACGGTTCTCGGCGAACATCCTGAAGCTGTGTCTGCTCGTTCTTTCGGCTTGCGATGACGACGGCGACGACGCGATGACTGACGAGGGCGTGACGGCGGCCACGGAGACCCTGTGCGCGAAGTATGGGGGATCGAGCGCCATCGATCAGGTGGTGCGCACGAATGTCATCGGCGCCATCGCCGAAGATTGCCGCATCAACGCGTTCTTCACGACACTATCGGAAGCGGCATTGACACGTGTGAACGATTGCCTTTCGATCCAGGTGCAAGAGCTGTTCACTTGCGAAGGCGTCAGCTACCAGGGCGCGGAAGACTCGAATGGCTTGCCCTGCCGCAGCATGGTGGATGCCCATCGCGGGCTCGGCATCGGTAGCGCCGACTTCAACGCGCTGATCGAGGACGTCGTCGCCGGGCTCTCCGAGGCGGGCGTCGACGACGCGGACATCCAGGCCGCGGCGCCCGCGTTGCTCGGCATGGAGCCCGACGTCGTCGAAGGCGACGCTTCCGATCACGCGCGTGACGAATGTTCGAACGAAGAGGGCAGTCCATGAGCCGCAGCTTCCGCATCTTGCTGGGTACCGTCGCTACGGGGGTGGCACTGACGGGTCTCGTGGCGTTCGCCCACACCCCCTGGGGGCAGCCCGTATTGAGCTGGCTTGCCGACGCCGCCGGTTGTCCGATCGCTCTCGACCATGCCGATCCCAGTAAAGTGGAGGCCTTCCGTCGCGAGCGCCTGGCTGCGCGCGACGGGACCGTCGCCGCTCGTACGCCGGTCGCAGGTCAGTTCACCCTGGGCACGAACCGCCGCGCCGAAGTGGCCCACGAACTGCGTCAGCACGGCTACGCCTGCACGGACGCCCGCGGCGGCTCGGCGATCACATGCGACGCCGGACCCGAATCCGCGCATCTTCAGTTCGATGCGCAACAGCGTTTGGTCGCCGTCGACTGGATGACGGAGCACGCCTCCGCAGCGCACGCCCTGCGCGAACTCGTGACGCTGCGTGACGAACTCAGAACCCGCGTGGGTCCAGAAACCCGAAGCTTCGGAACACCGAGCACGGCCCACGTGACGCCAGAACGCCTGCGTCGGACAGCGTTCGAGTACCGCTACGCGGGCTACGTGGCGAAGCTCAGCGTCACCAATATCGGCGGCGAGCGCGGGTACCTGCTGAGGCAGCAGTTTCAGTGGCTGCCGCCGGACGCCTGACCCCCCCTCTCGCCCACCCGAAAACGGCGCCCCCCGACCGCAAGCTCGATCGCGCCCGACTCGGACTCGGCCAGCCAGGGAGCGAGCCCGGTCTGGGCGCCCGGCGTGAACTTGGCTGCGAGCGCACCGGACTTCACGCGGCAATACACGGCGCCGCTAGCGTCCGCCTCGAGCGTGCTCGGATCGAGCAGCTCTTCGCTCCCATCGGACAACTCTGCAAGGGGGGCGCCGTCGACCGCGCGCACGCTCTTCACGAAGTACGGCACGTCGCGCACGGTGAAGTAGGTCCAATCGAACCCGTTGCTCAAGATGAAGCGACCATCGTCGGGGTGTCGCTGGATCCAGCTGGCGAACGCGCGCGCCATGCCGGGGTGTTCTACCAGGGCGCCGTCGTGCCAGAAGCGCCCCTGATCGTCGAGTACGATGCTGCTCTCGCGGCTCGCACCGGGCGGCGGAGGCAAACGGAAGAAATCGGGATGGTCGCCCGGCTTCGCGAGTGGCATCGCTCGAAAGCTTAGCACGCACCAGCGCGGGGATGCAGACTCAGAGCGTCGCGAGCGTCGTGCGCGCTGCGAGCTTCGCGGGCTCGACCTCGACCTCGAAGTCTTTGCCGTCCCAGGTGATGCGGGTGAGCTCGAGCGCTAGAGCACTTTGCCCCGGGGCAGAACGCAGCCGCGCCACGAGCTCCACCTCGGCCGCATCGGACAGCGTCATCAAGCGCGCTGAGAGCCCGGCGGGCGCGGCGTCCGTCGCCTCGCCGCGCGCTTCATCCTTGCCATCGACGAGGCTCACCAGCACCAGGTCGCGGTCGAGCTTCTCCCAGCTCAAGATCGACAGCTCGCCGGGTCCACTGAAGAGCTGCAGTTCTTTGAGCTTGCGCTTCACGCTCGCGCGCGCAGCCGCTTGCTTCCCGTCGCTCAGCAGATTCGCCAGGCGCAGCGCGGACTGCAGCCGTGCCCACAGGCGCGGATCGCTCGGGCCCGGCGTGCCCTGGCCGCTCGCCACCTTTCGCTCGAGCCGCAGTGCCTCATCGATGCGGCCGACTCCGGCTGCCGCCGCGGCGAGGCGCAGCCACGCGAGCGCGTCGCCCGGCGACTGCTCGGTGAGCGTGCGGTACTGGCGGTACGCTGGCTCGTACCAGGCGTGCCCCAGGAAGATGTCTCCGAGCAAGCGCCGCGACCCCGTGCTCGCGGCGTCGAACTCCACGATCTCGGAATAGGTACGCACCGCTTCGTCGCGAAAACCAGCCACCGCGAGCGCGTCGCCTAGGCGCTGGGCGATGCTGGGCGTCATCAAGCCCTGATCGCGCAAGCGCCGGCCCACGGCCACCGCTTGATCGCGCTTGCCGGCTTCGACGAGCGCGCCGACCAAGCGAATGTCTCCGTTCGGATCTTCGGGGGCACGTGCGATCGCCTGTCGCAGGAGCTCGAGCCGCGCCTCGGGCGTTTCGGCGGCTTGCAGCTCCAGATCGACCAGGTTCCAGTCGACGGCGCGCCCGAACAACGTCTCTTCGATCGCCTGCACGATGTTTTCGTCCACGCTGCGGCGCAGGATCAGCCTTGCCAGGTGCTTCTTTACCTCGGGCCGGTCGTCGAACATTCCGAGCACCTGGCGCGCGGCGGCCGCGTCCGCGACCCGCGCCTGCATCAAGGCAAGGAACGTGCGCTCGGCACGCCAGTCGTCGAGCTCACAGGCGCGCCGTGCCGCGAGGTAGCGCTGGGCCAGGGCGTCGGGCCCGTCGGCGACCTTCAAGCGTTGCTTCCACAGCAGCACCCGCTGCGGCAGCGGACGGCGGGCGGCGTCGCTGCACGTCCCCAGCGCCACCGGCGCTGACCAGCCCGAATGCGCCGAAACCCCGCCACCCTTGGCGACGGGGGCCGGACGATCGTCGTCTGCCCCGGCGGCTTGCTTGGCACGCCGCGGCGCCGCAGATCGCGCGACAGAAGCGACCCCAGGGTCTTTCGCGGCAACTCCGCCACCCAGGGCAGGACTCGGCTCGTCGTCGCTGAGCTTCGCCTCCGCCCTCTCGGCCTCGGGCTCGGCGGGCGCTGCCGCTGCAGCTGGGCCTTGCGGGGGCGCCTCGGCCGTGCCTTCACCCGGTTTCGTCTCGGCTGCGTTCGTGGCGACCGGAGGGGCTGCTGCCACCGTCGGCGGCGCCGCCCTTTCGAGCGGTGCAGCGACTTGGGCCATCTCTTCGTCGGGCGCTTCCCTCGACAGCGCACAGCCGAACGCGACCCCAGCGGGCGCTGACACCCAACTGGATTCGAGCCGCCGCTCGAGCAGCGGCTCGAGCGCCGTGAGCCTCACCCCCCGCAGCGGCGAATAGTTCCGCTGGATGCCCATGGTCGCGAACGCAGCTTCGCTCTCGAGCGCCAAGATGCTCGTGAAGGGAGTCATCAAGCCGTATTCGATGCCCAGTGCCACCACTCTTCCACGTTCGGCGTCAGGCCCACCTGCCCCGCCCAGCAGGCGCCGCACGTATTCCGCCGCCCACAGTTTCGGGACCAGCGCGTTCACCACGCCGTCGTCGCTCTTGGTGGGGTACTCCTTCGAAAACGTCTCGCCCCCGAGGCGCCCGCTCACCTTCACCCGCGAGGGCAGGCTGTGATGCGTGCGCGCCAGCACCACGAGCTCCGACCCCTTGGTAAGCTTGCGGTCGGCGCTCGCGAAGGCCTCGTCGAGCCCGGCTCCAAGATCGATTTCCAGGTCGGTGATGGTGGGCACCTTGAGCGACGCGGCGATCTCGAGCGCTCGCGCCGTGGTTTCGTCGGGGCCTCCGACCCGAAAGCTTTCTCCACCGCCCGACCGCGCCAGCTCACCCAAGAGCGCGTGGTCGGCGTCGCTGCCCACCCCCACCGTGAACAAACGCGCGCGCGACGTCGACAGCGCGCGCCGCAGACGTTCGTTCAGCTGCTCGCCCGAGAGCTCGCCCGAGGTCGCGAGCCCGTCGCCCACGTAGATCACCGCGGGCTGTTCGGCGCCGTGCAAGCGAGAGAGCGACACATCGAACAAAGCCGCCAGGTCGGTAGCGCCGCCCGCGGCGTGTTCGGCGAGCGCCTCGAGCGCCCGCGAAATCTCGGAGTCCGCCGCCTTCGCCAGCCCCTTCTGGGGGTGGAGCACCGTGGGTTTGACGTCGAGCGACACGAGCGCGAAGCGGTCGCTGTCGCTGAGAGCGCGCAGGATGGCTTCCGCCGTCGCCGTCTTCAGCTGGCGGCTGGCTTCGTCGCCCGCCGCGGAGGTGTCGACGACCACGACCACATCGCCGCGCTGGCCCTTCACGCTCTCCCAATCGACGTCCGGGGTGTAGCGCGCGAGCAAGTAGTCCGCGCTCTCGCCGCCCGCGCTGAAGCGAGCGACCGTCAGCGGTGGCCGCTTCTCGACGAGCGCCGCCTCGAGCTGGAACGACGCGCGCGGCGTGTAGCCCGAGCGCCGCATCGTCACGCGGCGTCCACCCTCTTCCACGCGTGCGTCCGCGAGCGTGGAGATCTTCATCTTCTGCCCGGCGTCCCCCAAATCGACCGCCAGGGAGAACTCGCCGATGCGTACCGGCTCGCCCGTACCCATCGGATATAGGTATTCGAGCTTGCCACCTGCCACCGTCCTGAGCTCCAGGTAGCGCAGCACCACGCGCCGGGTCGCGCCCGCCTTCACCGGATAGATGCGAGCGCGGTAGGTGCTGCCGTCGACGTACTCGAGGATGGCGGGGGAGTGACCGCCCTCTTTCGCAGCGGTGTACTGTTGCGCGGCCTGCTTCTTTTCGATGAACTCTCCGTCGACCAGCACACCGTCGGTTTCGACGGAGAAGCCCGTCACGCTCGCTCCCGAGGGCACCGTGAACCAGTACCAGCCCTCCACGTCGCGCTCGCCTGGGTTGAAGAAGGTCTGGTCGACGCGAGTCTCACTGAGCCCGCCCCGCACCACGGCTTGCACCGCTTGCTTGGCGATTTGCAGGCGCTCTGCCGGCGCACCCGGTGCTGCGCCTGCATCCACCCCATAGATGGTGCCCGACCCCGCCCCCGGTAACAGCGCCACCGTTCCCAGATCGGCCATGCCTCCGGTCCAGTCGTCCCAGAAGGCCACCGCCTGCAGCAGAGGCTCGCTCTTGCCCTTCACCGTCGCTTGCTCGCCGGCCTGCACTTCGACACGCCCGCCCGCACCGCTCACGATCGCCATGCCGCGCGCTACGTAGACCGTCACCTCGCCCTTGCCCCGCTTCACGCTCATGCCGGCATCCGCCCCGGAGACGGCAACCCCGTCCACGTCGTGCACCAGCGGCTTGCGATCGGTCGGCGCCGCATCGACCCAGTACTCGCCCTGATCGAGCAGGACCTTGTCGTCGGCCAGCCGCAGCTGCGATCCCTCGCGCATGAACAACCTGGATCCGTCGGGCAGCTGGACCAGCGCCCGCGCGCCCGGCTCGGTCGCGATCTGCGCCCGTGCCATCAACGCCGTGCCACTCGGAGCGCGCACGCGGGTTTCGCCCTGCGTCACCCACACTTCGCCCGCAGCGAGCTCCAGCCGCGCCTGAATCGCCGATGCGGCCTGGGGTGGCGGCGTTCTGGTGGCGATGTAGACGACCACAGCCCCCACCAGCCCCGCGAATGCGGCCACTGCGATCATCCTCAACCCTCGCCTCACGCTCTGCTTGCGCGTCATGAGCAAACCTCCGCTACTTCCGGTCGTGTTCATCCGAACCCCTCGGCTCCATCAAGGTCAAGAATTGGCAGACGACGGTCGAGCGTGGGCTGCCTTACCCATTATCCAAGATGCCCGCTCGCGCGAGAAGCGCGAGCAGGCGGATTCACAGTGAACGCGCCGCTAAAAGCCAGCTTCGCGCGCCGCCGACTGGTTGGCCCGAACGGCAGCCTTCGGCTTGCGGGCTGCAGGTTCGGGGGCCGCCCCGGGCGGAGGCGCCGCGAAGCCTTCCTGAGCCTCGGCCAGTACTCGCTCTTGCTTGTCGAAGTCGGCCGCGAGATCGCCCGAACCCTTCGTTTCGCTCGCGAACGGAGTCGCCAGGATTTGTGTGCGCGCAGCTCGCTTCTTCTCCGACGCTTGCGCGAGCAGATGGCGGGCTCGGTCTGCCTTGCCTTCCTTCCAGAGTTGGTTCGCGTTCGCGAGCGTCGAAGCCGTCTCGCTGCGTTCGACCCGGTTCGCCACCAGCGGGTCGAGCGCTGACAACTGGCTGCGATCGGCGACCAACACGTGGCTCAGGCTGCCTTCGCAACTGCCAGCACGGCCTTGAGTAAGGTCCCGGTACGCGAGGTGCACGTCCGCGATCGGCCGCGTGCCCGCGCTGCCTGCTGGCACCGATACCTTCATCAGAAACGTACGTTCGTCGCCTCCGCTGAAGGCGCCGATGGGCACGATCAGCCGGTCACCCTGACGGCGGAACGAGCGATCGTACACCTGGAGCACGCGCACGCCGGGCGCGAGCGATACGGAGAGCTCGGCTTCGTCGGCCACGGTGTTGGCCAGGCTCTTCAGCTCTTCGTCGAAGATGCTGATGAGCTTGCCCGCGTTCTCGACGAAATGGTGACGGCCGTTCGCTTCCTCGGCGATCGCCGACATCACGCGTTCGTTGTAGTCGACATCGACGCCGATCGTGGAGATCGTGGCGCCTTGCCGCTGGATCCGCGCTGCCAGAGTGCGGAAAGCACTTTCTTCCTTGATGCCGGTCGTGGCTTCACCGTCGCTCAACAGCAGCACCTGATCGACCATGCCCGAGCGTCGGCTCAAGACTTCGCTCGCGGCCTCGAGCCCGCAAGAAATACATGTGTCGCCCTGCGCCGTGATGCCGTCGAGCTGCCGCAGGATCCCGAAGCGCGAGCGCCCGTCGATCTCCGTCGCCGCCACTTTGACTTCGGCTGTGTTCTGGTAGGTCACCAGACTCACCACGTCGCCGTCCCTGAGCCGCTCGATCATGCCGCGAGCGGCAGACAGCGCGTTCTCGAGGCGCTTGCCCTTCATCGAGCCCGAACGGTCGAGCACGATCGCGAGGTTTAGCGGAGTCGTTTCACCGAGCGCCTCTTTCTTGGCGGTGATGTCGAGGAAGACGAAGTTTTCCTGTTCCTGATTCGCCTCACGCGTCTTGAAACCCACGCGCCCTTCGACCATGAGCGTGTTGCCGGCGACGAACTGCGTGACCGCGTCGAGCGCAGGCTTCTGCGGATCGTCGTTCGGTGTGTCCGGTGGCAGGTCGTTCGCGATCGTGATCGGTCCCTCCGCGGGTGTGGTGAGTGACCACACCGTCAGACTACTCAGCAACATGCCCGCGCAGGCCAAAAGGCCCAAGGTTTTGACTTTCATGACTCTCCCCGTTTCAACGGCGCTCGCCGCGTCGAGCTTTCAGTGGTTCGGTTCAGGGATGAATACGCTCGCCGCGAAGCCCGGATCTCTCGGCTTCGCTTCTTTTTTCTTCCGCGCTTCGGAAAAACCTGGGCCTCGAGGCCGGGGCGACGCCCATGCGGCGGGCAGCGCCTGGAATGGCGGAAAAATCCAGCGTGTTCGAGGCTTCGCTCCTTGGAGATCGTGCCTACCGGCACCATACCTGCCGCGTGCATGGCGGTTCGACCGAACCATGTCAGATTTCAGCAGAGTCGAAAGCCATTCCGCTCCGCTTGAACACCCCAATGTCCACTAGCTTCAACGTCCAGATCGCGGTCCCTTTTCATTACGAAGTCACCTTCACGTCGGATGTGTTCAATGCGGAGAATCCGGCCCTGGCCCTGGCCCTGGCCCGCCGGGAACCCAACAAGTGTCACCGTGCCTTCTTCGTGATTGACGAGGGTGTCGCGCGGGCGTGGCCCCGGCTCTCCGAGCAGATCCAGCACTACGCCAACCAGCACGTCGGGACGCTCGAGCTCGCAGGAGCACCCGTGGTCGTGCCTGGAGGCGAGCAAGTCAAGAACGATCCGCGACACATCGAGGCGCTGCATCTGGAGATTGCGCGCCGCGGGCTCGATCGCCAATCGTTTGCGGTGATCGTGGGTGGCGGAGCCGTGCAAGACATGGCCGGTTTCGCTGCGGCCACGGCGCACCGCGGCGTGCGTGTGGTGCGCTTGCCCACCACCGTGCTGTCTCAGAACGATTCCGGCGTCGGGGTGAAGAACGGCGTCAACGCCTTCGGCTTGAAGAACTTCGTCGGGACCTTCGCGCCACCCTTCGCCGTACTCAATGACGCTCGTTTCCTCGAAACCCTCGATCGACGCGACCGCATCGCAGGCATCGCCGAAGCCGTGAAGGTCTCGCTGATCCGAGACGCAGAGTTCTTCGACTGGCTCACGGCGAACGCCACCCGACTGCGTAACCTCGAGCCTCAAGCCACCGCCGTCATGGTCGAGCGCAGTGCCGAGCTGCACCTGCGCCACATCGAATCGGGGGGGGACCCGTTCGAGCTCGGCAGCGCTCGGCCGCTCGACTTCGGCCATTGGTCGGCGCACAAGCTCGAGAGCCTCACGGCGCACCGTCTCAGGCACGGTGAAGCGGTGGCCATCGGGTTGGCGCTCGACACCTTGGTTTCGGTCGAAGTCGGGCTGCTCTCGGCCTCCATCGCCGAGCGCGTCCACGGCGTACTGCGAGAGATCGGGCTGCCCACCTTCCACCCAGAGCTCGAAGCCGTCGACGACGCGGGCGCGCTCAAGGTGCTCGACGGTCTCCGCGAGTTCCAAGAGCACTTGGGCGGCGAGCTCACGGTCACGCTGCTGCGCGGACCGGGACAAGCCGTCGATTGGCACGACATGGACCCCACGCTCATCGCACGCGCGATCCGCACGCTCAAGACAGGTTACGGCAGCTCCGAGCCGGCACGCGCCCTGCCCTCCCTGGTTTCGGGGGCGGCGGAATGAAGGTGGGCGCGACCCACCTGACGTACTGCACGAACATTCACGCCGGCGAAACCTGGGCCGACGTGTTCGAAAACGTGAGGACGCACGTGCTGGCAGTGCGCGGGTCGATCGCCCCCGAGCTGGCGTTCGGCATCGGGTTGCGCCTGTCGGCGGAAGCAGCCGCCACGCTGCGCGGGCCCGAAGCGCTGGCCGAGTTCCGCGCCTTTCTGGCCGCGCACGAGCTGTACGTGTTCACCATCAACGGGTTTCCTTACGGCCGTTTTCACGGCGAACCCGTCAAGGCGCGCGTGTACCAACCCGACTGGACCAAGTCCGAGCGCAGCGACTACACCCGAGCCCTGGTGGAGATCCTCGCCGCGCTTTTGCCCGATGACATCAGCGGCAGCATCAGCACGGTCCCGGGCGGGTTCAGGATCGACATCCAGCGCCCCGCACAAGAAGAGCGCATCGCGGCCCAGCTGCTCGACCAGGTGGTGACGCTCGCCCAGGTCGAGCGGGCCACGGGACGGCAGATCGTGCTCGCTCTGGAACCGGAGCCCGCGTGTTTCATCGAAACCACCGCCGAGCTGGTGCGCTTCTTTGAAGCTCACCTGCTCACGGCGAGCGCGCGGTCGGCTTTGGCCCGCGCGCTCTCGATCAGCGAGGCGTCAGCGGAGGCTCACATCCGTCGCCACCTCGGCATCTGCCTCGACACCTGTCACGCGGCGGTACAGTTCGAAACGCCGAGCGAATCCCTTGCGAGCCTGAGCGCCGCCGGCATTCGCATCGCCAAGGTCCAGGCCAGCGCCGGGCTCCGGATCCCAGAAATGAGCGAGCCGGCGCTGGCGGCGCTGAGCGCCTACGACGAGGCAGTCTACCTGCACCAAGTGGTGGCCCGCACCGCGACGGGGGAACTGCTCCGCTTCGTCGATCTACCCGACGCATTCCGGAACGAAACGGCCCGCGCCGCCCGCGAGTGGCGCGTGCACTTTCACGTGCCCCTCTACCGTGAAGCGTTAGGCGTCTTCACCAACACGCAGGCGTACCTGCGCGACTTGCTCGCGCTCCAGCGCCAAGCGCCGTTCACGAACCAGATCGAAGTTGAAACCTATACTTGGGACGTGCTGCCCGAGGAACAAAGGAGCGCTGGGCTGGTGCCCTCCATCGCGCGGGAGCTCGCTTGGGTTCGGGAGCGGCTCGCCCCGTGACGTTGGGTGTCTGGCTCAGGCTGGGCCGGGTCTCGAACCTGCCGACGGTCTGGACCAACACCCTGGCGGGCAGCGCGCTGGCTGCTTCCACCTTGGCGCTGCCGATCGGGGTCAGCGCGGCGCTGTGCCTCGGCCTCTCCGCCTTTTACGTCGGCGGCATGTACCTCAACGACGCCTTCGACCGCGAGATCGACCGGAAAGAACGTCCCGAGCGCCCGATACCGTCGGGTACCGTACGCGCCAGCACGGTGTTCACGATTGGGTTCTTGCTCTTGCTCCTGGGCGTGGGCACGAGCTTCTGGATGGCTCGCGGGCTCGACCCCGCGCACGGTCCCCGCACCCTGCTCTCGGGCTTCGCGCTCGCCGCTGTCATCATTCTGTACAATCTGCATCATAAGCGAAATCCGCTGAGCCCGCTGTTGATGGGCCTGTGTCGGGTGCTCGTCTACGTGACCGCTGCCTGCGCGGCAGCAGGCGCCCCGAGCCAAGCGGTGTGGCTCGGCGCCGCAGCGCTGCTCAGCCACTTGATCGGTCTCACCTACGCCGCCAAGCAAGAGAACCTGCGAGTCATCCAGAACGTGTGGCCGCTCGGGTTTCTCGCTCTACCGGTCGCCTACGGCGCCTGGCTCGGACTCAGCGACCCCTTGGTGCTGGCCTTCACCGGCGTCTATTCGATCTGGCTCGTCTACTCGCTGAGTTTCCTGGTGCGGCGCGAGGGCCGTTCGATCCCTGGCGGCGTGGTGCGGCTGATCGCCGGCATCTCACTGCTCGACGCCACCCTACTCGCGGCCGGGGACGCCGTCGATCTCGCCCTCGCCGCGATCGCCTTCGCCGGCCTCACCCGCCTGGCGCAGCGCTACATCCCAGGCACGTGAGCTCGCGCGACAGCTTCGAACTTCCTGCCTTCAGCGCCCCTGAGCCCCAAACACGTGGCGCAGCATGAGGTCGTGCACGTCGACGCCCTGGACGGGGCCATCGGCGAGCAGGTGGGGGCTGTCGCTCATGAAGAGTGGGCCCTCCTCGGGGGCATCCGTCAAGCGCCCGTGCGAGCCCTTGACCAGGTCGGAACGTTCCGCGGAGATGACGTCCATCAGGGTGCGAAAGCCTGCTGCTTTTTTGGCGAGGCGCCACCCGATCGAGAGCTTGGGTAGCGTGATCGCGGGGTCCAGAAAGAGCTCGACCGGATCGTAGCCGGGCTTGCGGTGAATATCGACGGTGGTGGCGAAGTCGGGTGCTCGCTCGGGATCGAGCCAGTAGTAGTAGGTGAACCACCGGTCTGGACGGCTGATCGCCACCAGCTCCCCGGAGCGGCCGTGGTTCACACCGATCGCGCGTTGTTCGCCGGCGTCGAGGACCCGTTCCACGCCGTCGAGCTTCTCGAGCAGCTGCCGCACCTCGGAGATGCGAGCGGGGTTTGCCACGTACACGTGGGCGAGCTGATGGTCCACCACCGCGAATGCATCGGATGCCCCCGGATCGAGCAGCTCGCGACCGAGCTCTTCGCGCACCGCCAAGAGGTTCGCCCGCCGGAGCTCACGGTTGATGTCGACCCCGGCGCTCACGCGCGTGATGCCGTACTCTGAAAGCACGATCACGCTGCGTCCGGTCGCGCGCGCTTCTTGGATGAGCTCGCCGCACAGGGCGTCGACCTCGCGCAGATCTTTGCGCACGCGGGCCGACGTCAGGTCGGGCCCCAGGCGCTGCAGGCCGTAGTCCAGGTGCGGCAAGTACACCAGGGTCAAGGTGGGGTCATGCTTGCGCATCACGTGGAGCGCCGCGTCCGTGATCCAGCGGCTCGAGCTAATGTCAGCCGCCGGGCCCCAAAACTTGAAGAGCGGGAACGTGCCGAGCGCTTGGCTCAACTCGTCGCGCAGCGCCGCGGGCTTGGTGTACACGTCCGGCAGCTTCCTGCCGTCAGCGGGGTACATCGGTCGAGGCGTCACCGCCCAGTCGACGTTGGTCACCATGTTGTACCACCAAAACAGATTGGCGCAGGTGAACGCCGGATCGCGCTCACGCCCGGCCTCCCACACTTTTTTGGCTTCGACCAGGCGGTTCGACTGACGCCAAAACCAAACCTCGCCAAGCTCGCGAAAGTACCAACCGTTGCCGACGATACCGTGCTCGGAGGGGAGCTTACCGGTCAGGAACGTCGACTGCGCGCTGCAGGTCACTGCCGGCGTGACCGTGGTCAGCGGGCGCAGCACACCCTGTTCCGCAAAGGCGTTCAGATGCGGCGTGGCTTCGCCGAGCAGATGCTCCGCGAGCCCGACGACGTCGATCACGAGTGTCTTGCGCACTCCGGTCAATCTCCGACGTCCGTCACTCTTCGACGCGGGGCGCCTGCCCTCGCAAGACGGAGTTGCCCTCCCAGAGCTTGCGCTGGTCCACCGGCTGGGCGATATCGATGCCCTCGAGCCGCCCGCTCTGCGCGAAGAAACTCGCGGGGTTCGTCCACACGATGGTTTCGATGTCGGCGCTGGAAATGCCGGCAGCTTGCAGGGCCTTCACCGTCTTCGGCACCTTCAAAGGATCGCTGACGCCCCAGTCGGCGGCGCTGTTGATGATCATGCGCTCTTTGCCGTACTTCTGCACCAGGCTCACCATGCGTTGCTCGTCCATCTTGGTGTGCGGATAGATCGAGTGCCCTGCCCAACACCCGCTGTCGAGCGTGAGCTGCAACGTCTCTTCGTTGTTGTGGTCGATCAGTACCAGCTCGGGCGCGATGCCCGATTCGCGAACGACCGCGATGGTGCGTTCGGTGCCGCGCTTCTTGTCGCGATGCGGGGTGTGGATGAGGATCGGCAGGTCGGCGTCGAGCGCGAGCTGGATCTGTCGTTGGAAGACGGCTTCCTCCGTGGGCGTCATGTCGTCGAACCCGATCTCGCCGACGGCGACCACGCCGTCCTTCTCGAGGTACTGAGGCAAGAGCGCGAGCACGCCTTCGCTGAGCTCGGGGTGATTGGCTTCTTTCGGGTTCATGCCGAGCGTGCAGAAGTGTTTGATACCGAACTGACTGGCGCGAAAGCGTTCCCAACCCAAGAGCGACAGGAAGTAGTCCTCGAACGTGCCGACGTGCGTTCGGGGCTGGCCAACCCAAAACGCAGGCTCGACGATGGCCGCGATGCCGGCGTCGGCCATCGCCTGATAGTCGTCCGTCGTGCGCGACGTCATATGGATGTGAGGGTCGAACATCTTCATGGTTTCGTCCTTGGGCTGCGCGCTTTACGCGTCGCGAGAGAGCGTGACAAGCCCCAGATCGTGGGGAACGGGCCGACCCGCCGCGGTGCGTTCGCTAGCGTAGTCGAGCGCCATGCGGCTCAGCTCGGGTGTCACCCGGCGGCCGAGGTCGACGATGCGATTCACACTGACCCCGGTGAAGAACGCCTTGAGCACCATTTGATTGAAGGCTGGATCGGGGAAATGCTGCGCCGGGTATCGGTTTTCGCAGGCGATGGCCTCGAACACGCTTTGCACGTGGGAACGACACGCGTCGATCGCCGTGGCCAGAAATCGGCCCGGTTCGGGCAGCATTGGCAGCGTTTTCAGCAATGCTTCGCGCTCACGATTGTCGCTGCGCTTGAAGAGCTGGGTCACGAACGGTTCATGCTGGTCGGAGGGCGCCACGTCAAGCGCCCGCTGCAGCAGCGCGCTGCGCCCCACGTCGCACAGCCGCCACCCCTCGGGCGACTCGAGACCTGCTCGCGCGACCGCTTCGCGCTCCGCAGGCTCCAAGGTGACGGCGTGCTCCCCGAGGCGGCGACCAGCACCGGCGTACGCGACCGGAAAACTCGCGATCGTCAGCGCCTCGGCCTGCCGTTCGAACCACGCAGCTGCCTGCTCGCTAGCCCGAGTGAGGACCAGCGCCAGGTATGGTTCTGCGTCGCGAGTCATGCGCCGCCTAGTCTAGCTCGACCGCCGGTTCAGGTGCCAGGAGCATTTCGGCCGCAAAACGCGCGCGAGCTACAGCAGAAAGCTGCGCGCTGGATCGACCGTGCACCCCCCTGCAAGCGCTGCGCGCCCCAGGAGCATCCGGTAGTTCATGCTGCTGCGATCGACCAGGCCGATTTCGATGTCGCGCTCGATCGGCCCCAGGCACAAGCGCGTCGAAACGAAGTTCCGCCATTCGACCTTGCCGTTCGTCGACCGCACCTGCCCGCGGCGCACCAGTCGCGCTTCGACGTGGGAGCGTGTGCCACTCGCCAGCGGAACATCGAACGTGATCCACCCGTCTTCCCAGCATGAAATGTTTTCGACGTGCAGCGCGCTCGAGAGCGCGCCGGTGTCCAGCTTGGCGGTGAGCGCGTAGACCCGCCACTCGGGCAGGTCTACTTGTTCTACGTACCCGACGGTGAGCAGGCTCTTGTTATCGGAACGCCTCACGCGCCTCCGGGTGTAGCGTGTTTTTCCGTCGAAGTCTCGGCTGCCGATCCTTTTCGCACGCCGAGCGCCTCGAGAAACTCCCAGGGCATGCGGGCGCCGATCAGCACGAACAGGGACGAGACACCGAGCGCGCGCGGCTCACCCGCGACACTAAGCGTCACGCCTTCTTCGGTGAACCCCGTGACCGAGCTGTCGAAGAGCAGCGTCAAGCGTCCCTGCGCCGTGAGCCGTTCGACCGCTTCGATGTTGCGTGCCTTGCCGCGGCGAAACCCCGGAGCACGCGCGGCCAGCGTCACTTCCGAGCCGGGTTGCCCGGCGAGCGCGACCGCAGCCTCCATGGCGCTGTCACCCAAGCCGACCACCAGCACCTTCCTACCGGCGAACGGCCGCGCGTCGACCAAGCTGTAATGCACGTGCGAGTGCCATGCCTCCGGGACAGCCACCTCGAGCTTGCGCGGCGAGCCACGTTTCCCGAGGGCGAGCACCACGTGCTCCCCGAAGAACTCGCGCTCGCCCTCGGGCGCCTGGGCCCGCAGCGCAAAGCGTGCGCGGCCCCGTTCGACACGTGCAACGGCGATCACGCGGTGCTGTTCGAGGATCGGCAAGCGCTCGCGCCGGGCGGTCTGCGTCCACTTGGCGACGAGGTCCTCTTTCTGGCACTGCTCGAGCCAGAGTGAGCCGGATCCGCTGGTTCCCTGATCGAGCACCAACTTGTGCCGGGGGAAACTGCGGATGCTCTCCGCCACGCTGCCTTGCTCCAGCGCGACGGCACGCAGCCCCAACTTGTGAGCCTCGAGGATGGCGCTGAGGCCGGCGGGCCCGGTCCCCACGACCACGAGGTCGTACAGGTTCGGCTCTTCCGCGGCCCGGCCCAACGCCTTCGTTCGCCGGCGCGCGCTGATGGTTTCGACAACACGCGCCCCCTGATCGATGGCATTGCGAATCAGCGAGAGGCCGGTCACGTCGCCCGCCAGGAACACGCCGGGCACGTCGAGGGATTCGAGCGCAGCGTCGAGGCGCGGCGTGTCCGTGAGCGGCTCGCCTTCGCGAATGACCAGCGATCCGTTCGGACAACGCTGCTCGCACAACGAGAGTCCACAACAGGCATCGGGTCGCGCCACGACGGCTACGAAGCGCTGGACTTCGAGCACGTCGAACGGACATGCGTCGACACACGCATAACAGCCGAGGCAAGTCGTCGTGTCGACCTGAGGCAGGCGGCGCCGCGTGGGAGGCGCGAGCTCTGGAGGCAGCGCGCGCTCGGCTACCGAGCGGCGACCGAAGCGACGCACGCCGGCAAACACCAGCCCAGCCACCACGAGTCCCAGGCCCAAGAACAACTCGGGGCCGGGGCCGGACGCCGGCGCGCGCAGGCCCGCGTGCACCACCCGCTGCGCGGCTGCCCACGCCGCGTCGCGATCCGCCGGCGGCTCACCCGGGGCGCGGTGTTCGTCGAAGCAGGTCTGGTACTCGCGCGACAGACAGATCGCGGCGCGGTCAGCGCCCTCGGGGGCATGACAGCCGACGCACACCTCGCGCGACACGAGCGGCACGAACGCAGTGGTGGCCGGCTGATACCCAGCAGCCGGCCATGGCAACTCGGTCATCCCGCTGCCGCGCTCGAGGCGCGCAGGTTGCTTCGGTTCGAAGACCAGGCTTGCGGGGGCCGCGTGCGGGGTGTGACACGTGGCGCAGTCGAGCCCGCCGCTTTCCAGCAAGCGAGCGTGCTCGCTCCGCCGCGAGCTCTTGCCCGCGTGGCAGCCCTGGCACGCGGCCGTAGCGGGCTCGAGCGCGTGACAACTCCGGCACTCGAGCCCCGCGCGCGTGTGCCCCGGGGACAGCGGCCCTGGGGACCACAGCGCGCTCGGACCGGAGAAGCCCACGACGCCGGCGAGCAGGGCGAGCGCCCCCGCGGCGCTCGCCAACCACAGCCCGCGAAAGCGGGTGACGTCGCTGGTAGCGCGCGCCAGCGGTGCTCTGCGTGCCCGCTGACCACGCTCGGTCGTCGAGGATCGGTCGTGTTCGTGCATCAGCCGAGCCGCGCCAGCACGTGCAGCGCCAACAAGATCACCAGAGCCAGCGTCAATCCCGCGTGCAGCGGCTGCCAGATCCGCAGCGCCGCGGTCAACCCCCGACGGAGCGGCAGCGCGCGCAGATCGACGACGACCTTGATCAAGTCGTCCAGTACGAGCAAGCGCTCGCGCCCGCGACCTTCCAGGCGTTCATCGACCACGCGCCGCAGCCGGCCCCGTTCCTGTCGCAGATCGCGACCGGACAGGAGCAGGCGCAGGCTCTCCCAGGCGCTCCGACTGTAGGGGACCAAGATTACCTCCGCCACGCGTTTGACCAGCGCATCCTGACCGCTCGTGAGCCGATACAACCGGTCGACGAGCTCGCCGCGCTCGCGCCCTAGCTCTTCGGGAAGCGCGCCCCGCCACTCGAGGCGGCTCAAGCGCGGAGGCACCAGGCGGTAGCAGAGGGCGCCGAAAACTCCGGTGCCTGCGCACGCGAGCAGCGTGGCCAAGAGCGCGCCGGAGACCCCACCCGGCCAGACGAACCCCGAGTGCCAAAGCGTGGCTCCCAGCGTGACCAGGCCCAAGGACTGGTGGGCGCGCACCCAGGGACTCAGAAACGACCCTGCGCTCGGTCGCGTGCCGCTGCGACCGAACCCGCGCTTCTCGCGCCGCGAGAGCCACAGCGACGGGCGCCGCTTCAAGAGCGCATGGCTCGCGAGCAGCAGCGCGCCGAGCCCGGCTACGACGCCCGCAGCGAGCGCCAGCCCCGGACTGGCTGGCGCTCGCCACGCCAGCGCGAGCGTCGACAGCAGGAACGTCGCGCTCGCGCCGATCGGGATCCAGAGCTGCCACGCCGCTGGCGGCGGCCGCGACCCAGCCGCCGGCTCCGCCGCAGGAGAGGCGCCGCCGAATAGCGCGCGCACCTCGGAGAATTCCTGGCGCGGATCCAAGCGCTGGATGGCGTCGGTAGGGCACGACCGCACACAAGCCGGAGCCTCGTAGTCGCGGCACAGGTCGCATTTGACCGCCACTAGCTCCGAGAGCTTCATGGTCGCGGTTGGTTCGGGCGCGAGCGCGGCGCGCGGCGCCAGCTGTATGTTGTGCCAGGGGCACGCCTTGGCGCAGGCGCCGCAGCCCGTGCACAGGTTCTCGCGGATGAAGACCTCCCCCTCCACGTCCCGCCCGATCGCTCCCGTCGGGCAATCGATCATGCAGGCGGGGTGCTCGCAGTGCTGACAGGTGTTGGGGAGCAACAGATTGGCAAAAGCGCCCGCTTCGGCCACCACCACCTTGTCCCCGCTGCGGATGAGGCGGCTCACGCCGGTATGGCTCTCGGCGCACGCCCAGGCGCAATGGCCGCAGCGAACACAAGTGTTCTGATCGATGGCAAGCAGTGAGCGCGCCATCTGCATGCGGTATGCGTCGCGCAACACGTGCTGCGTCAGGTGCGGCGCGGCTTCGAGCTGCATGGGCTCGGTGCGCCGCGCCAGGGTCAAGCGCCGTAGCCGCTTGGCCAGGCCCACGTTGCTGTCGCACAACCGGCGCATCACGCTGGCGTCGGCGTGAATACAAACCGTGTCGCCCATCGCCACGACCGAGTAGCGATGCGGCTCACCGGCCAAAATTTCTTCGTCCCCGAAGAAGTCTCCGCCGGAAAGATAGCCGTGTACGCGCACGCGCCCGTCGTGCTCGCTCTGGAGCTGCACCAGGCCCTTCTGAATCAGCAGGCAGTCTTCCGGTGCATCCCCCTGGCGTTGCAAGAACTGCCCGGACTCGTAGCTCTTGGTGTGCACCGCGTCCAAGAGCAGCTCGAGGTCGGAGCTGCCGAGGTGACGGCCGAACGACAGCGCCGAGAGCAAGTTTCTGGTCATCGAGCGCTCCAGCGCGCGCCCCTCACGCTCGAGCAAGGCGGTGGCTCCAGCGCGCGTCAGGGCTCGCGACAGCACGCCAAAGGGTACCTCGACCAAACGGGCGGGCGCGTTGCACAGCGCTCGGGCGCTGCGCCGCAACCCACTCACCACTGCTTCCTCACCCAGCGTGTTGTCCTGTGCGACCACCCGCACGAGGCTCGCTGCTTCGTCGCCTCGCGCCAGTGACCAAAGCTCGACCTCGCCCCGTACGACCACGAACAGAGCGTCGCTGGGGTCGCCGGGCTCGAACAACACGTCACCCGCCGCGAGCTCCAACAGCCGCCCGGAGCTCTGCACCTCGGCCCGACCTCGCTCATCGAGCCCTCGGAGCAGCGGCACGCGGAACACGGCTTCGGGCCAGACCGCATCGCGCTCGTTGGCACGGGGAACGGGCATGTCCGTCAGCGTCGCACCTCCAGCGTCTGGCGGTCGAGCTCCACGACCTCGAGCCGCTCGAGGGCTCGGGCGTCGATCAACGGCCCGCGCGGCCTGAGACCCCGACGCTGCTGGCGCGCCTCGTAATCGACGAAGGCTTTCAGCAAGAACGGCGGGAAAGCTCGGAACAGCAGCCGCGCCTCCACGCGGAAGCGCTCGGAGCCACGGCCTACGGGGAGCGTGTAGGTGTAGTGTATCGGCACGTCCGGTGGCAACGAACGCGTGTCGATGATGGCGTCGGGAGCTTTCAGCACCCCGCGCCGCGCATCCAAGCTGCCCACGGGGAAGTAGGTCTCGAACAACGCGTGCGGCCCCGACAGGTTGGAGCTGCAGCGCCCGCTGTCGATGTCGTAGCTACCCTCGGCGTACCGGTCGGCGCGAGCGCTCTCTTGACCGGGGAGCGGCTGACAGCGCCCCTCGCCGTCGATGGTGCCAATGCAGACCACGCAGCGCAAGAAGCCGTTCTGGAAGTTGACCAGCCCTCGCCCGCGAAAATCCGTGCCGCCCAACGCCGGATCGGGCGACCACAGGGGGACATCGGGGCCGTCGGCCACGTCGGCGCCGAACACGCCGAGAGGACGCCCTTCGGGATCGAACAGCCGCTCGTCGGTGTTGACCTGCAGGAACACCTTGTCGGCGAGATCCTGATCCCCGCGCTCCACCTTGCCCACCTCGTACACCAACCTGCCGGCGCCGTCCGTGATCCGGAGGTGCAGCCAAAGTTCCCGTTCTTGGCTGAAGCCTGCGGGGATCCGGTGGCCCGCACCCACGTTCTCGAACGTGACGGGGATCGCGAGCTCGCGTCCGTTGAGCTTGCCCGGAGCGAGCGTCATGCGCACGCTGCCCGCGAGCAACAGATCCCGCCGCTGCCGTGCGCCGAGCGGGATGCCGAAATCGTCGATCGTCGCCGAGTCGATCAGCTGCTCTGGGAACTCGGGCGCCAACGGCACATCGACGCCCGAAAAGTAATGCGGCCGGAGCGGGCGGGGCTCTCCGCCCGCGACCGAGGCCATCCCCTCGGGATAGCTCCCAGGGGGTGCGGGCTCGAAGCGCGTGCCCGGCGGACACTGGCCGGCAGGATCGGAGCTAGTGCCCGGTACACACGTTCCCGGGAAGCGGCTCATGTGACAATCCTGACAACTGTAGACGGGCCGCTGCGTGCGCTTGCGTTCGCGAGCCCAATCGCGCCATTCGCTGTAAGCGTTGCGCAGCCGCTTGAAATGCTCGCCCTTCTGCCCGCCGATCACATCGGTGCCGAACAGCCGCACGTCGTGGCATGCCCCACAGAACTCGCTCGACTGCAGATATCGCCGCGTCGCCTCGGGCACGCGCCCGTGCACGCCGCTCGGCACACGCGCGGATCCAGCGTCACCCAACAGCACTCGCGGATCCAGCGAGTAGCCGCTATTCGCGATGCCTAGTAGGCCCAGCTGGTCTTCGGGGCGCGACGCGAAGAGTCGTCCACTGACCGGCGACACCCAGCTCGGGTTACCGGCGTACGCGCGGCTCCGTGCGTCGAACCCAGCGACCGGGCCTTCGACTTGGTGACAGAACGCGCACGAGATGCCTTCCAGCGTCGTCGCCGGGAGCAGCGAGTCGAGCGGCGCGCGACTCGCCGACCGGCGCGCCTGTGCGTCCCATCCGGGCATCACCTGGTTCAGGTTCTCGCTCGGAGCGTGGCAATTGACGCACCAGTGCTCCCCGGCGCTCCCCGTCAACACGAGCCCCGTGGTCGGGTCGCGACATTCGCGCCCACGCTCCGCGTTGCGCATGATGCCTGCGCCGTGCGCACAGCTCGAGCTCCTGCCCGCCTGCTCTTCGATCACGGCCTCCAGCGCGAGGAACATCGGGCTCTTGACGGAGTGGGCCATGACGGAGCGGCGCCACTCGGCGGTCTGGCGCGGATGACAGCTCTCGCACGCGCCGGAGCCCAGGTCGTGCGGTCCGAGCGGCGCGCGCGGCGTCGCGCGCGGACGATCCGGTGCCGGCGCGGCGCCGCCGAGCGCCCACAACGCGAGTATGCCGCCCGCCAACGGCGCCCCCCAAGCGAGCGCTGTCGCCCAGCCTGCTGGGAGCTGGCGCCTGCCACGTGCGCTCGGCAGCGGCCGAGCGACGGAGCCATGGTCTGGTGCCGCCTCGATCGGCGACGCCGGCGCCCGTTGCACGCTGGCGCCGCGCGGCACGGAGCGGGCGGTGCCGGCGGCAGGCGGCAGCGCCGCCGGGGCCTCGCGACCCGCGGCGAACCCGGCCAGCGCGAGTTGGATCTCCCGCGCGCTCTGGGGCCGCCGATCGGGATTGGGATCGAGCAAGCCAAGACAGAACCCCTGGAGGCCTGGCGGCAAACCCCGGGAGCGCGCCTCGGGAAACGGAGCCGGACCACGCGTCGCGAGCTGTTCGAAACCGAGGCGCAGTCCTTGTCCTTGAATCGGGTGCTCCAGGGCGAGCATGCGGTACAGCATCAAGCCCAGCACGTAGCGATTGGTCGCCGCGTCCCACGCCGCACCGTCTGTCTGTTCGGGCGAAGTCCAGCGCGTGGCCGTGCTTCCCTGAGTCGCGCTGGGCTGATCCATTCCCAGCCGCAGCGCGATCAACGACTCCGCGCGCAGCTGCACCGTCGCCTGCTCCGCGTCGACGCTCACGCCGGCGGGGTGCATGGGGCCCGGCCACAGCTGGCGCTCCTCGCACGCCGCGAGCGCTCGAGCGAGCGCCGTGCCCAGGGCGAGCGCCAGCGGCCAGTCGGGTTCGGTGCGCGCCCAGAGTTCGGCGAGCGACTCGCGGCCGACCTCGCGCCCGAGCCAAGCTCCTCGTTCATCACGACCCGAGCTCTGAAAGCCGCCGACGCCTTCGGCGCCGAGCTCCAGCAAGAGCGGGATCGACGCCTCAGACCCAGCGGGGACCCGCCACAGCTGGCGCCCACCGTCACACGCGTAGACCTCCACGCCACCCGAGCGAAAGCTGAGCTCGCGCGGCTCCCAATTCACGCCTGAGGCTCCTGGGGCTTCAATCGTCCGCCTGGCGCTGCAGGGCGGACGCGGTAGTGGAGCTGGGCTCGGGCCGAGGCTGCTGGGACCGAGCGAAGTAGGTGATGACTCCAGCGACCAACGACAACCCGAGGATCGCGAGCCACGCCAGACGAGCGGGCACCTCGCGAACCGGCCGCGTGCGGTCCAACAGATCGATCGTATCCTTCACGCGCAGCGGCGTGCGACTGGGAGCCACGGCGGCGCGTAAGCCCCCAGTGTCCGCGGTGCGCACCAGCGCGCCCTGGTCCGCGCCGTCGGCCGGTTCGCGCTCTTGCTGGGCGGTAGCCGGCCTGCCCCCGTCACCCGCGGGCGCGAACGGCTCGAGTTCGCGGAGCACGGCCTCGGCGGAAGCGGGTCGTTGCTCGGGCGCCTTTTCCAAGAGTTGCATGACCAGGCGCTCGACGCCGCGCGGCAGAGAACGCCGCACCGCCTCTGGCAGAGACGGCGGAGGCTCGGTGCATTGTTGGTTCAAAAGCTGTCGTGGCGACGCCGAATCGAACGGCGGGCTCCCCCTCAACATCTCGTAGAAGATCAGCCCCAAACAATACAGATCCGAGCGCGCGTCGACGCCGGTCGCATCGATCTGCTCAGGGCTCATGTATTGCAAGGTACCCACGCTTTGAGTCGTGGTTTTGTGCATGGCCTCGAGCACCTTGGCGATGCCGAAGTCCATCACCTTGATGCAACCGTCAGCCAGCACCATGATGTTCTCGGGCTTCAGATCGCGGTGGATGATCGGTGGATCGCCGCGGTGTGCGGCGGCGAGTGCCTTGGCCACTTGAACGGTGATCGCCACGGCATCGGTCCAGGGCAGCGCTCCGCGCTCCGTCAGCTCTTGGCGCAAGGTCTTGCCCTCGAGGTACTCGAGCGTCATGACGAGCTGACCCTCCACCTCGCTGCAGGCCAAACAGCGCACCACGTTCGGATGGTCGAGCCGGGACAAGATCGACATCTCGTTCAGGAACAGCCGGCGCCCTTCTTCCGACTTCGCCAACTCGGGCTTGAGGAGCTTCAATGCCACCCGCCGCTTGCTCAGGCGTTCCTCGGCCTCGAACACCTTGCCCATGCCGCCTTCCCCGAGCAGACGCCGCACCAGATATTCGCCAATACGCTCCATCTGAGACCTCAATCCCGTTCTACGGATAGCTCCGAGAAATGTGCTTCCCGCCGTCCGTGAAAACTGCCTGCGAACGAAGGGTGCCCTCTACAACGGCAGCTGTGAGGGCGAACTTACAGGCTGAATTCCAGTGCCACAAGAACACCGACTCCCGGCAACCAGGACACGGCGCAGCGGCCCCACACACTTGGCGGCAGGCCAGCGCGAATTGAGGTAGAAGGCGCGAACCATGGACGCATCGGGCAGTCACCAGGCGAATCGTCAGTACTACGACGCCTTTTCCGAAAACTACGAAGCCGAACGCGGCAAGAACAGCGTCAAGGGTTACCACGACATGCTGGACGAGCTCGAGGCGGAGTTCGTCCAGCGCTATGGGGCCGGTAAAGACGTGCTCGAGGTCGGCTGCGGGACCGGCCTGGTGCTCGAGCGCATCGCGCGCTTCGCCCGATCGAGTCGCGGGATCGATCTTTCCCCCGGCATGCTCGCGCGAGCCCGTGAGCGCGGACTGGATGTCAGCGAGGCGAGCGCCACGGAGCTGCCCTTCGAGAATGACAGCTTCGACGTGTGCTGCTCGTTCAAGGTGCTCGCTCACATCCCTGCCATCAGCACCGCGTTAGGTGAGATGGCGCGCGTCACCCGACCGGGCGGGTTCGTGATCGCCGAGTTCTACAACCCCAATAGTATCCGTGGCCTGCTCAAGCGCTACGGCCCGGCCGGACGCATCGCCTCGCAGGCGAAAGAAAGCGACGTCTTCACGCGCTTCGACTCGCCTGAAACGGTGGCACGCATGGCTCCGCCAGGGACCCGCTTCGTGGACTCACGCGGCGTCCGCATCGTGACCCCCAGCGCCAGCGTGATGCGCCTGCGTCCCGTAGGTCGGCTGCTGCGTCGGGCGGAAGGCTGGTTGGCGGATTCCCGACTCAAGCGTTTCGGCGGATTTTACATCGCGGCGTTTCGCAAAGACTAGGAGATCGGTCGACGTGGCTCAGAGCGCCAGCACACGCCCCACTGCTTGGTGGTTGGCCACGCTCGAGAAGCGAGCCGCTCGCATGAAAGAAGAGCGGCTCGACCTGGCCGAGCCGATCACGTTCTCGGACGCCAGCGAACGTTCCGCCGCGATCAATTTCTTCAATGCTGCCTTTCGTGCGGAAGAGTCGGGGCTCAGACAAGCGCACGAGCTTGCAGATGAGGTGGGACGCTGGGACCCCGAGCTGGCTCGAGTGCTGGAGCTCTACGGCAACGAAGAGGGCTGGCACCGCGAGCTGCTCGAAAGCTTCCTGAGCTCCATCGGGGGCGAAGTGCGCCCGATGGGGCGCGTGACGCGCAGCTTCTACGCCGTGTACGCGCGCGCGAAGCGCATGGAAACCATCGTGCTCACCAACCTCATGTTCGAGACCATCGGTGCTACGACCTACCGGCTGGCGCTCGGCCGCGTCGAGCACCCCGCGGCCCGACAAATGCTCACGATCTTGACGCGCGACGAGTCGTTCCACGTGCCTTTGAACGTCCATTTTCTGAGCCGCATCCTCGAGCGCCGCCCCAAGAGCTCGCGCTGGCGCCTGAAGCTCGTCTACCAACTGCTGTTCGTCAGCTTGTTGGGCTTGCCCTTCGCGAGCCGCCCCAAAGCGCAGGCCTTCGACAAGATCACGCGGCGCGAGCTCGGGCGAGCCTACGCAGAACAGCTGGCGCGCCTCTTCACGCACGAACCGAGCTTGGGTCTAAAACCGCCGCGCGCGCTGCTCGCGCTTTTGGGCCTACGCGACGAAGACCTGCGCGAGCCACCGCTCGCCGCCACCGGCGCCGAGGCGGCCGAGGCCGCGGCAGTTCGCGAGCGGGTCGAAGTGCGAGCGCTCTGAAAGCAGCGTCAAAACGCGCCGACAACGCCAAGTTCGAACCCGCGCGGACTCGGCGTCAGGAAGGGCAGGACCTGGGTGGCTGCGAGCGTGCCGTTCGATGGCTTGACGGGCGTACGCAACTCCTTGGGCAACGCGCGCTTTCGCTGCGTGCGAAATTCGGGGACGAAATTGACGTGCGCCTCGACGATGCCACCCGCGGCCACCGCCGCGAAGCTGTAGAAGCTGACGATCGCCACGGTGCGTGCGATCTTTGCGTTGCGCGTGATGTCACTGCCGTAGGCGAGCGGATCGATCAGCGCATACTGGTAACCCATGACGCCCACGGCCCCTAGCGTCGTGCCGAGCAGCAGGCTCTCGCTGAGCAAAAACACGGTCCCGAGGGTGCTGCTGCGATTCTGGTACTGGCCGGCACCGAAAGGCAGACTTGCCACGAAGCGGCTGCTCCGTTCGACGACGATCTCGGTGCTGGCCAGCTCTTCCAGCTTCTTCACTCGGTCGCGCTCGGCCTGCTCGCTGGCCTTCATTTCGCGCGCCGCACGAGCCAACGCGGCAAGCCGCTTTTCCTCCTCGGCCTTGATCGCATCGGCAAACTCTTTGCGCACCTGCAAGAAGAGGCTGACGAGGGGCGGCGGGAAGGTCAGGCTGTCCGGAGTGCCCATGGTCGGGTTTTGCGTCAGCGCAGCTCTGAGCGGCGCGATCGCCTCCTTCTCGCGCCCGCTCATGACCAAGCAGGTCGCGTGGTAGAGCCGAGCTTCCTCGATCACTTCGGAGTTGCTCAGACGATCCTTGTTGTCTGGGTTGAGCAGCCGCACCACTTCTCGCGTGCAGTCCTCGTACTTGCCCCCGGAGTACAAGCTCACGATGCGCTCGAGCTCGCCAGCGTCACTCAGGCGCGCGCGCGGGGGGTTCGGCGCGGTGGACGCGGGTGAGGCAGGCCCAGCCGCTGCGGGCACCGGAGCCGACGCGGCGGGGGCGGCAGGAACCGCGGGCTGGGCCAGCGCTGGAACGCTCTGCCCCCACAGTAACGCAGCGATGGCCCCGACGACGATGCTTGGACGAGTTCTGCTCATTCTCGCGGCCGGACCAACCTTCAGAAACCCGCTAGTGTGGTGAATCTCGATTCGCCACACAAATCAACAAAGCTCTGCTGGTGGGGACACTAGTCTTGATAGAGCCGCGCGATTCTCGAAGACAGGATACTAGGACCTGTCCCTGAATGGGTCCGGCCCGTGAACGTTAACGTGCCCGTGCCCGTGCCCGAGAAGTCGAGGAAAGGGCCGCCCACCTCGCGGTAGTGCTTCGATGATCGCGCGTTCGCGATGACGAGAAAATTCAGTGCGAATTGATACACTTCCAACCCTCATGCTGGAGCATCCTGCTCCGGTCATTGGCACCAGCTTGGCATCGGTTGCGCTTTTTCGGGCACGGGCACGTTTACGTTCACGTTTACGGGGTCGTTCAGCCGAATTCAGGACAGGATACTAGGGCCACGCAATGCTGAAGGTTCGACCGGGCGACAGGGCTACGTCAATCTCTTTGGGGCTCGCCGCCGATTCGGGGGGTGGAATCACATGGCAGCGCAGCGCGAGCGACGCCTCGTCGAGCTCGATTCGGCGACTTTCCCCAGGGAGCAGCTGGCCGGCCACTCCGCAGCTGGCCTTGGCACCGGGGGGCGCGTCGAGGGACAGGACAGCCGGTTTGAAGGGGATATGGCCCTTCACCACCTGGACACCTTCCCCGGCGGACACCTGGACGGTGTGGGGCGGCGGGTGTTCGCAGCACTCGGTATTGGGCGGGATGAACTCGAAGGTGTGGGGGCCAACGCTCAGCTCTTGGCGCTCGTACCAGGGCCGCACCTGCCCATCGATGCGCACCGTGGCGCTCTGCGGACCGTCGATCACGATGCGCACCGCCCGCACCTGATCGAGTTCGGGTTCGGCCTTGGGAGCCTTGGGCCGACCCAACCGGGGGACGCGCTTCACCGGTGCCCGCTGGCTCGGCGTGCTGGCCGCCGGTGCTGTGTCGGGCCGCTTGCTTTCGGGGCGTTCGGCCGTCACCGCCGAGCGCGCCTGCTCGCCCGGCCGGGGCGCCGCAGCGTCCGATCGCGGTTCGGCCGCCACCTCGGTGAAGTGCTGGAAACCGAAGATGCCTGCGCCAAGCATCAAAAGCCCGCCCCCGACGACCAGCGCTCCGGTGCGCAGCGTGCGCCGCAGCCGCTGCCGCCGCGCGAGCCCCGCCACCTCTGCCAAGAGCTCGGTGTTGTCGGGGCGAAACGCCAGCGCTCGGTTGAACAGCGCCGCGGCCCGCGGCATTTCTTGCTTTTGGCGTGCTTCGCGTCCGAGCTCGGTCAGCCTCGGGACGACGCGCGCGGCGTAACCTTCGCCGTAGCTCTGCGAGTCATCGAGATACGCTTCGAGCTCGGCGGCAGCATCGGGAAATCCGAGCACCCCGAGCTCCGCCTCCAGCGCGTCGGCGAGATCGTCGGCGCTCGGGTAGCGATCTTCTTGCTTGTGGGCCAGAGCCTTTTCGACGATGCGGCTCCAGCTCGCCCCCACGGTGGGGCGAGCGCGCTCGGGCGGCGTGAAGCTGCCGTCGAGCACCCGGCGCAGCACTTGTGCAGGATTCTTACCTTCGAAGGGCAACGACCCGACCATGCACTCGTACAACAACACGCCAAGACCGAAGACGTCCGCGCGCGCGCTGACGTCCCCGCCCTCGATCTGCTCTGGAGCCATGTGGGCTGGCGAGCCGAGCACCTGCCCCGTCGAAGTGACGCCCTGAGCATCGAGCAACTTCGCGATGCCGAAGTCGGTGATCTTCACGCGAACGGGCGAGCTGTCCTTGCGGCGGCCCTTGTCGCTAGTTTCGCTGACAATCAAGACGTTCTCGGGCTTGACGTCGCGGTGCACGACGCCCTGCCGGTGCGCGTGATTCAACCCCCGGGCAATCTGCACCCCGATCGCGGCGGCGATCTCCGCCGGCAGATGGCCGTGCTCCACCAGCAGCTTACGCAACGTCGTACCGCGAATCAGTTCGACGACCAGGTAGCGTTCGGGATCTTCCTCGCTCGAGACGTCGTAGACCTCGACGATGTTCGGATGCTTGACCTTCGCGACCGCGCGCGCCTCGCTCGCGAAACGCGCAGCGACCTCTTTGTTCTCGCGCAAATGACGATGGATCACCTTGACGGCAACGTCCCGCCCCAGACGCTTGTCGTGAGCACGATAGACCGTGGCCATACCGCCATGACCGATCTCCTCGTACAGGTCGTACTTGCCGAGTATGGGCTTGGCTTCTGCCGCGACGCTCAGGTGTCAGCCTCCGTACACAAAGTGCCGACTGATAATGCCACAGAAGGCGTTTCAATGCTGTAGCCAGCAACGCGTGCCGCGCACAGTAACCCTGTTAAATATTTAAAATATTTGAATAAATGTACAAAGGGTCGTGCCGACGAGCTCAAACCCATGCCGCCACTCGCTGCGTTCGATTTTGTCCGGCGTGCAAGGCGGGTGACGCGCGCGCTGCCGTCCTGCTATGTCCGCCGCGATGACCACATTCGCCCGCGATCAGGACGGCCATGCCACCTTGGGAGGCACCCGGCTCAGCACGCTGCTCGAGCAAGCCCACGTGCCGACTCCTGCCTATGTCTACGACCTCGACGGCATCGAACGCGCCGCGAGCCAGCTGAAACAGGCGTTCGGAAGTAGGCGCCATCTGATCGCCTATGCCATGAAGGCGAACGGCGCCGGTTCGATCTTGAGGACCCTCAGGGACGCCGGCACGGGCGTGTGTTTGGTGTCGGGCGGCGAAATGAAGGTAGCGCTGGGCGCCGGCATCCTCCCCGGTCGCATGGTGATCAGCGGAGTCGCCAAGGCCGACTGGGAAATCGACATGGCGATCAGCCAGGGCCTGTACGCGATCCAGGTCGAGTCCCTCGAGGAGCTCGCGCGTATCGCGGGGCGCGCCCGCTCACTCGGGCGTCAGGCGCGGGTGGGATTGCGCATCAATCCCGGCGTGGAGATCGAGTCGCACTCGCACATAGCGACCGGGCACGATGCGGCCAAATTCGGCATTCCGCGCGCGGACGTCAGCGCCGCTTTCGAACGCATCGACGCCAGCGAATGGCTGGTGTCCGTGGGTGTCTCCACCCACGTCGGTTCGATGCTCCCCACACCCAAGGCATACGTGGAATCGGCGACTGCCGTGTGCGAAATCGCGCGGCAGCGGCTAGCGAGCGGGGGCACACTCGAATACATGAACTTCGGCGGTGGCTTCGGCATCGACTACGGCCCACAAGCCGCGGATGCTCCGACAGAGTTCGCACAGGCCGCCGTGACGCTCGCGGCCAAGCACGGCTTGGACGAACTGGAGCTCGTGGTCGAGCCCGGCAGGTCGCTGGTGGGCCCTTACGGAATGCTGGTGGCCTCCGTGCGACAAGGCAAGGAGAGCCCAGCCCGCCGCTGGTTGATGATCGACGCGGGCATGAACGACCTGCTCAGGCCCGCCTTGTACGGTGCGTTCCACCGCATCGAGCCGCTCGAACGGCTGCCGGGGACCAAAGAATGGCGCGTGGTCGGCCCCATCTGCGAGAGCAGCGACGATTTCGGGACACATGCGCTCGGCGAACTCCCCGAGCGGGTAGTGGTCAGGGACACCGGGGCCTATGGCTTCGTGATGGCGAGCGAATACAACGGGCGGGCGCTGCCGAGCGAGGTGTTCACGAAGAACGGAACCGTGGTCCACACCTCGCCGAGCCCCGGCGTCGACTTTTGGGTCGAGCGCCGGCTGCAGGCTTGAGCGAATCTCGAGGTGAGATGACCTCATCCCACCTCCGTTCCGCGCGGGGCCGGTAACGGGGCCCCGCGTTTCGCTTGCTACGCCAAACCGGTCACTGCATAGTTGACGAGCCCCACCAGCGTTTCAGCTCCGCATGCCCCACTCGGTCCCTTCCGGCTACCACTCGCCCGTCGCACCCGGCGACGTGCTGGCCAACAAGTATCGGGTCGAGCGGGTGTTGGGTGCCGGTGGCATGGGCGTGGTCGTAGCCGCGATGCACCTCGAGCTGCAAGAGCTGGTGGCGGTCAAGTTCCTCCACCCCGAGGCGATCGAGAGCCCCGAAGCCGCCGCCAGGTTTCTGCGCGAAGCACGCGTGGCGGTCAAGATCCGGAGCGAGAACGTCGCCCGAGTGATCGACGTGGGCCGGCTCGACAACGGCGCCCCCTACATGGTCATGGAGTACCTCGAAGGTGAAGACCTTGCAGCCCAAGTGCTGCGTGGCCCCCTGGCCATCGAGACCGCGGTCGACTACGTGATCCAGGCCTGCTCCGCCATGGGCGAGGCGCACAAAGTGGGCGTCGTGCACCGCGACCTCAAGCCCGCCAACCTGTTCGTGGTGCTCCGTTCGGACGGCACGCCCATCGTCAAAGTGCTCGATTTCGGGATCTCGAAGCTGAGCGTGCCCGACCTGTCCGACGCGGGGCTCACGAAGACATCTACGATGATGGGGTCGCCTTATTACATGTCGCCCGAGCAGATGCGCTCCGCTCGCGACGTGGACGTGCGCACGGACGTCTGGGCGCTCGGCGTGATCCTGTTCGAGCTGCTCACCGCTGAAAACGCATTCGGCGGCACCTCGTTGCCCGAGCTCGTAGCGAACATCATGACCGTGGGCCCGCGTTCGTTGAGAGAGCTGAGACCCGAGGTCCCCGAGGGCCTGGCCAGCGTGGTGTATCGCTGCCTCCAGAAAGAGCCCGCGAGCCGCTTCCAGAACGTCGTAGATCTCGCGCAAGCGCTCGTCCCCTACGCCCCTGGGCGCGACGCGCAGCTCACGGTCGAGCGGCTTTCGCGAGTGATGGGCGTGACCGCAAACGTGGTGCAGTCGCGCAGCACCCCGCCGGCGACCAGCCCGCTCGGCGCGACGAACACCAGCTGGAGTGAAACCAAGAAGCCGGGCGGGCCGCGGCGATCCGTGCTCTTGGGGGGCGGCGCCTTGGCCGCGGCGGCGATCGCATCCGTGGCGTGGTTCGTCGCCCGCTCGTCGGCGGTAGCCACGACCACACCTTCGGCCGAGCCCGCGAAGCTTGCGGCTCCCCCAACCGGCGTGCCAGCCGCGGACACAGCGAACCGGGCGCTTGCGCCACCCCCTAGCGCCGCGAGCTCCGTGGCTCCACCGCCTGCCGAGATCACCGCCGCCCCCGCACTCGTCGAGGAGTCCGCAGCGGCGGCAGCCTCCGCAGCTGCAGCGGCCGCTGCGGAGGTGGAAGAAGCTAGGCCGGCCGGGTCGCGCGCGCCTGCCGCTTCCAGGAGCAAGAAGCCCGCGGCAGCCTCCAAGCGACCCGCTGCCGCCGCTGAGCCAGGGGCGGCACCTACACCCACCCCTGCTGCCGAAAAGCAGCCGCCGTCTTCAGTTAAGAACCCACTCAACATCGAGCTGAAGTAGACTGCGAGTCGCCTGGTTCGTGGCATCACTACGGCCGGGGCGCTTGAGAGTTGGGTGAAACGCCGATGCGAAATCATACGAAGGGCCGCTGGCTGAGCTTTGTTTGCACGATCGCTCTGCTGAGCGGGACCACGCTCGCCCCTGCACAACAGCCTGCCGCTGGCGCCGCGCGAGGCACCGAAGCGGTCGGTGAGCGCAAGCCGCTCGCAGAAAGCCTGACGGGCGTCGCGCGCGCCGAGTACGAAGCCGGGCGCATTCTGTACATGGATGGCGACTACCAAACCGCCGTCGTGAAGTTCGAGCGAGCCTATCAGGAGTCGAAAGACCCCCGCCTGTTGTGGAACATGGCCGCGGCCGAGAAGAATTTGCGCCACTACGTGCGCGTGGAAGAGCTGGTACGGCGCTACCTCGACGAGAGCGGCGCGCAGCTGACCGAGACCGAGCGCGCGGATGCACAGGTGCTGCTCGACACGGTGTCGCAATTCATCGGCGACGTGACGATCAAGGTGCAGCCCGACGGCTCGAGCGTCGCTGTCGACGGCGCGGCCGTGGGCGTCACCCCGCTCCCGAAACCCGTACGTCTCGAGATCGGGACGCGCCTCCTGGAAATCAAGAAGGACGGGTTCGTTCCGCAGCGTGAGTCGTTCCAGATCAGCGGCGGCAGCCAATTGCTCGAATTCAACCTCGAGCAGGAGCTTCACCAGGGGACGCTGCGCATCCTGGCCGACCCCGGCAACATCATCCATGTCGACGGCAAGGTGGTCGGCACCACCGAATGGCAAGGTACGCTCGCGAGCGGCGCACACAACGTGCACGTCACGGCCGACGGCTTCCGACCGTACCGCAGCGACACGGTCGTCCAAGACAATCAGACGACGACACTGCGTATCACTCTGCAAGAAGACGCGAGACCCCTCGGCGCCATGAGCCCCGAAGACAGTAAGAACGATTACATGTGGGCATGGATCGCCGGCGGCGCCGTCGTGGTGAGCGGGCTGGCGATCGGCAGCTACTACCTGTTCCGTCCCGAAGACTCGGGGCCGCCAGCACCGGTGGACGGAACACTCGGCACCATCGAGCTGCCCTTCGGCTTCTAGCCGGGCCCTCCAGCGGCGCGGCGCGAGCTCACGCTCCGCCCCGACCGCCGGTGGTCAGTGAGTGACGTCGGTGCAGGCGCCGCAGTACGCGCTGCAGTTGAGCAGTGCGTGCGTAGCGTCGCTGAGCTGGCCGTCCAAGCCGCAACCGGCTTCGCACTCACTGGTCGCCGGCCCCCAGAAGCCACCGTGGCACGCCACGACGCACTGCACTTGCGAAGTGGACTCGGTCAGGGGCCCGCAGAATGGATCCTCGTCGCACGTGATCGACGCGGAGCAACAGACCTCCGACAGACAGATCTCACAGGACGAGGGCTCGGCGCCCCAACCACATTCCAGCGGACCACCCCCGCCCGTACCCCCGCCGCCGATGCCGCCAAAACCGCCGGAGCCACCGATGCCGCCGGAGCCACCGATGCCGCCGGCGCCGCTAGCGCCGCCGCCGTCGTCCGTGCCGCCGCTTCCGCCCGTGCCGCCGGCCCCGCTCGATCCTGCAGTACCGCCACCGCCACCGCTCCCGCCAGCCCCACCCACCGGTGGGGGACCGTCGCAATCGCAGACGCGCCCGGTGCACGTGTCAGGGCCGTTGCACTCACCGTGGGTCTCGCAGGGGGTGCCGCTGACGGTGCAGGTGCCATCGCAGAGGTCTACGGGACAGTCGTCGTCGCCGCCGCACGCCGTGAGAGCCAGATCGCAGCTGCCCACGCAGAAGCCACCGTTGCAGTCGAGATCGGACGTGCACCCGATGGGCGAACAGTCATCGCCCGAGGAGCCACCCGCGGCGCTGCCGCTCGAGCCTCCCTCGCCTCCAGTGCCACCCGGCGTCCCGCCGCCGTTCCCCGCTTCACCCCCGATGGCACCGACGCCGCCGGAACCACCGTCGGACGGAGTTCCGCCGGTACCACCGGTACCGCCGGCACCGCCGTTCCCCGCTTCGCCGCCCGTGCCGCCCATCGGGATCGACACGTCGGTGAAATAGAACGAGTTCACGACGGCGGCGGCGCTGGTGTTAGCGACCTGAAGCTGCGTGATCGCCTGCCCGTACAGTGTCCCCGCCTCACTGAAGCACACCAGCGCGTCGGGCTCGAGGTAGCTGGGGTCATCCGCGAGCTGCTCGCCGATGGCACCCACGGCGGTGATCAGATGTTGGATGGTGCTTTCGAGATCCATTGTTTGCAGCACCACGTCCGCCAGCGGGCCCAGGTTGGTCTCGAGGGTCGCGCGTTCCTCGCTGGACGAGGGCTCCCCCTCCCCGGTGCTCGAGGGATAGGTCGATACGATCGAGACCTTGCAGACCCGCGTCGCCGCTGCCTCGAGCTCACAGCTCGTCGCGCACAGGTCCTCTGCACACATCTCGGTGCTGAGCGGAGCGCGACACGTGATGTTTTCTCCGAAGCCCCCGCAAACATCGGCCGGCTCTGCCGCGAGACAGGTCGTGTCGCAGCTTTCACTGTTCAGGCAGTTACCGGCACACGTGCCGGTGCAGACTCCCTGACACATGCCCCCGGGGCAGCCCTCTTGAGCGATCGAGCCGTCCGCCAGCGTGCAGCGCCCCGAACAAGTTCCCGTGCATTCCCCGAAGCAGTTGCCGGCGCACTCCGCAGGGACCTCGCGATCGCCGTAGCACCCGTCCTGACAGCTGCCGCCCTGCTCGCAATCGCCCACGACCTGGGGGCAGCGGAAGTCTTGATCGGCGCCGCACGCCGAGCTGGCACCGCAGCGCTCCTCGCAGGCCTGTTGCGCAGCCATGTCGGAGACGCAATACCCCTCCGCCAGGAGTGCGTTCAGCGCGCCCGTAGAAAGGAGGTTCAGCACCTCGGTGGAAGCGCTCTGGCACATCTCGACCAGCTCGGCTTCGGTGAGGTCACCGACCACGTTCTGGCCCAGTAGGTCTGCGCAGGCAGCCTCGGTGACCTCCCAGTATCGGTCCGCGACCGTCGCCAGCTGGCGCACTGCGGCGATGTACTGGTCGATGTCAGGATCGCCCGAGTCGATGGCATCGCCGGTCAGGCTCGCACACTGACCCACGACGTCGGTTCCGCCGCTGCCACCCCCCGCGGTCGTCGTCCCTTGCGTGCCGTTGTTGGCGCTGCCTCCGACACCGCCTTGGGCTGGGTCGTCGACCGCCGACCACGGCCCGCAGGTCGGGAAGCGCGGCGTCTTCGTCTGGCAGGCATAGGTCACGCGTACAGCCTCCGCCTGCCCGTCGTCGACGCGATCGCACACGCTCGGCGGCAGCTTCACCGTGGTGAGCGCGCCGTTGGCGCGGCCACCTTCGCCGTCATCCGGAGCGCCGTTGCCCTCACCACCGGCACCGCTCGAACCGGGCATGCTCCAGCCGTAGGTGGCGTCCTGGTCGAGCGGCACGTAGCACGCTGCTTCGCCACAAATGCCGGTTCCTGCGCCCTCGTCGACCTCCAGCGGGAACTGTAGCGCGACGTTCACCTCGCGATCGTCGGGCACGTTCAGCTCGAGTTCACAGTCCGCGTTGGGAGTGGCCACGAAGCCTGCGTCGAAGCAGGGCGCCGTGTCGAAACATACGCCCGAAAAGCCGTCCGGCCCAGGATCGCCGCCGAAAATCTCTTCGGGCGAGTAGTCGGGAAGCAACGCCGAATCGACCAGCACGGGCTTGCACTCGCCCGCTACGCACGAGCGCTCGTCCTCGACGTCGACGTCCTCTCCCGCGGGCTGGCAGGTGCTGGCGAAACTGTCGCCCTCTTCGCGCGCGGTTCCGTCGCAGAGCCACTGGATCGGGATGCGCAGCGTGGCGATGCGCGATGTGGGCACCGTCGTCACCACCTTGGCGAAGGTGCGCGCCCGCAGATCGTCGCCCTCACCCCGAATGCCGATCACGCGCACCTGCACCGTCGGGTTCGGGTTGTCCCCCGCCACGATGGCCAGCGTCGCCGGCAGCTTGGCGCCGTTCGGCTCGGGCGACACCGGGTAGTTCTGATCGTGCTGCAGAGTATCGCCGACGAGCACCTGAAGCCGGATACGGTTGACGTCCTTGGGCACGCTCATGTCGGTCTGGAGCGCCAACATGATCTGACCCCGCCGCGGTTCCGTGTCCCCCGAACAGTTGAAGAGAGCCAACAGACCAGCGGACCAAACAACTTTACGCCAAGCGAGTCGCATCACTACCCCGATTTAGCTACCGGTGAAGCTGAGGATCATCGCACGCCGACGGGGCTAGCGTAAAGCCGGTCCACTCCACGCTGCGTCCCAAGCAATCTCTCCGAACTTTGGAGCATATCCACGCACACGCGCCCCCTGAAACCGACCGGCCAGGCGCGGCTCGCGGCAACGCTGGTCAATCCTCGCCGACGGACGACCAGGGACCACAACTGGGAAACTGCGCGGTCTTCGAGCGGTGCGTATAACAAACCCGCAGCGCCTGGGCCGCCCCGGCGGCGACCGCGGCGCACGCCGCCGGCGGCAGCTGCACCGTGCCCGCGTCGTCGCTGCGCCAGCCGAAGCGGTCGTCCTTGTCGAGCGGAACGTAGCAACCCTGAGAACCGCAGATCCCCGGGCTGTCGCCCGAGGTCGGGTCGTCGGCGGGGAACTTCAGCGCGACGTTGAGCTCCCCGCCACTCGGCACGTCGACGTCGAGCTCGCAATCGTCCTCCGGCGCGACGTCTTCCCCTGCGTCGAAGCACTCGATCGTGTCGAAGCATTCGCCCAAGAGGTCACCCGGGCCTTCTCCGCCGCCGAAAATGGCCGCCGGATCGAAGTCGGGGAGGCTCGCGACGTCGACGCTCGCGGGTTCGCAGGTCCCTGCGACGCACGAGTACTCCTCTTCGTCTCGGGCCGAGCAGGCGGAGTCATAGATGTCGTCGACGACGAGTTGGGCGCTGCCGTCGCAGAGCCATTGTACGGGGACGCGTACCGTTGCGAGCCGCGACTCGGGAATGGTCGTTTGCACCTTGCTGAACGTTCGGGCTTCGTCCCCCAGAAAGCCCGTGACCCGTAGCTCTACCGACGCGTTCGCCGAGTCGCCGGCAACCACCGCGAGCGTCGCCGGCAACAACGTGTCGCCACCGCGAGCTGGCTCGATCCAATAGGTCTGATCGTGCACCACGGGCCCGCGCGTGAGCACGACCTGAACGTGGACGTGGTCGATGTCCTTGGGCACGCTCATGTCCGTCGAGATCGCGATCATGAGCTGGCCGCGCTGCGGTGCGGCGTCCTCGGAAGCACAGCCAACCATGAGCGCCAAGGCACTCGCGCACACGCCGTAGAGCCGACTCCACGTGACCATGCGTGGTTCGGTAAGCTTCCTAGATCGAGGACGCAATCGAAATCAGGTATTTTCGCCGCGTTTGACGGCCGGCATGCCCGTCGACGAAGCACGCCGCTTGCGCGTCCCCGAGGGTTGGCGCACGGCCTGCAGCGACTGAGACGATTCCAGCCGGCGCGCACCGCTGCCGCGGGAAGGCGGCACCGAACGCGCTTTGTAGGGTTCCCCCTCGACCAACAGCTCGACGCCGAGCGTGCGGCAGCGCCGGGCCAGGCGATCGATGTCGACCCCTGGCGCCACCAGCAGACCAGCCGGAGGCGACGGATCGACGAATAGGTCGGCGCACTGCCGCCGCGTCCGGAGCAGCTCGCGGATCTCCGGATCCTCGACCCACAGAAAACCCTGCGTTTCTACCAGCTCGGCGCGACCGATCACAGCGCTCGCCTGCACCAGCTGACGCGCGATCGGATCGGGCAGGCTGGCCACGGCCTCCAGGCGCGTCTTGATCAGCTCTGGATCGATACCCGCGCTCAGCGCCAGTGACAGGGTCTGGGGCGTGAGCGCCACGTCGAGGTGGCCGGAGACGCTGCCGAGATCGACGAACGGAGCCAGCGCGACCACCTGACCGACGCGCGCCGCCGCACCGATGCGCAGCGCGTGAGTGTCGAGGAACCTGCTGAGCTCGTGCTGCGCGCTGTTGGGCACGCCCTGCAAGAATGCGCGACCGCGCGGCGTGATCCTGAGGACGGGTCCGGCGACCGCTGCATCGTCATCGTCGGGATCACCCAAATCGACGACGCCGAGCACGTGCAAACTTTCGAGCGCGACGCGCCGCGCGATTTCCAAGGGACCCAGCGGTTCGACCCCGACGCGACTCGCCCAGCGTTCGATGAGCCGTGTCAGCCCCGGCGTCCGTGTGTCGGTCCGGATGTACGCCGCGACCGCTTCCCACGGCGCCCAGCGACCGTCCCCCAGCTCTTGCAAGGCTTCGAGCACCATTTCACGCAGCACGCCTACGGCGCTGGCTTCGCGCGCCTCGCCGGTCACGCGCAAGAGCTCGCCGTCCTCGCGAGCCTCGTCCCACGCGCCGCCACGCCGCCAGGTACGAAACAAAGCCTCTGCCAGCTCGTGCACCCGCAACGACCCAGGCGGACAGGTGGTGCTCATCACCGAACCGTCCCAGAGACCCAATGCGCGGCTGAGCGATGCCAGCACCGCAACGGCCGCATGATCCCGACCGAAACGGGAGGAAAACTTACCGATCAGGGAGCGCGGGGTGCCCACCCCGGGCCGCACTTCGATACTAGGATCGCGCACGGCCAGGGCCATGGCCATCACCAGGGGAACCGGGTCCTGCGCAAAGCGAGCGCGCCGCGGTGCGTGGTCCTCGTCCAGCACGAACGCGCGGATCTGCTCCCGCTGCGCCTTACGCTCTTCGTGACGTTCCGCGCCGATGATGCGCGCCACCTCGCTCGGCACGACGTGGCGGTTGGGATGGACCGGGACCAGAAAGCCCCGGCGTTCCAGCGCGAAGCCGACGCCTCGCCGCGACGGCGTTGCGCCCGTTGCGCCGCGCAAGCGCATCGGCTCGCGCTCCAGGTCCAAGAGCTCTTCGGTGTCGACTTCGCCACCGACTTCCTCGACCGCATGCAACAGCTTGCGCTCGAGCGGGGCGAGCTCCTCCACTTCTTTGTTCAGGAGCTCGGGCGTGGTGAGCACCTGCCAGGCCTGCTCCAACGACAGCGCAATGGGCGGCGTCGCCGGGCGGCCGAGGTAATGCGCGGCGATGCTGGCGGCCACGTCCGGGTGCGACTGTGACAGGAGCGCGCGAACCCCCCGGGGGTCTTCTCCGTCCCAGGACCGGAGTTGAACCATGAACGCGATGGGCAGAAGCAACTCGACGCCCTCGTCCAGGCCGCGCGCGAATACCATGCCCCGCAAAACCAGCGGTTCGACCGCGGGCGGCAGCGACTCGACGTGGAGGACGCCGTGATGCTCCGCAATCCTGTACAAGAGCTCGAGCGTGGCGCGTGGCAACTGGCCGGGATCCCTCACCTCGGGCAGCATCAGCAGCGCCCGCGCCACCTGCGAGGGGACGTCGATGCGCTTCTGCGTGTCGATCCGGATCCGCAGCCGCTGGATCAGCGAGTCGAGCTCCCGTTTGGGCAGCGCCCGCAGCAAATCAATCAGCTGGAGCGCACCCGCGCCGTGGGGAGGGAAGTCGGAGCTGGTTTTGCTTTTCTTGGGCATCGAACTCGTGGACTGACTTCAGGAGGCCGACTCACAGATGGCCTCTAGTTTAGACTATGAACAAAAACCCGAATGCGTCCGCTTGTCCAGATGGCCGGAAACCGGGTCCCCGGCAAAGATTGGTTAACCCATTGATATTAATCAAATTATAAATGTGCTACGCAGGGGTGGTTCCACACACCTACCCCCACCGAAACAGGTCATCGATGATCAGGTCCACTTCAGTCGGGAATGCGGCTGCTTTTCGTGGGCTTTCGATGAGGGCCGTGTAATTTCGGGCTCGTATCTCGCTGAAGGCTTCTTGTGATCTTACGGGATCCCGTCCACGGTCTGGTCAGTTTCGAATCGGCGGAGCAAGCCATCGTGCCCGCGCTGCTCGAGTCGACCGAGCTCCAGCGCTTGCGCCGGATCCGGCAGCTCGGCCTCACGAGCCTGGCGTACCCCGGCGCGGATCACACTCGGTTTTCGCACGCGATCGGCGCGGCGCACGTGATGACGCGCCTGCTCGCACGGCTCAGGAGTCTCCACGACGACCTCCCTTACTGGCAGCGGGTCACGAGTGAGCGCGCGCGCGAGGCGCTGAGCGCGGCCCTGCTCCACGACCTCGGGCATGGACCGTTTTCGCACCTGTTCGAGGAAGCCATGCCGAACGGCCCGCACCACGAAACGTGGACGGAACGCATCATCTTGGACCCCGGCACCGAGGTACACCGCATCCTGGCACGGGATGACCCCGGGTTGCCTCAACGCGTCGCCGAGCTGATCCGTGGACGATCCTCGCTGACCTATCTGGCGCGCGCCGTGAGCGGCACCTTCGACGTCGACCGCTGCGACTATCTGCTCCGCGACGCGCATGCGACGGGGGTCAGCTACGGCACGTTCGATCTCGACTGGCTGATTCGGAGCTTTCGCTTCGGCGTCGAAAGCAAGCCAGGCGCCGCGCCCCCGCTTGCCATCGACGGTGCCAAGGGCCTGACCGCGATCGAATCCTTCATCTTGGCCCGGCTGTTCATGTTCCAGCAGGTCTACTTTCACAAGACCAGCCGCGCGAGCGAATGGATGGTCACACAGGTCTTCGCGCGCGTCCGCGACCTCTTGCTCGACGGCACCGACGTCGAAGCCGTGCCCTCCGCGGTGCGCAACATCGCGCTACACGGCGACGCCTCGCTCGGCGAGTATCTCGAGCTCGACGACGTCAAGCTGTTCGGTTGCCTGGCGAGCTGGCGCGCGGCGAGCGACCCGGTGCTGCGCGACTTCGCGAGTCGGCTCTGCGAGCGCAAGCTGTTCAAGACGTACGAGCTGTACGCCGAACAGGCCGAGCCCAATGCTCGCCTGGAAGCTTACGCGACCGCCAAGGAGGTCGCGCGGGCCCAGGGCTACGATCCCGACATCTACGTGGGGCTCGACGTGTCGTCGGACGTGCCCTTCGACGACACCTACGAGCCGCTCACGGTCGTTTTTCCAGACAACACCCAGCGGCGCCCGGCCGACGTCTCGTTCCTGCTGGGCAGGGTGCGCGGTCAGAAATTGACGCGCGTGCGCTTGATCTTCGTCCCCGAGCTGCGCGAGCACATCGTCACGGCCTTGATGAGATGAGGGACGAGGCTCACCGTACGCTGCTCACCCTGAGCTGGCTTGCCCTACTCCTCGGGCAGGTCCCAGCGGCGCACGCCACCGAGTGGGAGCCCGGCGACCGCACCACGTCCGAGTTACCCGGTGAGGTCCGCCCCTCGGACGAGGCGACCATGGTAGACGGTGTCTACGGACGCTTCGACGGCGATCTGGACCTCGGGCTCTCGCTCGGCGCGGAGCTCGAGTCCGACGTGGAACGGCTGCTGGTCGCGGCCAGCGCGCACTACTTCTGGACTGCAGGGATCTACGGCACCTACCGTGAAGCCGTGGGCGATGATCGTGACGAACTGCCTGCACGCACGCTTTTTTCCGTGGGCGTCGACGTGCGCCCGCTCTTCATCCCGCGCTGGTCGCTCGACTGGCAGACGGGCCCGGCGACCTTGGACCTGCTGCTCGACTCCATCTCCGCTTCGGCAGGCGCCTATTTCGCTCCGGCAGACGAAGGCGCCGGGCGCCGCGGCTTCGAAACCAGCTTCGGGGCAGGCATTCCGCTGACTGGCTCCGCGAGTGGGCCCTGGTTCTCGGCCCGCTATGATGTGCGTCTTCCCGAAGCCGGGGACGCTAGCACGAGCGTGTGGCTGATGCTCAGCTGGCACGTGCTGGTGTCGACCCCCCTCAGCTCGAACACGGGAGCCCGCGCGCTTGGCACGCCCCACAGGTTTTGACGGGCGATCACTCGAGTCGCTCGTCGTCGCCACGGGACTCCGGCTGTTCTTCCTCGGCGCCTCGTTGGGCCTCGGCGCCCAACTGCTGTTCCTCGATGATGCCAGCGATCTGGCTCTGCGCAACGTGCTCGACCCCTTGACCCGCGCACTCTTGCTCGGCGTTGCCGTGACGCTGGGCAGCGTGGCCGCGATGTCTGGCATGGCGTACTACCTGGCGAGCCGGGAAAAAGCTGCGCTAGTGCACCTGAACCGGGTGACGAGGCTCGCTTCGCCGCTGCTGTTGAGCGCCGCGGTGCCCAACCTGTTCGACTGGCGTGTCTACGAAAACCGCGCGTTCTTGTTCTGCGTGGTCGCGACCTTGTTCGCTCTCGCGGCGGAGCGCTGCTTCCGCACATCGCTGCAGGCTGCCAGAGAGCTACGAGTCAGCGCCGTCCTCGCGCGGCAGCTGTCGCGGGTGCGCGCGCGGGCTGCGTTCGCGGCGCCGCCCACCAGCGCCGGGGGGCGCGCGCTCGCTCTGCTCCGGCGGCACGCGGCGCTGCTCTGCCTCGCGTTGCTCGTGGTTTCGTTCGGCGTGACCATGAGCGTGCATGCGGTACAGCAGCACTATCAGTTGAAGACCTACAGCTGGGACCTCGGGATCTTCGACAACATGATGTACAACCTGCTGCGCGGGCACTGGTTCAAGGCATCGCCGGTGCTGGGGGCCGAGGGATCCCACATCCAGTACCACGCGACGTTCGGCGCCTACCTGTTCCTGCCCATCTATGCGCTCTGGCAGCGGCCCGAAACGCTGATCGTGATCCAAGCCGCGTTCGTGGCTGCCGGCGCGATCCCCTTGTATGCGATCGCCAAGCTGCGGCTGGGCGGCAACTGGCTTCCGCTGCTGTTCGTGTACGTGTACCTGGTGCACGCGCCACTGCACAGCCCGCTTTTCTACGACTTTCACTTCCTGACGTTCTCGCCGGCGTTCGTATTCACGGTGATCTACCTGTACGAACGGGGCAAAACTTGGAGCCTGGTCGTGGCTTGGCTCATCGCCATTTCGCTCCGCGAAGAGGTGAGCGCGACGCTCGGCACGTGTGCGCTGTACTATCTGTTGATCGGGCGGCGCCCGCGCTGGGCCTTGTTCGGCGGTTGCGCGTCGGCGATCTATTTCGTCGTCGTCAAGTTCGTGATCATGCCGGCGCACGGCCAGGCCGGCGAAAGCTTCGCCTGGATCTTCCAGGGGCTGATCGCGCCCGGGGACACCGGCTTCGCGGGTGTCCTGCGCACGCTGCTCACGAGCCCGGTGTTCGCGTTTTCTCAAGTGTTCACCGCGCAGAAGTTCGAGTACCTGCTGCGCACCTTGGGCCCGGTATTGCTCTTACCCGTGCGCCGCCAGCTCGTCTGGATCATGTGCTTGCCAGCGTTCATCTTCACGCTGTTGTCCACGGGCTACCAGCCCATGATCGAGGCGCACTTCCAGTACACGTCCAATTGGACGCCTTACGTGATCCTGGGCAGCATCTTCTGCCTCGAGGGCTGGCGTCGTTCACACCACGAGTGGATTCGCTTCGCCGCCGCGTTGCCTGCCTTGTGGGTGTCGGCGACGTTGTTCAGCTACAACTTTGGGGCCATCTTCCAACACCACACGTTCGTGGGTGGTTTTCACCAGGTCGAGTTCACGCTCACCCCAGCGCACCGGCAAACCTATCGCGAGCTGATGAACCTGGTGCGGCAGATCCCGCCCACGGCGAGCGTGGCCGCCTGCGAGCTCTTGGTACCGCACGTCAGCACCCGAGAAAACGCCTACACGCTGAACCGCACCGGAGCGGGGGGGGCTGACTACTTGCTGTGCGAGGTCGACTGGCTCGGGCGGCCTCCGGTCAAGGGCTTCATGACGACCGCCCTCGATTCGAAGGCCTATTCGTTCGTCGGTCGTTCGGGCGCCTTCGCGATGTGGCGCAAGGGGGGCGACCACGCGCGCGACGCCGAAGGCTTGCAGTTGCTCGGACGCGCCGCGCGCACCCCGCCGGTCCCCATCGCTCCGAGCACCGGCCCCGCGGCTCCGCCTGCCACTACGGATCAACAACCTGCGCAGAAAAATTCGACCCGAGGGTCCGCGGGCGCAGCGCCCCCGCCCGCAAGGTCGGTCGCGCCCCCCACCCCGCCCGGCAGTTCCCGTGCACCAATCCAGGCACTCCCTGGAATGGATGCTATGCCGAACCCTTAGCTTCGTTCTGCCAGTTTTAGTCATGATCGAGTCCACGCGCACCTACGAAACCCTCGAATCCATCGACGCTCTCGAACCTCCGCCGTCCTCGGTGCTGGGCACGCCCGGCAGCGACTTCGCGGAACGCGAACGCGCTCGCAGGCAAAAACGCATCCAGCTCCTCGACGAGGTGGCAGAGACGCGCGCGAGCTCCGACCGCCGTCATGCCTATTATCACCGGGAGCTTTCCGCGCTCGTGAGCAGCCTGATCACACCCGGCAGCCGCGTGCTCGAGGTCGGCTGCGGCCTCGGAGACTTGCTCGCGGCCGTGGCGCCCGAAAACTCGCTCGGCATCGACGCCTCGCCGCGATCGATCGAACTCGCGCGCCAGCGCTACCCGAAGCTCAAGTTCAAGGCCGTGGACGTAGAAAGCGATCCGCTGCCCGCTGAACGCTTCGACGCCATCATTTTGAGCGACGCCATCGGTTTGCTCGACGACATCCAGACCGCCCTCGAGCGCCTGCGCCCGCTCTTGGCCCCGCGCGGGCGACTGATCATCACCTACTACAACTTCCTCTGGGAGCCTGCGCTGAAAGCGGCCGAGCGCCTGGGCATCAAGACCAAGTGGCCCGAGCAAAACTGGCTCAGCATGGCCGACATCGAAAGCCTGCTCGGGCTCGCCGGCTACGAAGTGTTCCGGCGCGGGACGGATGTGCTGCTGCCGCTCGAGGTCCCCGGGATCTCGAACTTCACCAACCGCGTGGCGGCGAAGCTGCCCGGGGCCCGCGAGGCTTCGCTGATCGACTACTTCGTGGCACGGCCGGTGCCCCAGACCGAGGTGCAGCCGCTACCTTCGGTCAGCGTGATCTGCCCCACTCGCAACGAGAAAGGCAACATCCGAGAGGCCATCCTGCGCACACCAGTGATGGGTCCGCGGACGGAGCTCATCTTCGTCGACGGCAATTCGACCGACGGTACCCTCGAGGAAATCGAAGCCGCCATGCAGGACTATCGGGGCCCGCTCACGCTGCGGCTCGTCCGCCAAGGCGACGGCAAGGGCAAGGGCGACGCCGTGCGCAAGGGCTTCGCCGCGGCTCAGAACGACGTCTTGATGATTCTGGACTCCGACCTCACCGTCCCGCCCGAAGATCTGCCGAAGTTCTACCGAGCGCTGATCCGCGGCAAAGGCGATTTCATCAATGGCGTGCGCTTGGTCTACCCGATGGAGGGGCAGGCGATGCGCTTCCTCAACCAGATCGGCAACAAGTTCTTCAGCGTCGCTCTATCGTGGGTGCTCGAGCAACCGATCAAGGATTCGCTCTGCGGCACCAAGGTGCTCTACAAGAAGGATTACGACGTCGTCGCGAACAATCGTTCCTTCTTCGGCGACTTCGACCCTTTCGGCGATTTCGATCTGCTGTTCGGTGCCGCACGCCAGAATCTGCGCATCATCGATCTGCCCGTCCGCTACCGGGCCCGCACCTACGGTGAGACCAAGATCAGCCGCTTCCGCCACGGTTGGCTGCTGCTCAAGATGACCGCGTTCGGTTTCCGAAAGTTGCAGATGCGGCTGTGAGCGAACACATCGACGATCCCTTGACGGCCGCGTTCGGTGCGGCCGCCCCCGACCATTACGCCTGGCAGACCCAGAATCCCGTCGTCGCCGCCGAGGAGCGAGCGCTGGTCGAGAAGGCGTTCTTACCGTTGGGCGCGCGCGTGCTCGATCTGGGCTGCGGCGAAGGTGCAACGCTGTTCCACTTGGGTCAACCACCCGGGGCGCACGGCGTCGACCTGTTCCCGGCGAAGGTTGCCTTCGCGAGTCAGGCGCTGCCGCGCTGTCACTTCGTACCGGCCTCCGTGTACGAGCTGCCGTTCGAAGCAGCGAGCTTCGACCATCTCTTGGTGCGTGACCTGATCCACCACCTCGACGAACCTCAGCGGTTCATGGCCGAGTGTGCGCGCGTGCTCGCCCCCGGCGGCCGCGTCGACGTGCTCGAACCGTGTCGCAACAATCCGCTGATCGTGCTGCACGCGCTCACTCACCGAGTCGAGCGCGGTGAGCTGCGCTCGACCCGACGCTTTCTGAGCCAGCTCCTCGAAGCACGTTTCGACGTCAACGCCGTGCACCGCTATCAGGCGTTTCCGCTGCACCGGCTCGTGTTTCACCCCAAGCTGGGCAGCCCGCGCTTGGCCGAGAACCCGATCGCCCGAGCCCTGGTCTCCGGTGTCGAGCAAGCCTTCGAAACGCTCGCTCCCACCGGCATGCGCGCCTACCTGCACCTGCGCGCCACCCTCCGCCCGCGCCGCTAGCCCCCCGCTCTCGCTGGCGCCTTGCTTTTTTTCACAGGAAGACGGGAAGTACGGGAAGCAGATCGAAGTTCATTCTCGAGTTGGCAGAAGCGCTCTCGCACTGACTTGCGAGCGCACACTCGATCGGCAGCACGGCGCGCCCGGACGCAAATCCAAGAAAATCTTCCTATCTTCCCCTGAATTTGTTCGGGGCGGCGCCGGAGACTTGGGGGAGTTAGGTTTGCTCGTTGAAGAAGCCGCTGGGCGGGACGCTGCCGCGGCCGTGGATGGCCCGGTTGGCTGCGGCCAGGTCGGCTTTCACCATCATCTCTACCAGCTCGCGGAACCCGACCTTGGGTTGCCACCCCAGCTTCTTTTTGGCTTTGCTGGCGTCGCCGAGCAACAGGTCGACCTCCGCCGGCCGGAAATACCGCGGATCGATCTCGACGTGTTTCTGCCAATCCAAATCGAGGCACGCGAAGGCAACATCCAGTAGCTCGCGTACGGAATGCGTCTCGCCGGTGGCCAGCACGTAGTCGTCCGGCTCGTCCTGCTGCAGCATCTGCCACATCCCTTCCACGTAGTCTCCCGCGAAGCCCCAGTCGCGCTTGGCCTCGAGGTTACCCATGAACAGCTTGTCTTGGAGCCCGAGCTTGATGTGAGCTGCTGCGCGGGTCACCTTGCGCGTCACGAACGTCTCGCCACGCCGCGGCGACTCGTGATTGAACAGGATGCCGTTGCTCGCGTGGATCTTGTAAGCTTCGCGATAATTGACGGTGATGTAGTAGGCGTAAGCCTTGGCGCAAGCGTAGGGGCTGCGCGGGTGGAACGGCGTCGTTTCGCTCTGCGGCGCAGGCGCAGAGCCATACAGCTCGGACGATGAAGCCTGGTAGTAGCGGCAGTTCAAGCCGGTCTCGCGGATCGCCTCGAGCAGGCGCACGGCCCCGAGCCCGCTCACTTCACTCGTGTACTCAGGAATGTCGAAGCTGACGCGGACGTGGCTCTGAGCACCCAGGTTGTAGATCTCGTCGGGTTGGACCTGCCGCACCAGCTGGTTCAACGAACTGGCGTCGTTCAGGTCGCCGTAGATCAAGCGCAGGCGCACGCCGCGGTCGTGAGGATCCTTGTACAGGTGGTCGATGCGATCCGTGTTGAACGTCGAGGATCGCCGCACCAAACCGAACACGTCGTACCCCTTCTCCAACAACAACTCCGCCAGATAGGAACCATCCTGCCCCGTGATGCCCGTAATCAGTGCCTTCTTCATTGCGAGTCTCATTATCGCGAGCCAACAAGCATCACAAGCGACGAAGCACCAGATTCGCTCGCGCGTATGGCCCCAGCACGACCGAGCCTGGGTTCGCCCGGAGCCGCGGCGCGAAAATGTCGCGAAAGGATACGCCAGGTTCCTCGCCGACTCGCGCGCCTGACCGAACTGCGGGCCGGCAGCTAGGGGCAGCGTTGGGCGTCCCCGCCGATCGGGCGCAACAGCGAGTTCCGTTCGGCTTCCTCGATTTCGGCGCCGATGGCGTGACGTTCTCGCACGAGGTATTCGCCGACGGCCTTGGCGAGCTCGGGGTTCTGCAGGCGATGCACGCTGCGCGTCAGCGCGGGCTCGAAGCCACGCGCGAGTTTGTGCTCTCCACCGGCGCCCGGCTCGAACACCGAAAGACCGCGCGCGATGCTCTCGGCGATGCCTGCGTAGAAGCAGACGTTGAAGTGCAGGAATCGGTGCTCTTCGCGAGCCCCCCAGTAGCGCCCGTAGAGGGTTCGCTTGCCCAGCAAGTTGAAGGCTCCAGCCACCGGCTCACGCGTTCCTTGGCGCCGCGCGAGCACCAGGTGAATCTGCTCGGGCATGGTGCTCACCACCTCTTCGAAAAACTCCCGGTTCAAGTATTGCCGGCCCCAGTAGAAGCGCTCGACCGTGTTCTTGTAGAAAGTGAACACGTGATCGCAGAGCTCGCTCGTGATGTCGCTACCGGTCAGCGCTTCGATGTCCAAACCCTGCCGCTCGATCTCCTTGCGTTCGCGGCGCAGCTGCGTTCGCTTCTTGGACGGGAAGCGCTCGAGAAAGTCCTCGAACGACCCGTAACCGGCGTTCCGCCAATGAAACTGCACGCCATAGCGCTGGTCGAACCCCAGATCGGTCATCGCTGCCGCGCTGCTCTCGGGGACGAACAGCACGTGGGCGCCTGAAAGTTCGAAGTGCTCGAGCACGCGCGCGAGCCCATCCGCGAAGGCAGCCTCCATATCCAGCGCCGGCACTCCGGAGCGTATTGCGGCCGAAGACACTAGCAGCCGCGGGCCCGTCGCAGGAGTGAAAGGTACGGCGACGACGAGCTTTGGATAATAAGGAACCCCCAGCCGTCGCTCCGAGAAATCGGCCCAGCTCTGGTCGAACACGAACTCGCCCATGCTGTGCCCCTTCACGTACGCTGGCGCCGCCGCGAGCAGGTCCGGGCCCCGCCACCAACTGAGGAACAATGGCAACCATCCGCACTCTGCGCCCACGCAGCCGGTCGTCTCGAGCGCCCGCAACCAGGCGTAGCTCAAGAACGGCGGCGTCTCTTGCGTGACCAAGGAGGACCAGTGCTGCTCCAGCTCGCGAATCGAAGCATGGGTCCGTAGTTCGATCGCACCGGAATCCTCGCTGACCATGCGGGGCTAGCGTAGCGCAGGCACTTCGACGCTGGAAGCGCCGGCGCGCGCCGGACAGGGGCGCCACCCCATGCTATGGCCTGTCCGCAAACCGCAGATGCCTACTCCCAGCCGAAAAACGCTGCGTGTCAACGATCATGGCTAGACCGCTCCCGCTCTTGCTCTTCGATCTCGACGGCACTTTGCTCCGCACCTCCGGTGCCGGTGCGCGCGCTATGGAACGCGCGGGCAAGTTGGTGTGGGGGGAGCAGTTCAGCCTGGCCGGCGTGAACTTCGGGGGCAGCCTCGACCCGGTGATTCTGCAGCAGGCCGCCAGCAGCTTCAATCTCGAGCTCGACGAGCATCGGCACCGTCACTTCCGCAGCACGTACAGCGCCGAACTTTCCCTCGAGCTCGCCCAAGCCGAGTCGGCACAGGCGTTGCCTGGCGTGTTTGAGCTGCTAGCCCGTCTGCGTGAGGCGGCCTGCGCGACCATCGGCCTGCTCACCGGCAACTACGAAGAAACCGGTCGTCAAAAGCTGGCTGCCGCTGGCCTCGATGCGGGCTGGTTTTCGCCGCGCATCTGGGGCGACGCGGCCCCCACGCGTCCCGGTCTCGTCGAACGAGCCCTGCGCCTGCAGCCGGGGGTGCTGCCGGAGGCCGTAATCGTCGTGGGAGATACCACGCGCGACGTCGAATGCGCCAAGGTGAACGGCTGCCGCGTGCTGGCCGTAGCGACGGGGACCAACAGCAGGCGCGAGCTCGCCCTCGCGGGTGCGGATGTGGTCGTCGACGATCTGAAAGATCCTACCCCGCTCTTCAGCCTGATCGACGGCGTCCGGGCTCCTTAGCAGCCTGGTGCGACCTGCAAGCCAGTTTTCTGACCTCGTTTCGAGTGGCTGACTCGGCCAGGCCACCGGGTTATGCTTCGGTGATGCGCCTGGCTTCTACGCTACTTCTCGCATCGGTCGTGTTCTGCGCATGCAGCTCGTCGAGCTCCAACCGAACACAATATCCGCCGCAACAATATCCCCCGGGGCAGTACCCACAAGGTCAATATCCTCCGGGACAGTATCCTCCCGGGCAGTATCCGCCAGGCCAGTACCCACCCAACCAATATGCGCCGGGCACGCAGCCACCGCCGGCCACGGCCGTGCCCACCACACCTGTCGCAAACCCGCCGAGTGCGCCTGTACCGAACGATCCCGTCAACGCCGCAGACCTCGGGTTTCTCCGCCAGCGTGCGCAAACCGTCCTGGGTGAGCTCGTCGCGGCGCTGGCCCCCGCGCAGCAGTCTCGCGTGCAGGGCATTCCCCTCATCGTCGACGACGAGCCGGGCGAAGTGAATGCGTTCGCGGCCTGCAGCGGCGGCAAAGCGGCGATGGCCATCAGCGATGGCTTGCTCGATATTTCCGCGCACCTCGCTCAAGCCAAGGCCAACGACGAAATCTTCGGCACGCAGAAGCTGGACCCCTACATCGCGCTGATCGCCCAGCACCAGCGCCCAGGGCAGCCGATCGTGCGCCCCGCGCCAGGCTTCTTCGATCCGCAGCAACAAGTCGACGGTCGCAAAGTAGCGCGTCAACACCAGCTCCTCGACGAACAGCTGGCGTTCATCCTCGGGCACGAGCTCGCCCATCATTACTTGGGGCACCTCCCCTGCACCGCCGGCGGCGGGCTCAGCACCGCAGAGCTCAGCCACGTGCTTTCGAGCGTCGTGCCGGGCTTCAACCAACCGAACGAACTCGCGGCGGACGTCGCCGGCACCAACAACCTGCTCACCGCGGGCAGGCGCCGGACGGCCAATCAGTTCACCGAGGGGGGCGCTCAGCTGACCATGGCTTTCTTCAGTGGGCTCGACCGACTCACGCCGAACGACATCATCTTCGGGTTCGAACGTTCCCACCCGCCTCCGCAGCTCAGGAGCCCTGTGATCGCGCAAACGGCGGCCACCTGGCGGGCCACGGGCGGGCAACCTCTGGTCTTTCCCTTTTGACAGCCCTGCCTGCGATTTTTCGGCAACTGGCCTAGCGTCTAGCCGAGTAGGTGAGCGTGAGCGACAAGACGGAGCAACCGACCCCCCGGCGCCTGCGCCGCGCCCGCCAGGAAGGCGATAGCCCGGTTTCCGGCGCGTTGGTTCAGGCGGGCGCGTTCGTGGTCGTGCTCGCGCTGGTGCCGCGCGCGCTCGCCTCGGTCACGCCCGTGGTGCGCGGTCTCCTCGAACGAGCGTTCACCCGAACCGATCTCGCGTTTTCTGCCCGCGAGCTCGTGCTGCTCGTCGCTGCTTTGTCCCTCCCGATCGTGGCTGCCGGCGCGCTCACCGCTGCTGCGCTCGGCTTCGTGCAAACCGGAGGTGTCGTTGCTTTCAACAAGGTCGCGCCCGATCTGGCGCGCGCCAATCCAATCCAGGGGCTTCGAAACCTATTCCGCGTCGATCGCTTCGTCGCGCTCGCGCGCGCGGTCGGCACCACCCTGCTCGTAGCATGGCTCGCGGTCCATCTGGTGCTCTCGGAGCTCGGATCGCTCGGCAACTCGGTCGGAGAGCTCGAGCGGGGAGCGCATGCCGGTCTGTCTCTGGCGCACACCCTCGCCTGGGCGGCAGCGCTCGTCGGGCTCGGGCTCAGCGCCATCGATCTGGTCGCCGTCCGCTACACGTGGCTTCAGCGCCTCAGAATGAGCAAAGACGAGATCAAGCGCGAGCACCGCCAAGCCGAAGGCGACCCCGAGCTGAAGGCCGCTCGCCAGCGCGCTCATCGCGAGGCGCTCGCTGGCACCATGCTGAACGCGGTGAAAGATGCCACCGTCGTGATCGTGAACCCTACCCACCTCGCGACGGCCCTGCGCTACGATGCAGCCGAAGAGGGCGCGCCTACGGTCGTCTCGCAGGGCGCCGGGGATCTGGCCCGCAAGATCATCGAGGCGGCCCACGCCTACGGCGTTCCGGTCGTCCGCGACGTACCCGTGGCTCGAGCGCTGGCGGAACTGGAGCTCGGCGACGAAATCCCCGAGGCGCTCTACGAAGCCGTCGCCGCAGTGCTCCACGAAGTCCTCGACACTCCCCCCGGTTGACGATCAGCCTCTCAGTTACCTGAAAAGCCACGCCTCGGCTGGGGCCGGGCTGGGGCTGGTGTTGGGGTCCTAAGGGGAAGGATGAAGCGACGGCGAGACGCTGAGGTCTTGCCAGGCGCCGGCGATCTGGTCTTGGCCAGCTTTGTGAGCGAGCTGGGCTAGGAACTTGGCGCAGGCGCGTTCGCCGCGCAGGTCGCCGCCGCGACGAGCTTGGGCGAGCCCCTCGAGCGCCTCGAGCATGGCGTCGATCGGGCGCCCTGCGGCTGCGATCGCGACGCTGAGCGCCAACGAGGCGCGGCACTGTTCGCTCAGGCTGAGCTGGCGGGCCCGCTGCTTGGCGTCCCTGAGGCGGCGGAGCGCTTCGCCGGTGTTGCCTCGCACTAGGCAGGCCATGGCGTCCAAGCGGTCGGCGAGCATGTTGTGAGCCTCGCTGCGAAGCTGGCGCGCCAGCTGGTCCAGCGTCACCGGATCGCCTCGCTGTAGAGCCAACGAGGCGCGCTCGGGCATCAAGCTGTCGTTCGAGGGCACGCCTGCCACCCGCAGCGTCGGTGCGGCTCGTGTCCCGCCGTTGGCCTCAGCTCCAGCCAGGTGTGCGGCCTCCGCTACCGCGTGCACGTCGCCCTCGGGCTCCTCCGAAGCTGGTTTCAGCTCGCTGTCCTCCGCGCTCATCGCTTCGATGTCGCCGTCCGATACCACCTCCCGCTCGGGGTCGGCAGCCGCGGCCACGTCCTCGCCCGCGTCGACGGACCCGACCAGCTCCGACAAGGGCAGATCGGGCGCGGCAGGAGCACGCGGGACGGATCCGTCAGCGAGCGCTCGGGCGCTCGGGCGCTCGGGCGTGTCCGAAGAGCGGCGCGCCGACAGACGCGGTCCGGCGGAGTCGCGCCGTTCGCCCGCGCTCCGGGCTTCCGAAGGCGCCTCCGCGGGGAGGGTCTCGGTCCGGCGAGCCGCCTCCGGTGCGCTGGCGTCGGCGGAGTCGTCGGAAGCGACGAGCGCACGCTCGGCACCTGTTTCGCTCCATTGCAGCCCCCGCTGGCGCAGCCGGTCGAGATCGGCTGCGGCCGCGAACTCTTCCACGGCCTGCGCGGTGGCGTCGAGACCCGCCGCGGCGAGCGGGGCCAGGGCCCGCCGGGCGAGCAGCGTGGCTTTGCCCACGTTGCCCGCGAGCGCCGCATGCAGCGCCGCGCTCACCAGGGCCAGCGGTTCCGCCGAATCGACCGCCAACGTCGCTGCGGCTTGGTGCAACGCTCGAAAACGCTTGTCGCTCAGTGAGGCCACGATTGCCCGGCGATGCGTGCGCGTCGTGAGCGCCACTCGATCGCCGGCCTCGATCGCGATCCAGCCTAGCCGTTCGAGAAACGCGAACGCTGCGTCGGCGTTGTTCACGCTGCGCCCTGCCAGTTTCAAGAGCGATGCCAACTGCGAGCGCTCCGCCCGGCCACCCAACACCGCGATAGCCTCGAGCAGCAGGCGCTCGGTCATCTCGACGAAATGCAGGCGCCGCCTCAGCAGCAGTAGCGGCAGCTCCGGTTGCAGCGGCTCGTCACGCGGCACACGCGGCACCACGCCGGCGTCCGTCCACAAGAAGCTCGCGCTATCGAGGGCTTCGACCAACGACTGGGTGACGCCGAGCGGCGTGGGCAAGCCGCGCGCGGCGAGACGCTCGGCCCATTCGGCGGCCAGCTCGTTACCGGTCATGCTCTGGAGCAGGGTCGCCGCATCCTGCAGCGAAAGCTCGGGCAGCGTGTGGCTCTGGCTCACGGCGACCTCGCCGAGTGGCACCGGAAGCGACGCACCGGATTCGGCGAGCACGACCGCTCCGAGCTCACCAGCCTCGACGCACAGCGCGAGCACCTCGAGCGAGTCGAAATCTATCTCGGCGACATCCTCGACGTAGACGATACCGGCGGCAGAGCGCGCGCGTGCCCATTCACCGAGCAACAGCGCCCCCGCCTGACGCGAACACCCAGTCCCCTGTGACAACGAGTTCCATGCTGCCTGCGCGCCCGGCGACAGCGGCGGTAAGTCACCAGTCAGCATCCGGCTCTGCGCCAAAGCCGAGCGCAGCGCGCCGAGGGGCACTCCGGTCGCGTTTGCGCTGAACACGAGGCTCTCCGGGTGCTGGGCCTTCCTTTGTTCATCGAGCGCGCGCGACCCCCCGCCCCCGCGCAGGGCAGACAGCACACACAGCGCCCCCGTGCGCGCTTCGAAGGCCGGCAGCCGAGCTCGAAAGGGCGGCGCCGACAACTGAGCCACGCTCTCGCATTCGAGGCTGCGCTGGGGATGCTCCATGTCGAGCCTGAAGCCGCGCACCCGCGTCGATCCGATGGTTGCTACGCGGGCCCCTTGCACCAACAGCTCACCGCCGGATGCCTTGACCAATCCAGGCTCGACGAGGACGTCACCAGCGCGCGCCATGCGCGCCAAAGCCATGGCGCTCTCGATCACCGGGCCGAGACACGCCGCGAGCATCGGGCCGCCGTCCACCAGCTCGTGGAGCGTGCCGTAGGCAAAGCCGGTGCTGAACTCTTCGTGGGGGTGATCGACGATGAAGTCGATGGCGTCTTGCAGACCGTCGATGCCGAAATCGACACAAAGCCACTCGGGGTGCCACAGGATCAACCTGCCCCCGAGCGTCGCGAGACGTTCCAAGATGGCGGACGCTGCCGCGGCGAAGGCGTCAGCACCAGCGTCCTGGTCGCGGGGGCGCCAGCGCAAGCAAACCACGAGCCTGCGGGTCATGAGTCGATTCGAATCTTCTTCTTCAGCGCCACGAGCTCGTCATCGACCGCGCTCGTCGGAGCAGCGTTGCCGGAATCCCCGAACTTTCCGCTGCCTTCCAGGGCTCGAAACTTCGCTTCGACTTCGGCGCGGGACATGCCGCTCGGTCCGTCTTCGCGCAGTGCGCTGTCGATCTCGGTCTGGGCGGCCAGCGCGGTCTCGACGCCTTCGATTTGATCTTCCATACGCCGGAACTCGGCGAACGCGCTGCCCCCCACCCCCGCGCTCCCCGTCGTCTCCGCGGCGATCTTCGCCTGCTGCGCCTTGGCGACCAGCGTGCCTTTCTTCGCCGTGATCTCCTCGACTTTGACTTCCATGCGCTCGAGCTCCCGCTTCATCTCGAGTGCGTTGCCACGTTGCTCGGCGCGCAACGCTTCGGCACGATCGCGCTCGCCGGTCACCCTGCGCTTTTGTAGCAGCGCTTCGCGTGCGAGCTCGTCGTCTCCGTGGCGCACCGCGAGTTCGGCGCGCTTTTCCCAAGTCGTCACTTGCTCGTCCAGCTCTTCGACTTTCTTCCGCAGCTGCTTTTCGGCAGCCACGCTGCGCACGACCTCTTGGCGAGCAGCCTTCAGCTGCTGGTGCATCTCGTCCAAGGTCAGATCGATGGACTTTCGAGGGTCCTCGGCCTTGTCGAGCAAGGCGTTGAAGTTGCTCGAGATGACCTTGCCCATTCGATCGAAAATGCCCATGCCACGAAACATGCCATGCACCCTCGGCGGGACACGAAGCTTTTTGGCTATGGTCGTGGAAATGCTGGATTTTCGCGGATTAGCGGCGCTCGGGAGCCACGAGACCGGGTCTCGATGCCGGCCCGTACTCGTGCCGCACCCGTGCCCGAAAAGCCCTCAGCGGTTCGCGATGTGAATCGCGTGGCCGAGCGCAGCCGCGCTCGCTTCCATCAGCGCCTCGCCCAAGGTGGGGTGCGGATGGATGGTGAGCGACATGTCCTCTGCCGTTGCGACCATTTCGAGCGCGAGGGCTGCTTCGCTGATCAAGTCGCTGGCCGACGGCCCCACGATGTGGATACCGACGATGCGCTTGGTCGCGGCATCGGTGACGACCTTCACGAAGCCGTCCGTCTCGGCGATGCTCATCGCGCGGCCCAAGGCCGAGAACGGGAACTTGCCCACCTTCACCTCGATGCCCTGCTCTTTGGCTTGTGCTTCTGTCACACCCACGCTGGCGATTTCGGGATGCGTGAAGATGATGCCGGGCACCGTGATCCAGTCCTTCGCGGCGCGTTTGCCCGCGATCACTTCGGCACACACCTCGCCCTCTTTCGACGCTTTGTGCGCGAGCATGGGGGGACCGCTGACGTCGCCGATGGCGAAGACGCCTTCGACGTTGGTTTGACACAGCTCGTTGGTCTGAACGAACCCGCGGGGATCGATCTGTACACCCAGCTCTTCCAGCCCGATTCCGCGCGATCGGGGCTTCATGCCGACGGCGACCAGCACCACGTCGCAGGAGATCTGTTCGGTGCCCGCGCTACCCACCGCCTTGACCACGAGCGACCCGTCCGGGCTCTTGCTGTAGCCCTCGGCGCGGGTGTTCTTCAACACCTTGCCGCCGTGCTTGGCGATCTGTCGTTCCACCACCTTCACGCACTCCGGGTCCGTCCCCGGCAGCAAGGAGGGTGTCAGCTCGATCACGGTCAACTCGGTACCGAAGGCCTGGTAGACCATGCCCAGCTCGAGGCCGATCACACCGCCCCCGACCACTACCATGCGTTTGGGCACTGCGCGCAAACTGACAGCCTCGCGCGCACCGATGATCTGCTTGCCGTCGAATTCGAAGCCTGGGACCTGAATCGTCGCAGAGCCCGTGGCGATCACGATGCCTTTCTTCGCCACGATGCGTTCGACGCCGCCTTTCTTGGTCTTGACTTCGACCGTCTTCCGGTCGACGAGCTTCGCGGTGCCCTCGAGCAGCTCGGCGCCGTTGCTCTTCAACAGGCCACGCACCCCGGTCGTGAGCTTCTTGACGATGCCGTCTTTCCAATCTTGCATCTTGTTGGAATCGACGCTGACGCCGCCGACGTTGATGCCATGCGCTGCGATGGACTGCGCCTTGGAATAGAAATGGGCGTTCGCGATCAGTGCCTTCGAAGGAATGCAACCCCAGTTGAGACAGACACCGCCGACCTCTTCTTCCTCGATGCACAGGGTCTTTTGTCCCAGCTGGCCCAGACGAATGGCGCAGACGTATCCGCCAGGACCGCCACCCACGACAATCGCATCAAACTCTCGATCGACCATGGTCGATGCCTCTAGCCTACTGCCGAGCGTCGGACAACCGAATTATCCCGCAGAGCTCGCGTCGATTTGACGGAGCGCGTCGCGCACGGTGTCTGGGTTGGCTCGGGTCTCGTCACCCAGCATCGCCAGGAGTCCGGCACGGGCCGCTCTCAGGCGCGAAGCGCCCGCCGCTGCAGCCGCCAGCGTACGCGTCTCCCAGGTCCACCCCTTGAGATCGGCCAGGATGCTCGCGACGGCTCGGACATGACCCATTTTCGCCAGCGCCACGCGCGCTTGCCAAGCGAACGGGTCCCGCGAGATGCCAAACCAACCGAACGCGCGCCGTTCCAAGCCCGCGCGCGCCTGCTCGAGCCGGAGCTCGCCGGCAATTTCGATCGCCTCCTGCTCGTCCTCGACTTCGCGCACGCCGATCCGGGCGTTCACCGCGTCGGCGAGCACGCCAGCGTCGGTGTCTTCGCCGGCCCGATACAGGACGATGGCGGCTAGCAGGCGCACGAAAGTAACGTCGTCGCTCACAGCCTGTTTCAGCTTGTCGACGAGCCAGGCAGGACGCCCGCGGCGGTCCTCGATGAAGCGCTCTTCCGCGATGCGGATCGCCACGAAGCGCACTTCGGCGTCGGTGTCTTCGAACTTGGCTTCGATGTCGCTCTCGATGTCGGTTCCGCCCAGGTGATGCAAGGCGACCAAAGCTTGAAACCTGAGCGCTGCCGCAGGGTCATCGAGGGCGGAGCGAATCGTCTCGAGATGGTCGCGGTCGTCCGAGCCGAGCTCACCCAAGGCGAGCAAGGCCATCTGACGCACCTTCTGATCCGGGTCCTTGGTCGCCGCCAGCAGCGACCGCCCGGCGCCGCCGGCCTTCGCGTCCGCCAGCGCGAGAGCCGCTCCGGCGCGCACCTCCGACGAGGGATCGTGCGCGAGCAGTCTGGTGATTTCCGTGATAGCCCGCTCGGCGTCAGGCCCGCTGGCGAACCGCCCCAGATCTGCGAGCGCCGATAGTCGTACTGCGAGCTTGGCGTGGCCGGCGTCCCGCAGCGCAGCATCGACGGTACGGGGGAGTGGGGCTAGGGGGAACACCGTGCACCAAGCGTAGTCCAAACCCGCGCCCGGCGCTTCAGTCGCCCGGGTTCGACTGCCCCGCCGCACCTCCGCCCGAAGCGCCGCTGCCGCTGGCGCCGCCAGCGCTGTGGTCGGCGCCGCCGCAGACGGCGTCGCTGCGGTCCGGATCGACTTCGTCGATGGGGGTGGCCGGCTGCGGCTCGATGCAAACTTTCGTGGTGGGCGGCTTGCTGTCGACCACGGTAGCGCCCCACGCATTGGGTTTGGCGAGATCGGTGCAGCGGTAACCACCGCGACAGTCACCGTTGTTCTTGCAGGTAGCCATGCAGAAAGTGCGGGACTGCGGCGACGGGCGCTGCGGATCGGGGCAGCTGCCGACGCTGGACATTACACCGCCGAACTGGATGCACACGGACTCGCCACTGGGGCAGCTAATGGGATCGCAGTTGAAAATGGTGCAGTAGCCGCCGCGCTGGGTCGTGTCGCAGAGCCGATCACCGTTCGCCGAACAATCGTTCGAGTTCGAACAGGCGTCGCCAATCTCGGGTGCACAACCAGCGAGCAGCAGCAGGGCCAAGGCGCATTTTTCGAGCAAACGCCAACGCGAATTCGATCTCATGAGCGGCGACGGGTCCTAGCACGGACTAGCGCCCTAGTGTCCTGTCTCCATCGTTCGTCTCGAAATTCGCGCGGCCCGGCTTCTACGAGGCCACGCGAATTGCGGACTCTGGCGTCCTATTGAGACTAGGAAAGCGTTGTTTATTTTCGTGGCGAATCAAAGATTCACCACACGAAGACCACCCACACGCCGTATTTTCTGGCTGCTGGCGGCGAGTTGACAGCGGCGGCCCCCCCATCTAAGACACCGGGCCGGAAGGTGTCGTGCCCCACGAGCTGCCCCTCAGGTTCCGCCCGAATCACCGAGCGCTCGCAGCGCCAGCCCGCCTCCGAGGCCGAGCGCGGCTCAGTAGCGTTTCGAGTTTGGCGGGAGCGCTCGCGCTCCTGGGGTGCGGGGCGGGCGCGCCGCTCTTGCACCCGGTGCACCCGCTAGCGCCCGGCAAGCTAGCGGGCTCGAGCGGGGTTAGTGCGCACTTTGCCCCGCCGGATGCACAGCGAGCCATCGACCGCACCAGCCGCGCGAGCGTGGATGAGCGCGCGCAGGATGAACAAGCAGCCGTGGACGGAGCCCTCGCGCAAACGCTCAGCGCCCCGGGCTTGGCGCCTTGGTTCAGCATACGTGCCGGCCTGGTGGAGGCAGCCGAAGGAGGCATCTCCTATACCGGTCGGCGAGCGCGCGCCGATCTGCGCTACGCTTACGTGATGGACCAGACCGCCTTCAGCGTGGGCGCTGGGGCGACGGGAATCATGCCGGCCATCGGTGCTGACCCACCGACGCAGGCCTGTGACGACCCTGAACTTTGTCCGGATCCGATCGTCGACGACACCCACAGCGAGATCCCGGGCGTCGACACCGGGAGCACTTCGGGCTGGGGACTGGATCTGCCCCTGCTCGTAGGCTGGCGCAGCGACCCAGGGATAGTGGCCTTCTGGACGGGCGTGCGTGCTCGGTTCGAACAGATCTCCGGTGAAATCCGCTATGAGACCGGCGCAGGCCCGCGCACCGCCCACGCCGAAGGCGACCGCTGGGTGTTTCAGGGAGTCGTCGGGTTCTCCGTCGGCATCAAGCCGATCTGGGCGCTGTTCGAGCTGAGCCCCGCGTACGAAAGGCTGAGCGGTAACGTGAACCTCGAATCTGGCGTGATGGGCAGCCGCCTCGAAGGCTTTTCGTTCTCGCCCGCCATCGCCCTCATGATCGCACCGTGACCATGTACGTCCGTCGACCACTTGGAATGGACGACCCGACTCGTGCGGCTCGGTGGGTCAGGACGCCATCGATCCTAATGAACCGCTTCGTGAACCCGCCCCGGCCGAATTGCGTGCATTTCGCGGGTTCGGCGTCTCTGCTTGCCCCCGCCCGGGGACGGTTCTAGGATTTCGGAGTGCATCCACCCCACACGGCCACCGCCGCGCGGCCCAGCAATGCGCTGTCAGCCGGCACGCTGTCCAAGCGCGCAGCGCGCGCGCGGGAGCACGGGACACGACCCCATGGCGTGCGCGGTGGCGCGTGGTGCGTTGGCGGGTCACTCGGCCTGTTCTTGATGGGGTGCGGGATCGAAACCGATCCTCCTGTCGATACCGAGGTGAGAACCACACATGCCGTGGTGACCATCGAGCGCAGTGAATCTGCCGACGGCAGCAGCTCCAAGGCAGAGGCTCTGGCCGGTTTCCTGGAGGTGCCCGCTTTGGTCGACGCGCACTCCGTGCTGCAACTCGTCGGTCTAGGACTCGATCTGCCCGAGCCTGGCTCCTGCACGCTCGGCGCCGCGCGAGCGACCGCGGGGCCCTTGACGGAAACGGCAAATGTCGAGTTCGTCGACGCTGGCGCGGTCGAACTCGAAGTGTCCGGGGCGCGAGAGCGACTCGCTCCGTACGCCTTCCCCACGGTCACGGATTCGATCTCTGGCGTACTGTATACCAGCCGCGACCGTGCAGCAGATCCGCTGCCGTCGGGCAGCCGCTACACCCTGACTGCGGCCGGCAGCGGCCTCGGGCTGCGCGTCAGCCACGACGCGCCGCATGCGCTCAGCGGCGTCACCGTCAACGGGACCCCACTCGCCGAGGTCGCTGGCGTCGGGACTTCGAACCCGCTCGACTTGACCTGGGACGTGGATGCGCCTGGCGACATCGTGTACGTCGAGTTGACCGCGTCGAGCGCCCAGTCAGCGGCTCAGGTCCCGTCGCCTTCGCGCCGCGTGATCTGCAGCTTCGCCGACGAACTCGGCGCCGGCAGCGTCCCCACCGAAGCCTTTGCCGCCGGAGGCACGGGCCGCGTCAGCGTACACCGCTTGCGTACGCACGAGTTCGACGTGCTCCAGGGCGACTCCAGTCGCGGCGTCTTGCGCTTCGACTTCGCCGTTACCGCCAACGTCTCTTTCGAGTGAGCGTCGCTTCGGCGGCGTCTGACCCACTTCGATTCAATGCGCCCACGACCAACACGCGCTTAAATTGACCTTCGAGGAACAACTCGCCGAGCTCACGCGACAGGGTCGCTTCGAAGCGGCCGCCGAGCTGTGCGAAGAACGCGGCCGACCACTCGAGGCGGCGCGACTTTGGGGGCAGGCTTGCAACTTCGACCGCGCTGCTGGGCAGTTTCTCAGCGCAAACCGTGCGGACGAAGCGCTGCTGCACGCGGCCCACACCGGCGATCCAATGTTGATCGAAGCCTCGCTGGCTGCCCTCGCTGCCGCGCCCCACGTGGCCCAGGCGACTGCGCTCCGCCTCGAAGCTCGCGGCTTTCACCGCGTCGCGGCGGCGCTGCACGAGCGCCTGCAGCAGATCGACGAAGCCGCCAGACTGTATCGTCGCGCCCATGCGTTCGTCGACGCCGCCCGTCTCTTCGTGCGTATTGGCCAATTCGACGCAGCCCTCACCACACTATCGGAAGCGCTCGAACGCTCCGAGTCCGACGAAGTCGCGCGCCTCGCGCTCGCGACGCTCCTCGAACGTCGTGGCCGACTGCACGAAGCCGCGAGGCTGCTGCAGCAGCTGGACGATCGGGCGGGCCTGGCCGGCCCCATGCTGCAGCAGCTGGCACGCTTGCTCACGCGGCTCGACTTGCCTGGAGCCGCCCGCGAAGCGATCGTGCGGAGGACGCGGCTCGGGTCCGCCGCTGCCAAGCCGCCACCCATCCTACAAGAGTTCGAGTCACCCGATTGCTCTGGGGGCCCCCAAGCTGCGGGGGAGCTGTTTTTCGGCCGCTATGAAATCGTGGACGTCGTCGCGACCACGGCGACGGCGCGAGTGTACAAAGCGCACGATCGGCTCGAGCAACGAAGCGTCGCCGTGAAGCTTTTCTCGCCGTCGCTGACCACCGGCACTGGAAGGGACGCTTTCTTTCGGTTCGAGCGCGAAGTGAGGGTGCTCGAGGAATTGAAGCACCCGTCCGTGGTGCCGCTGTTCGCCTACCATCCAGAGGGCCCTGCGTTGATCCTGAAGTGGATGAGCGGCGGCAGCTTGGCCCAGCGCCTGGAGGCCGGCGCGGCGAGTCCAGAACTGGGTGCGCACGTCGTTAGTAGAGTTTTGTCAGCTTTGTCAGAGGCGCACCGTCGAGGCATCTTGCACCGAGACATCAAGCCCGACAATATCCTCTTCGACGAACATGGTGCGCCGTATCTGGGCGACTTCGGTACTGCGCACGTCGCAGACCACGCCCAGACCGTGACGCAGGGCGTGCTCGGGACCCTGGCGTACATGGCCCCGCCACAACGTCAGGGAGAAGCCGCGACGATCCGCTCCGATCTGTATTCCGTCGGTGCCGTGTTCTGGCACGTGCTCACCGGGGGCCCGCCCGGCGCCGGGCTACCGCTGCTCACCCCGCTGACCCCCTCCCAACGCCGCTTAGCCGAGCGATGGATCGAGGTCGCGACCTTGCCCGAGGACGCCGCCGAGATGCTCGCTGCGCTCCGCGCTGAAGCGTGGCCGGCGACTCACGGCGTCGCACCCGAGCGCAGCGCCGGCCTCGGCGCCCCGACGCCGTCCACCGAAACGCGGCTCGGACTCGATGGGCAACGCGCCTTCGACCGCTTGTTGGAGCGCCCCGTCCAGGTTCATCCGGCTTCCCCGGACGCGCTGGAACGTGCTCGGCGCTTTGCCGTCGCCGACCACCCCGGGCTGGCGACGGTCCTGGCCTACGCCGCAGACAGCACGCAGATCTGGCTGGAATGCCCGGAGCGCCGCGCGCCCGGCGCGCTGACGGCGGCGCACAAGGAGCGCCTCTCCGCCGCGCTGATCCGGCTGCACGCAGTCGGTGGAAGCCACGGAGCGGTCGACCAGGTGCACCTGGGCTGGCGAGGCTCCGAGCCGGTCCTGATGTTCCCGGCTACCACTAAGCCTGCCACGCTCAGCGAAGATCTGACTAGACTGGAGCTCGTCCGATGAGCGCACGCCATCACGTGTACTTCGTTCCTGGCCTCTTTGGCTTCGGCCGACTTGCCGGCTACGACTACTTCACGCACATGCGCAAGGGGCTCGAGGCGCGCTACCGCGACGCAGGTGTTCTCGCAACGTTCGAGGACGTACCGTCCCCCCCCACCTCGTCCTTGCGCGAGCGCGCCCGGGTCCTGGCCACGACCGTGAGCCGGACGGTGAGCCCCAACGGTGTGATTCACCTCGTCGGGCACTCCACCGGAGGGCTCGACTCGCGACTGGTAGTCGCCCCCAACACCGATCTGCATCTGCACAGGGAGCTGATGGCGTGGACCCCGAGAGTGCGTTCCGTCATCACCTTGAATACGCCTCACTATGGCACGCCGCTGGCGAGCTATTTTGCCACGGTCTCCGGGACACGGGTGCTCTACGCGATCAGCCTGCTGACCGTGATCTCATTGAAGCTCGGTGAACCGTCGCTGGCGATCTTCTCGAGGATCTTGGCGACGCTCGGCGGCGTCGACTCGTTCCTGGGCGGCGATCTCAAGGTATTTCGTAGCAGCACGGACGCCTTGCTCAGGTTCATCGACAAGGACGGCCGCGGAGAAATCACGGATTTTCTGAGCAAGGTACGCACCGACCAAGGCGCGGTGATTCAGACCACTCCAGAAGCGATGGACCTTTTCAACGCCGTGGCCGACGACAACCGTGACGTTCGCTACGCTTGTGTGGCAACGGCAGCGCCGCGCCCGCGCACGATGCGTTTCGCGTGGCGGGTACGTTCGCCGTACGCCGCGTTCACGGCGGCGCTGTACACGACGTGGTATCAGTTCGCGGCGCAGCGCCACAAGCAGTACTATTATGCCCATCCCAGCGAAAGCGAGCGGGTGGCCTTGCGGGTGGGTATTGGTCACGAGATCAGCGACGCCGACAGCGACGGGATCGTGCCCACCTTGAGCATGCTCTGGGGCACGCTACTCTGGGCGGGCGAGGCCGATCACCTCGACGTGCTCGGCCATTTTCACGACAGACTCAAGCCGAGCGACCACACCGATTGGCTGACGAGTGGCGCCGCGTTCGATCGACGCCGTTTCTCCGACTTACTCAACCAGATCGCCACTTTTCAACTCTCGGGCTGACAGCGCGGGAGCTTGTAAGGCCCCCGCGCAAGGGCGGTCTCAGAGCGGGCGAGCTTGGCGTTTCGGGCGGTCTTTGATGTGGTAGGTGAGCTGGCGGGGTTGGCCCGCGCGCAGGTAACTCACCACGAGCTGATCGGCCGTTTTCAGCGCCGAGAAGGCTTGGTGGGCTTCGACGGGGCGTTCGATTGGCATCCCGTTGACCTGGGTCACGACATCACCTGGCTTCAGGTCGACGCCGTGCCAGTAGTCAGGGGGCGCTAGGCTGAGGACGCGGAAACCCCGAAACGTACCGTGCTCGAGCTGCGCGTCCACCTCGACGTGCTGCAAGAAATAGCCGAGCCCGGCATCCACGACTTGGGTGACCTCGTCACGATAGAGCGTGGCTGGCTCGCGCGGTGTCTCGCGCCTGGTGATCGCGGCCGGCGGCGGAGCGCTTTGGATCGGCTCGTCGATGTCCGGGTACTCGGGCCCCCGCTGGCACCCCAGCGCGAACACGAGCAGCGGGAGCGGCTTCAAGGACAACACGCTGAAACTATGGCCTCGACTCGCGACTTTGGGCAAGTCCCAGGGTCGCCGCCCAGATCTCGCTCGCCACGCGATCGATGTCTTGCTCCCCATCCACGTGGACCACCCGGTCGCCAGGGACCAAGGCTTCGGCGCCGCGATACACCTGCGCCAGCCGCTCCTGAATCTCAGGTACCTCGAACAGCTCGGCGTCCGCGCCGCGGGCCTGGCGGCGGCGTGCGGCGGTCGTGGCCGACACGTCGACTATGATCGTGAGGTCAGGCCGTATCACTTTCGAATTCAACGCGGCGATCCACGGCAGCACGCCGGCCGCGCCGCCAGAAGTGACCGACTGGTAGGCGAGCGAGGACAGGTCGTAGCGATCGCTGACGACCCAACGGCCGCGCTCGAGCTCCGGCAGCACGGCGCGATGCACGTGATCGGCTCGATCGGCTGCAAACAAGAGCGCGAGAGTCATCCAGTCGAGCGCGATGGGCGCGCCGGCGGGATCCCGCAAACGATGCGCCAAAGCCTCGCGGATCAAGACTCCGACGTTGCCATTGCTGGGTTCGCAGGTGAACGAAGCCGGAACCCCCGCGCGCTCGAGCGCGGCCACCAGTCGCTGTGCCTGCGTGGTGCTGCCAGAACCGTCGATGCCTTCGACCACCACGAAAGCGCCGGGGCGGCCGGGTTCTGCGCTCCGGGTCATTTCGCACCCTCCGGGAGCGTCGCGAGCGGATCGGGATCGCGTCCGAGCACCAAATTGTCGATGAGGCGCGTGTTGCCGACGAACCCCGCGAGCGCCAGCAGGGTCGGCCCAGCCAGCAATTCGGAGTCGTTCAGAGGTTCGAGTGTTTCAGGATCCGCGATCGTTGCGTACTCGACGCGGACGCTCGCCGCCTCCAACTGCTCCAACACCAGGGCGCGCAGGGCCGCGACCGAACGCTCTCCACTCGCGTAGCGCCGTCCCGCGAGGGACAGCCCGCGCGAGAGAGCCAGAGCCTGGTTCCGTTCGGCCCCGGACAAGTACGCATTTCGCGAGCTGAGCGCCAGACCGTCGTCGGCCCGCACGATGGGCGCTGCGATAACTTGCACGGGGAGCAGTAGGTCGCGCGCGAGGCGCTCGATCACCTTGAGCTGTTGATAGTCCTTCTTGCCGAACACGGCCACGCAAGGTCCCGCAGCAGCGAACAACTTCGTCACTACCGTCGCCACGCCTTGGAAGTGGCCGGGGCGCCCCGCTCCGCAGAGATGGTCCGTCAAACCGGAAACGGTGACGCGCGTGCTCTCCCCCTCCGGATACATTTCCGATCGGCTGGGTGCGAACACGGCGTGGGCTCCTGCGCGAGCGCACAGCTCCAGGTCGCGAGGGAGCTGGCGGGGGTACTTCTCCAAGTCTTCGTTGGGTCCGAACTGGGTCGGGTTCACGAAAATCGTCGTGAAGACTCGATCCGATCGGCGAGCGGCTGCCCGCATCAGCGACAGGTGCCCCTCGTGCAAGGCACCCATCGTGGGCACGAGCCCGACCGTGAGCCCTTCCGCACGCACCCGGTCGGCCGCGCCGCGGAGCTCCGCCACGGTGGTCAGCAGCAGAGGCGCCGACGGATCGGTCACGGACGCCATCAGCGCTCTTCGCGACCCGGACCGTAGCTGGCCACCTTGTCCACACCTGCAGCGGTGTGGCCAGGTGCCTCGCCGCTACCCGCGTCACCGAAACTGTGAGCGTGGTCGGGGAAGCTGCCCTCGCGCACCGCACGGCCGTAGGCCCGAGTGGCATCGACGATCTGTTCTCCGATCTCGGCGAAATGCTTGACGAACTTGGGAGCGAACCCGCGCACCATTCCGAGAAAGTCGTAACACACGAGCACCTGGCCGTCACAGTCAGGCCCTGCCCCGATGCCAATCGTCGGGATGTGCAAGCGCTCGGTGATGCGGCGCCCCAGGTTCGCCGGAACGCCTTCGACCACCACCGCGAACGCCCCCGCCTGCTCGACGGCTTGCGCGTCCGCGAGTACCGCCAGCGCTGCATCCTCGCCCTTCCCCTGCACTCGAAAGCCGCCCATTCGATGCACGGACTGCGGTGTGAGCCCCACGTGACCCATCACCGGGATACCCGCGGCCACGATACGGTGGATTTGCTCGGCGACCACGACCCCGCCCTCGAGTTTCACGGATTCGAAGTTGCCCTCTTTAATCAGCCGACCCGCGGCGAGCAGCGCTTGCTCGGGCGACACCTGAAAGCTCATGAAGGGTAGATCGCCCACGAGGTGAGCGTGCGTCGTCCCACGGGCGACCGCGCGCCCGTGGTAACAGATCTCGTCGACGGTCACGGGCAGGGTCGTGGCATGTCCCTGCACGACCATGCCGAGCGAATCACCCACCATCAGCACGTCCGCGCCGCCCTCGTCCAGCAAGCGCGCCATCGTGGCGTCGTAGGCCGTCAGCGCGACGATCTTGTCGGCGCCGCCCTTGCGCCCCCTCAGAGATACCGCTGTGTGCTTGCGCTGCTGCTCCGCCACGAGACGAGCGTACTCTCGGGGCTTCGTGAAGGCAAACGCCGACGGCAGGCAGCGGGGGGGGCAGCGCGTCGTCGTGAACCAGCCCCCTGGAGGATTCGTCCTGCCTCCCCTCCGCGAACGCGTCCGCTTCCGACCCCAAATGCAGCAAGCGCCGCCTCCAAGATGAGGAGACGGCGCCTGCGGCCGCATCTAGCGATGCGGCGGCCCACTCCCGGATGGGAGTCGACCCTTGGTGATTAGGCCTTCTTGGCGCGCCGCTTGGCGCGCTTCTTCTTGGCCTTGGGTGGAGCGGCAACCGGAGCAGGTGCTTCGGGAGCAGGCGCCGGAGTGCTTGCCACCTTCTTCTTGGCCTTCTTGGCCTTGGGAGCAGCTTTCTTGGCGGCCTTCTTCTTGCCAGCCTTCTTGGCGGCCTTCTTCTTGCCAGCCTTCTTCTTCGCCTTCTTAGCAGGCGCCTTTGCTTTTGCTTTCTTCGCGGCTTTGCGTGCAGCCATGTTCATTCCTTTGCTAGTGGTCACCGCTTCTCGACTGCTTCGGCACACGCAACGCCTTGACCGCTAGAGCCAGTCACTGCGCTTCAGTGCTTCGACAATCGCTCGCGATGCCAACGAAAAAGATTTTGCATGTAGTCATGGCTCTTCGTCAAGAAGGCAGAAAGCTTTTTTTTGATGAACGTCGATCGCGTCCACCAGTTCATCGCACCGCGCTCGCGCGCCGTGACCGGTCGCGCGCGGGTGCGCGTTGCGCATGAGGCGGTCGATGCAGGCGCCCCGATCTGCGTGAATCGCACGAAGCGAGCGCTGACTTCAGTCACCGCCGCGGCTCACAACCTCCGACATCGCAAGGACCACTCCGGATACCTCTCGCGTCGCGTGGCGGCTGCCCATGTCGGTCCGAGACCAAGCTCGCGAAGGCAACGGGCGTGAACGATGCCGAGACCGGGTGCCTCACCGGTGGTCTCCGTGCAGCCTTCGAATGCAGCTAATTTCCGCTGTAAATCGAGGTGATTCGTTCCGCACGTTCGTGCACTGCATCAGGTCTCGATCGCGCGTCGCAAGACGCGGTTTGCGCCCCGCTGACGCTCGCGACGGGTGGAGGCCGCTACCCGAAGAGCGTCGGTGCTCCTGCGTCGACTGTGTCCGTACGCCCACGCGTGGAGCGCGTTGGAACGTGGTGAGGGAAGCGTTCACTGACCCGGTGTCGTTCAGGAGTGACCCGTGGCAACCGCGAACGGAGACGAGCGACAGTCGCATGCTGCCGTGAGGGTGTGCGAGGTACCCTCGCTCCAGGCACCGTCCCACGGGAGCTCGCGCAGGAACAGCCCCAGGCGCCAGCGTCGCCGCGCGGACGGCAGCACCAACGAGGACGAGTCGACGGCTCGACCCGCAGGGTTCGGCAGCACGCTCAGCGCGCTTGCCAGAACTCGTGCGCACCCGCTGCTCACGCACTTCTGCAGTGTTTCTTGCTGATTTTGTAGCGTCGCCAGAGCGAATCGATGCCCAACTTCCCGCGTGAGCGTCCCGCACTCGGCCGAACCAACGGACGATGTCTCGAGTTCTTTAGGGGGGGGTCGAGCCGGTCCTTCGCTGCCGAGTGCTTGCGGGCGCGCGCTGACAGCACCCAAGCGGGCGCACCGGTGAGAGCAGGGCGAGCGCGGCGCGCTGCTCGCGATGCTGGCGAGCAGGACGTCCGGGGGCGGACGGGTCCGAGTTTCTCGGTCGGCCCCAGAATTCCGAGCGCGACTCGCTCTGTCCGCGCGCGGCGCACGCTGCCACGGTCGCGCTCCGTGCGGGCACCGAACTCGCGCCCCCGGTTCCCGCGCGCCCCGCCGCCCCACGTCCGGAGCAGATCAGGCTGGCTCGCCGCAGGGCGCCGTGCTGCATGTGGAGCCCGCAAAAGGCACGCGACGGTGGCTCGGCAGCGTTGCGGTCGTTGGGATCGTGGTAGGCTGGACGCCGATGCACGTTCGAAGTTCCGCGGTGGCCCTCGCGTGCTTGCTCCAGTGTCAATGCGGTCCCACGCCCGTCCCCTGCACCGGACCGAGTCAGTGCGAATCGGGGAACGAGTGTCTGGCCCATCGCTGCGTGCCGCTCGGCTCCGAACCCGTCGCCCAGGACAGCCAGAGACTGGTCGCGGAAGTCACGGAGCTCGCCGTGATTACCTCGGAAGGCGACTTCGGAGGCGCGCTGCCGGGGTTTGTAGCACTCGGTGCGGAGCGTACCGGGACGCTCGAGTTGCTGCTCAAGTTCGAGCCCACCTGGCGAGCGGGCGGCCGCATCGAACAGGCATTTCTGCTGCTCGACCCCCTTCCCCAAGCTCGGTCGGCCGCGGCCCAGGTCGCGGTGGACGTTTGGCGTATCGAACACGCCTGGTCCCGCGCAGACGTCACATGGATGTCCCAGCCCGCGCTCGGTTATCCCAAGGCGAACGGCATTGCCAGTTCGAACGGGGCTCCGCTGCGCATCGAGGTGACCCAACTGGTCAACTACCTCCGGGAACACCCAGAGCACGACTACGGGGTCGCGCTGCGCGCCGCTGCGGTGCACGATACGGGCGTCCCCTACGCTACCGGCGTGGCAGGAGGCAGCGCTCCGCGCATCGAAGTCTACGGTCGCTGAGTCCGTGAACCCGACATCCCGGCCCATCCTTGAGTTCGCAGACCTCGCGCTCGTTCGCGGGCAGGTGACTCTGTTCGAAGGCCTCGACTTGAGGCTGCTTCCCGGCGAGACCTGCGTCATCGAGGGCGGCAACCGTTCGGGTAAGACCAGCCTGCTCGCGGCGCTCGAACGCCGCGTTGGGCAACAGCTCGGGCTGCGCGGGAGCGTGCATTTCCAGGGGACGAGCGTGCTCGAGCTCGCCGATGACGCCTACCGCGACACCCTCCTGGACCACGTCGCCATCCTCCCGGAGGACGCGGGCGCTACCCTGTTTCCGAGCCGTCGGGTGCGTACACTGTTCTCGAAACGTGTAGCGCCCGAGGGTGAACGGGGCAGCTCGGCTCACGAGTACCTCGCCCAGCTCGGCTTCGCGGAGCCCGAGATCACCTTGCGCCAACGTGTGCGCGAGCTCTCGCACGGGGCACGCCTGGCAGTGAGCCTGGCGCTGGCGCTGAGCCAGCGTGTGCAACTCTTGATCATCGATGACATATTTCACGCCTGCGACGCGCTGCGCCTGGACCAGTGGCTGTCCACACTGCGCCGCGAACAAGAGGCTCGGGACCTGGCGCTGCTGGTGCTGTGTCGTTCGGCCGAGACTTGCAGAGCTCTGTTGCCCAGCGCGGTCCTCTCGTTGTCGAACCGCCGCCCGCTGGGTAAGCCGCGTCCGTTTCAGCCCGCGGGCTGGGGTCAGGACGCACCCGCCCCCCAGAGCTATCGAGGGGGCAAGCCGTTGCTCCAGGTGCGACACCTCACCACGCTCCGATCGCGAGACATGGGGTGGGTTGCCAAGCCCGCTCCCGTGTTCGCGCTGCAATCGGTGACGCTCGAACTCGAGCGGGGCGAGGTCCTCGGGGTCGTGGGCGCATCGCCGAGTGGCAAGTCGACGCTCGCGCTGACTCTAGCGCGCCTGGTGGAGCCCACGTTCGGACAGGTATCCGTCCGCAGCCGTGGTGAACGCGAACGCGGCGAAGCCTCCGGCGCCCAGCGCATGCTGCTGTGCTTCGAGGATGCCCGGCCGAGCTTCGACCCGCGTCTGACGCTCGGCCGGCACCTGAGCCAAGTGGTCGAGCTCGGACTCAAGGGTACGGGCGAGCAAGAGCTGGAAGTGCGGGCGCTGGGCGCGGTCGGCCTGGAACCAGAGCTGCTCCGGCGTCGCGCCGACCAAGTGAGCCAAGCCGAGGTGCAGTTAGCCGCGTTCAGCCGGGCGCTCTTACTCGATCCCACGGTGTTGATCTTGGACAACGCGCTCAGCAACGTCGAAGCCCGGCATCGCCTGGAACTCTTGGCTCTGCTGCGCGACCGCTGCCGCGCACGCGGGCTCGGCGCGCTCGTCGTCACGCATCGCCTGGCGTCGCTCGGATCGGCGTTCGACCGGGTGGGTGTGATGTACGCCGGACACCTCGTCGAAATCGGGCCGGCCGAGGAAGTAGTGTCGCAGCGACACCACCCCTACACGCGGGTCCTGCTCGACAGTCAACCGCTTCCCAGCCGGCGCCTGCAGATGATCGCGGAGGGCACCACGCCCGATCTCACACGACCGCCGATGGGCTGCGTGTACCATCCCCGCTGTCCGAACGCCGAAGCCGGCCGCTGCGATGTCGAGGCCCCAGATCTGCTTCCCATCGGCGCCGGCACGGGACACCAGGTCGCGTGCTGGCACCCGCACGTCTGAAGTGGCCGTTAGAGCACCCGGTGCATCCAGCCGTGGGTGTCTTCTGCCTCGCCGTGCTGGATCGCAAGCAGCGTCTCTCGCAAGCGCGCGGCCACCGGCCCCGTTTCCCCTTGGTGCACGGTCCATTCGCCGAGCCGAGATTTCACGACGCCCACCGGCGTTATCACCGCCGCGGTGCCGCACGCGAACACTTCGGTCATGCTGCCGCTGGCGAGGTCGGCCTGCCACTGGTCGACGCTGATGAGACTCTCTTCCGTATCGTAGCCGAGCTCCGGTGCTAGTTTCAGGATGCTGTCCCGGGTCACGCCGGGCAACAGGCTACCCGTCAGTTTCGGCGTCACGAGCTTCGTGCGCCCGCCCGACGTGTACACGAAGAACAGGTTCATGCCGCCCATCTCTTCGACGAACCTACGCTCGACGGCGTCGAGCCAGACCACTTGGTCGCAGCCCTGCTCCAGTGCCTGGCGTTGCGCCACCAAGCTCGCGGCGTAGTTCCCGGCGCATTTCGTGTCACCGGTACCGCCAGGCGCGGCGCGCACGAAGTCGTCGGAGATCCACACCGAGACCGGCTTGACCCCTTTCGGGAAATACGCCCCCGAAGGCGAGGCGATCACCAAGAACAAGTATTCACGCGCCGGGCGAACGCCGAGCGCGGCTTCCGTCGCCACCATCAGCGGGCGCACGTATAGGCTCTCGCCGAGGGCGGGCGGCACCCAATCCCGGTCCTGCTGAATCAGGGCGTCGGCAGCTTCCACGAACACGTCTTCGGGCAGCTCCGGCATCGCCAGACGGCGCGCCGAGTTGGCGAAGCGACGCGCGTTGGCCTCGGGCCGAAACGTCGCCACGCCTCCGTCCCGTTGCCGGTAGGCCTTGAAGCCTTCGAAGATCGCCTGACCGTAATGCAACACCGATGCTGCGGGGTCGAGTGTTATCGAACGGTACGCCTCGAGCACGGCGTCGCCCCAGCCCGAGTCCCGATAGGTCATCGAGACCATGTGGTCGGTAAACACGGCGCCGAACCGGAGATTCTTCGTGCGCAGAGCCCGCTCGGTCGGGTTCAACGGCGTTGGACTGGGCTTCAGCTCGATACGAGACGACATGGCGGAACTCACGCAATACCACAAGCATCCGGAGTGGCAGGCTTCTTTTCTCGCCTGCGAATCACCGGCGCGCAACGGGGATTACCCAAGGCGCTGTGTCGCCCGAGGCACCTCTATGATGCCACATCCGGTGGGCGGGGGCCGCGACCAGCTCACTTCTACGGCCATGAGCGCCCCGCGCGGACTGGCTAATCCAGTTGGACGACCAGCCCCCCGGTGGTTCGCGCTATTTCTGCGGCTTCGCGCGGCCAAGCGCGCAGCGCACGACCGACAGATCGAGCGCCTGCCCTCGGGGCTGCGCTAGTAGAAAACGCCTGGATTCGAGCGCCAGCGGCTCGTTCAGGCCAAATCCAGCGATGTCCTGCAGCGGGCCCGCAAGCTTGCCACTGGGCCCAATGTACCCCAGGCGCGACCGACCCCGCTTACCCATCAGCGCCAACCAGGTCCGCGGCTGGGCGGTCCCGTCGCGATCGGTGAAGAGACGGGGTGCGCCTTCGGCGACCTCTTCGTCGTCGATCACCTCCAGGGCCACCGTGCCGTCCGGGGCAACGCGCGCCAGGTGGATCTTGGGCGCCTCGGCGCCCAACGTGGTCGGGTCGTCGCGCCACGCGAACAGCACGCCCTCCCCGAAGGGCACGGCGTCGTACGCGAGCACGTGTGCGTCTGGCGCCGTGACGAGCGTGGGCTCGGCCGTAGCCACGCCGCGTTCGTCGAGCGGCACCAGCTTCAGGCGCCGCGGAGTCACCTCCACGACGCTATCGTATTCCCCCTCGGTCCCGGCATCGCCTCGGTCGAGAGCGGGGCGGGGTGCACGCCGAGCCGTTTTGGCGGGTGGGCCGTGCGAGACCCAACTCACCCAGAATCCGCCCCTGCGGCGCATGACGCGCGGTGACTCTGCATCATCGTCTGGTGCGCTCAGCACCCGAGGTTCAGCCTGCCCCTGCGCAGTGACCGGGTCGAAGCCGAGGGCCTCGATGGTCCCGTGACTCTTGGCAGCGTCCCATTGATCCCACACCATCAGACCACGCGTCGGGGCCAGCACGAGGTCGAAGGCGGCGCCTGCTTCGCGGCTGCGGGAGACCTGCGCGCCACGCTTCAGGGACGCCGCGCCCGCACTCGGTTGAAACGCCATCAGGGTCAGTGTGGAACTACCTGCGTCGTTGCCCACGACCGCGGCGACCACGCGGTCACCCTCGCTCGCGAGCCTCGGTGGCTCCACGTCGCCGTGGACGTCTGCCAGCTCGAGGCGACTGCCCGACGCCGCGTCCCGCGCCACCGTCACTGCGACGGCCTTGCGGTGCTCGAGAGCCGCGAGCGCGAACCCGTCGCTGGTAGGTACTGCGCCACCTGCCTCCACCGAAAACGGGAGATCGATGACATCCTCGTCGTCTTCGTCGTCCCCTCGCGGCTGCGCCTTGGGACGTGCCTTGCCGACCTCGCCCACGAGGAAGCGTGCCCCCTGCTTCTCTTCGCGACAGGACAACTCCAGCTTTTGCGGCGCCGCGCTTTTCGCAAGTGGTGCCCGAGCCGAGCTCGAAGGCGCGACCGGCGCTGACTCGTGTGCGGATGGCTTGTCGCAGCCGAAACCCAGCGGGCCCAACAGCACGACAGCGCTCAGCCGGCGGTGTCTGTGCGCCCAGCCGACCAGAAGCGTCAGGCTGATGCGAGCAAATGGATGCGTCATGGGTCTCGAGAGTGAGTCCCTGCTAGCAGAAACGCGGACCACTTGCGAAGCTTAGCCCCGCACCCCTACTCTTGCGGGGTCGAGCAGCTCGCAGCCGCATGAAAAAGCCTCAACTCACCCAAACCTATCGGCCCAACCAGCTGCTCAGCGCGGTCTACCGCCGCTTCTTCGAGACGATTCAGTTGGACGAGGGCTGGGCCGAAAGCATCCGGCGCTGGGCGGAGCAAGGCACGGTGATCTACGTGCTGCGCAACCTGAACTGGCTCGACTTCTTCGCGCTCGACTACTTGACCAAGCGCCACGGCTTGCCCGAGATCCGTTACGTACCCGATCTCGGGTTGTGGGTACTGAACCCCATGGGCAAGGGTTGGTCGAACGCGCTCGGCATGCGCGGTGACGTCACGCCCCGCGCCGAACTCGAGGACGCTTTCGAGCACGGCGGGACCGCCGCCCTGTTCCTGAAGCGGCCCCCCAATTTTTGGGATGCCACGCGGGGCTACAGCGGTGAGCGCGGCTTGCGGCAGGGTGACGAGCTGGTGCGAGCACTGTTCGAGATCCAGCGCAAGCACGAGCGACCGTTGCTGCTGGTGCCGCTGGTGTTCCTGTGGTCCAAGTTCCCGGACAAGGCCGGGCTGAAACCGATCGACTTCGTGCTCGGGCCGCGCCACTGGCCGAGCCCGGTGCGTTCGATCGCGCAATACCTGGTGAACCGGCGCCACGTCGCGCTGAAACTGGGCGAACCGATGAACGTGCGCACGTTCCTCGACAATACGCAAGGGTTGCTCGACGAAGTGCGGGTGCGCCGTATCACCTACGCCATGCTGCGGCGGCTCGAACGCGAACGCCGCAGCATCACCGGCCCTGCCGAGAAACCAGCGGCGCGGGTGCGGCACGAAATCGTGCGCTCCCCCAAGCTGCGCAACGCGATCGAGGACCTGGCGCGTGTGGAGGGGGGCGACCGCCACCGCTTCGCCCAAAAGGCGCTGGCGATGCTGCGCGAGATCCAGGCCATCCCCGGGCCGGCCACGATCAAGGGTATGGAGCTGCTCTTCAACTGGGCATTCCACCGCATCTACCGCGGCATCGAGTACGATTTGCGCGACATCGCCCGTCTGCGAGCGGCCTCACGCGAGGGAACTTTGGTGCTGCTCCCCTCGCACAAGAGCCACATCGATTACCTGATTCTGAGTTACATCTTCAACGAGCAGAACCTGCCGCTGCCGCGTATCGCCGCGGGCGACAACCTCAATTTCATGCCGGTCGGCCCTTTCTTGCGGCGAGGTGGCGCGTTCTTCATTCGGCGCAGCTTTCAGGGGGACAAGCTCTACGCCACCGTCGTCGACGGCTACGTGCGGCGACTGATCCGAGACGGCACGACCATCGAGTTGTTTCTGGAAGGAGGCCGCAGCCGCACGGGCAAACTGCTGGCGCCGAAGTTCGGTTTGCTCAGCATGGTGGTCGACGCTGCCCTCGCCGTCCCCCAGCAGCGAGTCAACTTCGTACCGGTGAGCATCGGTTACGAGCGCGTCATCGAAGCCGGTGAATATCAGCGCGAGCTCAGCGGCGGCGAGAAACAGAAAGAGGACGCCCGCGGCTTGTTCAGAACGCCCGAGATCCTGCGGCACCGTTACGGGCGCATCAACCTGCAGGTGGGGCAGATCCTGTCCCTGTCAGAGGTGCGTCACGAGCTCGGGCTCCCGGATACCGGCCCGCTCACGCCGGCTAAGCGCCGCCAGCTGGTCACGCGGCTCGGCAATCGCGTGATGGACGAGATCAATCGTGTCACGGCCGTCACGCCCGGTGCGCTCGCGGCGCTCGCCCTGTTGACCCACCGCGGACGCGCTCTGGGCCACGCCGAGCTCATGGAACGTTGCTCGCACCTGTTGGCGGTCTGCGTTTCCGAGAAGGCTCGCATCAGCCCGGCGCTCGTCGATTCGGCCGAAGGGGGCACCCTGCGCGGCGAGGCCATTCGCGAAGCTCTGCAAATGTTCGTCGACGCTGGCTACGTCGAAGCCTTCACCCAAGCCGCGGGCAAGCGTGAAAGCAAAAAACCGCCGGTATTGTCGGAGGAGTCGGTCTACGCCGTCGTGGAGGAGCGGCGCTTGGCCCTGGACACCTCGAAAAACATCTTGATCCACTTCTTCTTGGAACGGGCGCTGGTCGCCGCGTCGCTGAACCGCGGCGCTGGGCTGCAGACGCCGCGAGCCTGGGTCGAACAGCGCGTCCAGCGCGCCTCCAGGCTCTTCAAGCACGAGTTTCGCTTCAAGGCCGACGCCGCGTTCCAGCAAATTTTCGACGCTACCTTGACGACCCTGCAGCACGAGCAGCTGCTCGCGGCGCAGGCTGGCATGCTCGAAGCCGGTGCCGGCGCAGGCGGCTGGAGTGCGGAGCAGTGGCTGAACACTTTCTCGGACGTTCTGCGCAGTTTTTTCGAGGGTTACCGGATCGCAGCGCGAGGGCTGAAGCTGCTGCTAGCCGCTCCACTCGCTGAAAAAGAGCTATTGAAGCGGTCACTCGCGCTGGGCGAAACCATGTACCTCGCGGGTGAGATTGACTGCCGCGAAGCGGTAAGCAAGCCGCTTCTGCAAAACGCTCACTCGGCTTTGATCGATTTCGGGTACGTGCGCTCGCGCGAGGGTAAGCTCGAACTGACGGATACTTTCAATTCTCTCGACGCCGTGGCAGAGATCGAGCGCTGGATAGCCGGATATGTCGACCGATCGCACGAATCCCCCGAAACGAACCCTACGCACCATCACGGCTAAGCTCCCCTTGCTCGCATCGCTCATGCTGCTGAACGTGGGCTGCATTGGAGCGCCCAACGCGCTGGCGCCCGGGCTGCACGGGTCGATCGGCATGCCCCACTCCGGTGTACAGACGGAGGCGATCGAGCTGCCGCAGCGCGGCGACGGCTTCGTGCGCTTCCGCCCGCACAGCCCCACCTATTGGGGCAACCCCAGACTCGTCGGCGCGATTCAAGACGTCGGCCGCACCATGCTGCAGAAAAGCCCGGAGACCGCTCCGCTCGTGGTCGGCGATCTCTCGGGCCGCTACGGCGGCAAGATCCCGCGGCACAACTCACACCGCACCGGGCGTGACGTCGACCTGTTGTTTTATATGACCACGCCCGCCGGCGCCCCGATCCGCACGCCCGGTTTCGTCCCCGTCGGCAACGACGGTTTGGCAGAAATCGGCACGGAGTATCTTCGCTTCGACGTCGAGCGAAACTGGCTCTTGTTGCGGGAACTGCTGACCTCGCACATGATCGAGGTGCAGTGGTTGTTCATCAGCCGCGATCTCGAAGCCATGCTGATCGACTACGCACTCGCACGGGAAACGGATCTCGATCTGGTGTGGCAGGCAGAAACGGTGATGCTACAGCCCGGGGACAGCGCGCCCCACGACGACCACGTCCACCTGCGCATCGCCTGCCGCCCCGACGAGGCGGTCTACGGCTGCGAGGGCGGCGGGCCGCGCTGGGAATGGCAGCCACCGCTCCCACGCATCGAAACCCCGCTCGCCGAGCTACTCGTTCAGATCGCCAAAGAGGACCCCTACGAGATCCAGATCCTCGCCGAGGCCGGTGGGGGCTAGTCGCCGCTTCATGGGCAACGAGCTCGTGCTCGGCGACTGCCTGGTAGAGCTACCGAAGCTCGCCAGTAGGTATCCCAGCGGCTTCGACCTGGTGTACGTCGACCCGCCCTTCAACGCGGGCGGCACGCGCTCGGCACGGGAAGGTCGCGGGCACCGCGCCGATGGCGCCGCCGCCTATCGAGACGCCTGGGGAGGCATCGACGACTTCCTCGCGATGTTGCAGCCGCGCCTGGCTGCCATCCGCGACGTGATGAGCGCGCGCGCGAGCCTCTGGCTGCATCTCGACCATCGCGCCGTACACGACGCGAAGGTACTCGCCGATCGCATCTTCGGCAGCCGCTGCTTCGAGGGTGAGGTGATCTGGGTCCCCGGCAACGGCGGGCGGCGCCGCAGCGGCCCCAGCGTCACGCACCAGACGATTTTGATTTATCGAAAGGGCAAAGACTTCATTTACAACCTGGACAGTCCAGCGCTGCGCGAGCCCTACGCCGACACCAGTCTGCGTATGCATTTCAACAACACGGACGCAGACGGACGGCGCTTTCGAGAACGCTCGATCAACGGCAAGACTTACCGCTACTACGCGGACCAGGGCCGGCGCCTCGGCAGCGTCTGGAGCGATTGCCCTGCGATGCGCGCCAACACGCCGTTGATCGACGAGGGCACCGGGTATCCGACGCAAAAACCAGAGTCCCTCTTGACTCGAATCGTCGCGGCGGGGTCGCTCGAGCAAAGTTTGGTGTTGGACCCGATGTGCGGCTCGGGCACCACCCTCGCCGTGGCCCAGAAGCTCGGCCGTCGCTGGGTGGGCGTCGACCAGAGCCCGCTCGCGCATCGGATCGCCAAGAAACGCCTGGCCAAGCTCGTGGTCGAGCCGCGCCAGACGCGTCGCACGCGGGCGCCCTCGCGCCCCAGCGTCCGAGACTGACTGCCGTCGTGAATCACAGATTCCTGGATTCGACAACCGTCCAGGCGATGCAGGGAAAACACACACTCCGCAGGGCTGGGTGTGCAAGAGTCGCCCGCGGGCGAGCCTCGGCTCACTGGGACCCAAGCGACCCTGACCGCGATCGGATTGTCATGTTTCGGAGCAACCAAAGACATAAGATCGCGCTCGCGTGTGTGCGCGCAGCGGCGCTTCTCGGCTCAAAAGCGCGAACCGTCGCTTCGAACGCGTGAGTGGCAGGAGCCCGCGAAATTCTCGCTGCTTTTTCGCGATCTCTGGTTCCGTAGCGGCCACAAGATTACAAATCCGGACCGATGGCTCGGTTTGTGTAACAGCGTGATCATGTCGTTTTGACGGGCGCGATCCCATCAAGTACGATGACAACGGTTCCACAGCAGCAAGCGGCTCTTCATTCGAGCGCTTGCCTTCGAGCTTGCCAGCTATTCAGGAGGACACCGCATGACACGCTTCTCATCGGCGGTCGCACTATCGATTCTCGGGTTCTGTTTTGCTTACGGGTGCTCCACGAAACAGGAGGACGACGACGACGACGTACCCACGACGACCGGCACACTCATCAACACGAGCTCGGGCGGCACCGGCGGCTCGGGCAGCGGTGCACAGAACGCGACGTCCGGCGGCGGGTCCGGCGGCTCTGGCGGCACGAGCAGCGGCACCGACGGAGAAGTGCCCATCGGCGAAGCCTGTCCGGAGCACGCGAACCTAGGCACCTGCGGCAAGGGTGCGGAGAGCGCCAAGCCGAACCCCGTCAACATGCTGATCGTACTCGACAAGTCCGGTAGCATGGACCACGAGGCGAACGGCGTTCAGAAGTGGGCCGCCATGAAGGACGCGCTCGGCGAGGCGCTGGAAGAGGTCGCCGAAAACATCAACTTCGGCCTCGAGCTCTACCCCACCCCGGAGCGCCTGTCCGACGTCATCGACAAGGACAATTGCGGCCAGGCGGGCAACTGCTGCGAGATGCCCGACAACGACACCATGAACGTCCCGATCGGGTCCGGCGCGGACGCCGTCGAGCTCATCGTCGACCAACTCAACAACACCGACCCCGGCGGCGGCACACCCACCGCACGCGCCCTCGAGCGCGCGCTCGAGTACTTCACACAAGGCGAGGGCGCCGACCTCGAAGGCGACAAGTTCGTACTGCTCGCGACCGACGGCGGCCCGAACTGCAACTCGACCCTGCAATGCGGCTCCGACTTGTGCACCTACAACCTCGACGGCATGCGCGACTGCTCGCAGTTCGCCGATGACAACTGCTGCGAAGCCAGTCTGACTCAAGACGATGGCGGCGACGGTTGCGTCGATTCGTTCAACGTGGTCGATCGCATCAACGACTTGCAAGACGCCGGCATCGAAACCTTCGTGGTCGGTATTCCCGGGACCGAAGCGTACTCCGATTTCCTCGACGAGTTCGCGGAAGCCGGCGGTCGAGCGGTTTCGGGCGACAACAACTACTACCGCGTCGACGACGTGTCCGACCTCACGGACGTGTTCCGCGAGATCACGGTGCAGCTCGTGACCAGCTGCGAGCTCGCGATCCCAGAATCGAGCTCGAGGCTGCCGCCGAAGGTCGTGGTCGACTGCGAGATCGTCCCACGTTTCCAGGACGGCGCCGGTGGCGCCAGTGAACAAACGACGAACTGGGATTGGGAAGCCGGCAGCGAAACGCTCACGCTGGTGGGTGAAGCTTGTGAACGGGTTTCGCAAGGCGTCGATCGCATCGACGTCGTCGTCGACTGCGACATCCCCGAGTGATTTGCTCGCGGTGGGGGTCGGCGCGACGAACGGCCGACCCCACCCTGCTCACGCCGGAACGCGAGCGCCTGCTCGAGTAATGCTCACTTCTCGAGTAGGGCGCGCAGCATCCATGCGGTCTTCTCATGAAGCTGCAAGCGCTGTGTCCCCAGGTCGGCGGTGGCCTGATCGCTCACGTCTTCCGCCAAGCTCACCAGGTTGCGCGCCGTGCGAATCACCGCCTCGTGCCCCTCGACGAGCAGCTTGACCATGTCGAGCGCCTTGGGAACGCCGGCCGTCTCCGGAATGCTCGAGAGCTTGGCGTAGGCCGAGTAGGTGCCCGGTGCCGGGTGCCCCAGAGCTCGGATGCGTTCGGCAACGAGATCGACGGCTGTCGCGAGCTCCGTGTAGTGCTGCTCGAACATCAAGTGGAGCGTTTGGAACATGGGCCCTTCGACGTTCCAATGGAAGTTGTGAGTCTTCAGGTACAGCGTGTAGCTATCTGCGAGTAGCTTGGCGAGTCCGTCCGCGAGCCGCTGCCGGTCCTGTTCACTGATACCAATCTCGACTTGCATGGTCGCCTCCTTCGAATCCTTGTACTGCTGCAGTATGTCGTGTTGCGCGGGCGCGGTGTCAAGCTCCGGTAGATGAATGGCGGGACGGTACGGGCCAGCACCCGATCGACCCGCGGGCTCGACATGGCTTCTCATAAGCTCCCGATCATAGACTCATCGACGCGTCCTATCACAGCGCCTACCGCGCTCGCCCGCCACCAACAGCGTGGGCTTCGGGCACAAAAATGGCCGGTTTGTACTCTGGTCACGGACTGGACTATGCTGCATTCCCGTGAAGAGGCACCCGCGCACGCCGTCACTTCGAGGTCGTTCCGTCACCATCGCGGCGGTCGCTCTCGGCGCGTGGCTGTCTAGCACCGCGACCGCGGTTGCCCAGCCGGCTGCTAGCGCACCCGCACCCGAGGCGGCGAGTCCGCCAGGCGCAGCGCTGCCGCCGGCACCGGACGCTACCTCAGGCTCTTCGCCTGCACCGGCACCCGCTCCGCCCCCAGACACGGCGACGACACCGAACGGCTATCCGCCCGCAACGGTCCCGCCGAGCCCGCCCTCGACTGCGCCATCCGGTTACCCGGCCCCGCAGGGCTACCCGCCACCGCAGGGCTACCCGCCACCGCAGGGCTACCCGCCACCGCAGGGCTACCCGCCACCGCAGGGCTACCCGCCACCGCAGGGCTACCCGCCACCGCAGGGCTACCCGCCACCGCAGGGCTATCCGCCACCGGACCCGAGACCCAAGTACCTTCCTTATCACCGCGGTGAGGCGGCGCCTGCCGGCTACACCTTGGACGAAGAGGTGCGGCGCGCGCCCGTCGTGGGTGGTCTGATCACGCTGGGGGTTCCCTATTTGCTCGGGCTCTTGATTGCTTCGCAGGAGGGCTACAACAACAAGAAGGGGTTCTTGGTGATCCCCGGAGTCGGTCCATGGCTGACTCTGCTCACGCGGGAGAGCTCGTGCGATCCCAACCTCGCCATCTCGACCTGCAACGAGGACAGCAACGCCCGTTTTGCTCTGGTGCTCGACGGGCTGTTGCAAACCACGGGCGGAGTGCTCACGGCCTACGGCTTTTTGAACACCAGGAAGCGCTACGTGCGCAACGACTGGGCGCCCCAGATCTCCCTCACTCCACGCTGGACGGGGCGAGGCTTCGATCTCAGCCTGGCCAGCACTTTCTGAAACGCCAGCTCCGCTGGGTGCTCTGAGCGGCTCATGTGTGGTGGATAGCGGCGGTCTCGCCCCCCCGGCGCGTCTGGCCTCACTGAATGCCGAGAAACGCCGCGCGCACCTCGGGAGATCTGGAGTATATCAATCTGAAGAGCGGTGGACGTGAACGGCGGCGTTGCTGGCCTTTCGACCATCCGCGGAAGCTACGTAGCGGAGGAGACCCATGGATCGCTTTCACGGCAAAGGGAAGAAGGCCTACAACCCCGAAACCCTCGCGCTGGGGTACGGCTACGACCCATTTCTGTCCGAGGGTTCGGTCAAGCCTCCGGTGTTTCTGACATCCACTTTTCAGTTTCGGAGCGCCGAGGAAGGACAGCGCCACTTCGAGCTGGCCTACCACCTGCGCCCGCCCCGAGCGTCGGAGGTCCCGGGGCTGATATACAGCCGACTGAACAATCCGAACCTCGAGATCTTCGAACGGCGCATGGCAGCCTGGGACCAAACGGACGAGGGTGCGGCATTCGCCTCCGGCATGGCCGCTACCTCGACGCTGGCCTTCACGTTGCTTCGCCCCGGCGATGCGGTGATCACCTCTGCCCCCATCTACGGCGGAACTCACTACCTGCTGCAGCACGTGCTCCCGCAGTTCAACATCGAGGCGACCTTCGTTCAGGCCGGGGACGACACTCCCGGGCTCGTGGCGGAAGCCGCCGATCGACTCGGCCCCGAGCGCGTGCGCATGGTGTTTCTGGAGACGCCCGCGAACCCTTCGAATACGCTGGTCGACATCCGCGCCGTCGCCGACGTGGTCGAGAACATCAAGCATCGATCGCACAAGGACTGCTGGCTCGCGGTCGACAACACGTTTCTCGGGCCCGTTTTTCAACAGCCGAAACTGCTCGGCGCGGACTTCGTGGTGTACTCCGCCACGAAGTTCATCGGCGGCCACAGCGACCTGATCGCCGGCGTGCTCACCGGCGGGCTCGAGCAGGTGCAGGCGGTCAAGCTGACGCGCACGATCCTCGGCACCATGGCCAACCCTTTCACCGGCTGGATGTTGCTGCGTTCGCTGGAAACGGTCTCGGTGCGCATGCGGCGTCAGGCGAAGACAGCCAACAAGTTGGCTCGCTTGCTGCTGAAACATCCCAAAGTGCGCAGCGTGCGTTACCCGGGCCTGCTCGAGCCGGGCAGCAACCAGCACGCCGTGTTCTCGAAGCAATGCACCGGCGCCGGATCGCTGATCGCCTTCGAGGTCGACGGCGGCGTGCGCGGCGCCCAAGCCTGCTTGAACGCTTTCGAAGTCGCGCGTCTGGCCGTGTCTCTCGGGGGCACCGAAAGCCTGGTAGAGCACCCCATGACCATGACCCACTCCGACGTTCCGCAGGAAGAGCTCGAGAAGATCGGCGTCTCGCCCGGCTTGATCCGCATGTCCGTGGGCCTCGAGCACGCCTCCGACCTCGCGCGCGACCTGCGCCACGCGCTCGACGCCGTCCCATGAAGCGGCTCACGCCTCAGCCTCGAACGCCGCGCTCGCGAGCGCAACCGTTAGTCGTCGGCGAGGACGGCGGCTACTTTGTCAGCGAGGGCGGTGGGGCTGAACGGCTTGTTCAGGAACTCTGCTGAAAGCGCCATCGACTCGCTGTTCATGCGCGCGCCAGGATAGCCGGAGACGAAGAGCACTCGCAGCTGCGGGTAGCGATCACAGAGCATACGCGCCAACTCTGGGCCCTGAGTCGCCGGCATGACCACGTCCGAGACCAACAGATCGATGGTGCCTTCGAAGCGCGCGGAAATCGCCAGTGCCTCGTCGGCGTTCGCCGCGATCAGCACCGAGAAACCTGCGCGTTCGAGGACGCGCTGGAGTACCTTGCGGACCGTCGGCTCGTCGTCAACCAAGAGCACGGTGCGTTGCACGCTACCCTGAGACGCGGACTTGACCCCGGAAGAGCTCACACGACATCCTTTTCCACGGCTCGGCCGTTCCTGGGCGACCCCCTGCCGAATGACTCATGATACCTCAAACCAAGGGCGCGCTCCTAGCACGCTTCGCCGCGATTCTGTCCGATCTGCAAGAAGCCGGTAGCCCGAGCCGCGTTCGGAGCCTGGCGCTGAATTGCGCTCCGCGCAGAAACGGCGCCCCGACCTTGCGCCAGAAGGTGCCCCGATCTTGCCCGCTTTTTCCCCAGCCCGCGGCGCCGGCTCGTCGGGCGTCAAACTTTCTTTGCTGGAACGAGGAAGCTTTTGCGCGGAGTCGGCGTAGGCGTCCGTGCGCTAGTGGCTTCAGTTATGCCACATGGGCGACTCAGCCCAGACCATGCTATCCGAGGTACGTATGAGTGCATTGCTTAACCAACCGCTCCGATTGTTTGCCGTTCTCACCTGCATGACCCCGACGTTGGCCGTCGCCCAAACGCCGGACGCCGTCCCCCCCGCAGCGACCCCGGTCCCGCCCGAAGGCGCACCAGCACCAGCCGAACCGACGACGGCGGCTCCAGTCGCGGAGGCGCCTCCCGCAACCGCTGAAGCGGTGCCGAGCGCGCCAGCCGAAGAAGTTCCCGCGGACGCCCCCGCGGGGAAAATGGATCTTTCCGCGCCACCACCTCCCCCCGCACGTACGCGGCAGGCGCGCGTCCACAATGGTTTCTACCTGCGCGGCAGCTTTGGTGGCGGCGGCTTGTGGCCCAAGATCGTGGACCGGAGCGAGCCGGAAGACGAGCAGGTCGACATCACCGGCGGGACCTTCGCGCTCAGCTTCGAAGCCTTGGTGGGTGCCTCGCCTGCGGACGGGTTTGCCCTAGGAGGTGGCGTGTTCTGGGCGGGCGGTACCGGCGAGCTCAGCGAGGACGGCGTGGACGTCACGGTCAGCTCACTGCTCGTGGGTCCGTTCTTCGACGCCTTCCCCAATCCGAAAGACGGGTTCCATCTGGGAGCGATGGTGGGCTACGCCAGCCAGGGCGTTCACGATCACCCGAGCGGCGTCAACCGAACCCACGGCTTCGGCGGTGCTGCCTGGCTCGGCTACGATTGGTGGGTTTCGAACGAGCTGTCCGCGGGCACCGCGTTGCGCTTCAACGGCGCTCTGACCGACGGCGAAGAAGGCGACGGCAGCGTCCGGGTCAACAGCGCGGGTGTCACGTTGCTCATCACGGCGCTGTATCACTGACAGCGCACGACCGCAGACATTGCGGGCGCTCAGGCCCTGTCGCGAAGGGCCACGTATTCGTCGAGGGCGCTGGGGTCTTTCAGGGTGTCGCGGCTCGCCGCTCGCTCCACGGGCACGCCCGCCAGGATGCGCTTGACGGGGACCTCTAGTTTCTTACCGCTTAGCGTGCGCGGGACGGCGCGCACCTGGACGAACTCGTCCGGCACGTGCCGCGGCGAAAGCTCCGCGCGCAGCAGCGCCTTCAGCTTGTGACGCAGCTCGGCGTCCAACGTGTGCCCGTCAGCCAGCACCAAGAACAGCCAGAGTTTGCCCTCGCGCTCTGCACTGCCGGTGTCGACCACGAGTGAGTCGGAGACTTCGGGCAGCGCCTCGACGACACGGTAGAACTCACTCGTGCCCATCCGGACGCCGCCTCGGTTCAAGGTCGAGTCGGAGCGACCATAGATCACGAAGCCGCCAGAAGCCGTCTGCTTGACCCAATCGCCGTGCCGCCAGACGCCCTCGAACGTCGAGAAATAGCTCTCGTAAAGCCGGCTTCCGTCAGCGTCACCCCAGAAAAAGAGCGGCATCGACGGCAGCGGCACCGTCAGCACCAGCTCGCCCACCTCATCGACTATGCGACGCCCGTCAGGGTCGAACGCCGCCACGGCGCAGCCTAGCCCGGCGCATTGGATCTCGCCGACGCGCACCGGCAAGAGCGGACACCCGAGCACGAACGCGGTGCACACGTCGGTACCTCCGCTCACCGACCCCAGCGCGAGCTCTCGAGACACGTGCGCGTAGACCCAGGAAAATCCGTCACTCGGCAGCGGAGCGCCGGTGCTGCCGATGGCCCGGAGACTTCCGAGATCGAAGCGCGCACCCGGAGTCAGACCCGCCTTCTGGCAGCTCGTGAGGAACGCTGCGCTCGTCCCGAAGTACGTGATGCGCTCGCGAGCAGCCAGCTGCCACAACGCCGACAGATTGGGGTGCGCGGGACTGCCGTCGTACAGCACCACCGTCGCTTGGACCAGCAGGCCCGAGATCAAGTAGTTCCACATCATCCAGCCGGTGGTAGTGAACCAGAAGAAGCGATCGTCGGGGCCGAGATCCGAGTGCAAGCTCAAGGCCTTCAGATGCTCGAGCAGAATGCCGCCGTGGCCCTGCACGATGGGTTTGGGCAAACCTGTGGTGCCCGACGAGTAGAGCACCCACAGCGGATGGTCGAAAGGCACGGGGCGGAACGTGAGCGGAGCGTCGTGGGCACAAAGCTCGTCGAAGCCGAGGACGGGCACGTCGAGCCGCTCCCGGAGCGCGAAACCGCTGAGCCTCACGATGTGTTCGAGCGAGGGCAACCCGCGAGCGATCTCCGCGACCGCCGCGCTTTTGTCGTGGCGCTTGCCTCCATAGACGTAGGCGTCGATCGTCAGCAGGACTTTCGGTTCGATCTGGCTGAAGCGATCGAGCACGCTCGGTACGCCGAACTCCGGCGCGCAGCTCGACCAGATCGCGCCGAGGCTGGCGCTGGCGAGGAACAGCACCAACGTCTCGGCGGTGTTCGGCGCGAACGCGGCTACCCGATCCCCCTGCACTACGCCCAAGCGACGCAGCCCCTCCGCCGCCCGTCGCACGCGCGCATAGAGGTCCGCGTACGAAAGTTCAGTGCGGCCGCCGGCCTCGTCGAGCGCGAGGATGGCAGGCTGCGCGTCGCGCCGTCGCAGCGCGTGTTCGGCGTAGTTCAGCGTGGCGCCAGGGAACCACTCGGTGCCCGGCATCTCGCGCCTTCCGAGGGCTGCACGAAACGGGCTGTGGAACTGGACCTCGAAATACTCGGCGATCGATTGCCAGAATGCTCCCGGCTCTCGGGTGGACCAGCGCTGCAGCGCGAAGTAGTCCTCGAATTCGGCGGCGCCGAACGACGGGTGCTCGGTGAGCCAACCCAGGTAGCGGGTCATGTTGCAGCGTTCCACCGCCTCCGCGGTGGGCGTATAGAGGATCTGGCCCTCCACAGCCGGCGTCGCGGGCTGCGCCGCATCGTGCTCGTGCTCGCTCATGGCGTGTTCTCCTTCGTGATCGATGCCGGGCCCGCCGCTGGAAGGCCCAGCGCTCGGCGTTGCGCAGGCAGCTGGCGAGTGTCCTTGCGACGCCAGAGCAGACCATCGAGCACGTAGTGCGTTGCCTGGGGCACCATCAACACTGGCACGACCAGGGCGACGAGCCCAGCGGGCAGCTCGAAGTTCGCGGCTCCGAACAGCCAGGGTCGATCGTGGAACACCAGACGATCCCACAAGAACTCTTCTACGAACGCCAGACACAGCAGAAACAGTAAGAACGCGACCAGCCCCTTCTTCACGACATCGCCCATGAAGGCGCGCCTGGTTTCGCCGGCACGCTCGCGAGCGTAGGCCCATAAGAGCGCGAAGTACGGCACGCCGTGGGCCACGACGTTGGTCACCGTGAACGCGAAGTCGTTGTTGGTAGCAACGATCCCCACATACCAGATGGTCACGGTGGCGCCCACGACACAACTCTTGCCAAGCTCGAAGGAGCGCCGCGTGATCAGCAGCGACAGCTGTCGCAGCACGTAAGCCGCGAGGGCTGCCCACCAGCAAAGTTCGAGCCACGGCAACCAGGCACGCGCGATCGCGCCAGCGACGAAGTCACCTTCGACGAACCACGCGAACTGCTTCTCGCCGGCGTATGCATGCCAATGCAAGATCGGATACAGCGTCGCGGCATAGATGACAGCGTCGTCGATGATGCGATCGATCGGCTGGCGCAACGGATTTTTCGCTCGGTACAGCGCCACCCAACCGACCTGCTGCCGCACGAAGTGGTACACGGCCACGTACGCGAAGCAGCGCCAGAACAGCATCGAACTTTGCGCGTACAGGTAGTAGCCGGCGATGAAGACGGCGAGCGGCGCGAGCGCGTAGCGGGCCGGGTGTCGCGCCAGTTCTTCGCGATCGAGGTAGGTGCGAAACAACGTGGCATAAACGTGGGCCACGTCGATGCCGAGCACGAACACGAGCCATGCCCAGCCAGGAAACGGGTGCTCGCCGAACCCCTGAAGCTCACCGAAGAGCACCAGGCCCAGCGCCAACGCCGCGCTGCCCGCGAAGATCGACAAATCGACGCGCGCACCCCACAACCACGGTCCCAGGGACACGCGACTCTGGGCGCTCGGTAAGACTGCGTCGGTAATCGTCATGCGCTGCCATGGTAGCGCACGTTGGGCCGCCCGTGGACGCCCTCGCGTGCACGAGTGCTCAGCCGGCAGCGAGCGGCTCCACCGTTCTGCCCAGCCGGGCAAGGACGCGCTCCGCAGCCAACACCCCGCGGTCCTGCGCCTCCTCGAACAGCGCGATCCCCGAGAGGTCCGAGTGGGCGAAGTGAACCCGATCGAGCTGAGCGCGCTCGGCGGCTTTGCGATCGGCCCCCTGCAAAAAACCGGGAGTCGGCCGCACCATCGCGTGCCCCCATTTGTAGATGTCGATGCGCTCCAAATGCTCGCCGAGATCGGGGTGCGCCTGGCTCAGGTCCCCCACGATGGCGTTCGACCAGGTGGCGTGGTCGGTCGCGAGCAGGCGCTCGCGGTCGCGGCGCGGGTCAGTCGTGAGCGGCAAGTAGTAGGTCCAAACGTCCGGCCCCACGTCTCGCAACGCTTGATGCCGGGCGCTCACGTAGCCGAGTGACGGACTGTCGAACAGCACGTTGTCCCATGCCAGCGGCGCGCCCAGATGCCGTGGGTCGCGCTTCAGGTGCAGGTTCGCGACCAGCCAAGGCCCGTAACTGAACGCCGCCAGGTGCCCGGGTTTTCGGTCGCGCCAGGGCCGCAGCACGCGGGCCGCGACGAACTGCGGCACGGCCAGGATAACGTGCTCTGCGATCACGGGTTTGAGCTTCCCGGACACGGCGTCGAAGACCGCGAGCTGCACGTGGCCTTCGCCCGGAACCACGTCGGTGACCAGGCATCCGGTTTCGACGCGCCCCTGCGAGTGGCGCTCGAGGTGGTGCACGAGTCGGCCGTTGCCCTCCGGCCAGGACACGAACGGCTGCGACACTCCACTCGCTCCCGCCCGGCGTGAGCAAAAATAGAACAGCAGCGCCCAAGCGCTGGTGTGTTCGAGCGTGAGGCCGTAGTCGTCGCGGCACGCCAGATCGAGGTACCAGCGGAGGCGCGGCGAGCGAAACCCTTCCCGCTCCAGCCACTCCGCTCCCGAGGCGCGATCGAGCTCGACGAGGTCGGCATCGTCGCTCGAATTTCTTACGGGCAAGGCGAACGCACGCCGCCCGCTCGAGTCGCGTTTCGTTGCCCACTGGTCCATGAGCTTCTCGAAGCGCCTGAGCTCGGACCAGTCCGCATCGGAGGCTCCGGCGGCGGGAAACAGCCCGGGGTGCCAACTGCCGTCGATGAACAAGCGCTCCTCCGGCTCGCGGATGCGAAAACGCTCGCGAGCGCGCGGCGGCCCTGGTGCAGGCGCGAGCACCCCCATCTCGTCCAGCAAGATCCGAAGCGCGCGGTTCTCTGCGAGGGGAACGGGAACGTAGTGCGCACCCCAAGGATAGGGCACGCTGCCATCGGTGCCCGAAACGGAGGTTCCCCCGGCGAGTGGTTCCAGCTCGAAAATCCGGTAGTCCCGAAACGAGCTGCGGGCGAGGCGCCAGCCGGCGCACAGGCCTGCGGGACCGGCACCGACGATGGCGACGCCCACGCGTTCGGGCGTTCCCGAGGCGCGTTCGTACCAGGCTTCTCTGAGGCGGTGTCCCACATCGTGCGCGGCGCCACGCACCTCGCCCGGGTAAGCGCGCGCGCTTTCTTTGCAGGCGGGCGCGGCGAGCGATGTCCCGAGCAGCGCGGAAAGCAGTCCTCGGCGAGAAACGGTCATGCTTCGGGTTCGGGAGACTCGGCCAAAACCAAAGGGCCGCTTTCGCCACTAGCACCACTGCCGAAAGAACACTACGAAGACTACAGTAGAGCTCGAAACATGACGCAGCGCCTAGAAGAACACCCTCTCTCGAGTCCAGTCCAGCCGATCCCCTTCGACCGCATCACTGCCGAGCACGTGGTTCCGAGCGTCCGCGCGCTCATCGAAGCCTCCAATGCCGCCCTCGACGCGATTGGCGACGATCGGAGCACGCCCACCTACGACAATACGCTGCTCGCCCTCGAGCGAGCCACCGAGAAGCTCGAGTACGCGATGGGGGTGATCGAGCACCTGGAGTCGGTGGCGACGACTCCGGACTTCCGCACGGCCTACAACACCATCCTGCCCGAGGTGAGCGCGCTGTGGTCGGGGGTTCCGCTCCGACCCGCGCTGTGGCAACGGCTCCTGGCATTTTCGCAGACGACCGAAGCGCGCCAGCTGGCGGCCACTCCGCGGCGGTTCCTCGACAAGACGCTCGACGACTTTCGGCGTCATGGGGCCGAGCTGGACGAAGCGAAGAAAGAAGAGCTCCGTGACGTCGATCGCGAGCTCTCCCAGCTCACCACCCGCTTCGCGCAGCAGGTGCTCGATGCCAGCAATGCCTTCGAGCTCATCGTCGCCGACGAAGCCGAGCTCGCCGGCCTGCCCGCCTCCGCTCTGGCCGCAGCCCGCGACAGCGCGGCGTCGAAGGGTAAAGCCGGCTACCGCCTGACGTTGCAGGCGCCCAGCGTCACCGCCGTGCTCAGCTACGCGGACAGCGCCGATCTCCGCAAGCGCATCTGGTGTGCTTACAACCAGCGCGCCACCGAGGGTCCGCTCGACAACCGGCCCCTGGTGCGCGCGATCTTGGCGCTGCGCCGGCGTAAGGCCAACCTGCTCGGCTTCCGGAACTTCGCGGATCTCGTCACGCAAGACCGGATGGCGAAGGACGGGAAGACGGCTCAAGACTTCGTGGCGACGCTCAGCCAGCGCACGCGCACCGCCTTCGAACGCGAAACGGCGGAGCTGTTCGAGTTCAGACGTCAGCTCGAAGGGCCCCAGAGCCCCCCCCTCGAACCGTGGGACGTCGGCTACTATTCCGAAAAGCTGCGACGCAGCCTGTACGACTTCGACGAAGAAGAACTGCGTGCTTTCTTCCCCGCCGAGCGGGTGCTCGCCGGAGCGTTCGACGTCGCCAAGCAGCTCTTCGGCATCCGGATCGAGCCTGTCGGTGATGTGCCGGTCTGGAACCAAGACGTGCGCGCGTACCGCATCCTCGACCACGACGACAGCACGCTCGGGATTTTCTACGTCGACCTGTATCCGCGCGAGAACAAGCGCGACGGCGCCTGGATGCACGGATTGCTGAACGCCGTGCCCCCGACACCGCACGTCGCGCTCTTTTGTTCCAACGCGAACCCTCCGGCAGGCGGCAAGCCCTCGCTGATGAACCACCGCGAGGTCGAGACGATCTTTCACGAGTTCGGGCACCTCTTACACCACTGCTTGAGCAAAGTTCCCGTGCGCAGCCTGGCGGGCACGCGCGTCGCACAAGACTTCGTCGAGCTCCCGTCGCAGATCATGGAAAATTGGTGTTCCGAGAAGACCGCGCTCGACACCTTTGCTGCCCACTACGAAACTGGGGCCCCCATACCCGCCGTGATGGTCGAGCGCCTGATCCGCGCGCGCAACTTTCGAGCCGCCAGCGCACAGATGCGCCAACTGGGCTTTGCGGCCGTCGATCTCGCACTGCACATCGACTACTCGCCCGAAAATGACGGCGACGTGAACGCCTACGCCAACGCCGTCCTCCAGCGCTATGCTCCGACGCAATTCCCAGACAGCTACGCGTTGATCGCCTCGTTCAACCACCTGTTCTCTCACAGCGTGGGCTACGCTGCCGGTTACTACTCCTACAAATGGGCCGAGGTGCTCGACGCCGACGCTTTCACTCGCTTCAAGACCGAGGGCCTGTTCAACCAGCACGTAGGCATGGAGTTTCGCAACCACGTGCTCGCCCAAGGCGACAGCGAAGACCCCATGGAGCTGTTCAAAGCCTTCATGGGCCGCGAACCCCGCCTGGAGCCCATGCTGGAGCGACAAGGCCTCTCCGCCTAGCCCGGAGGCGGCATGGCGTTTTTGGCGTTGGTTCTGGGTAGGGCCCTTGAACCCCTGCCGTCGGGACGTCAGGCGGTCAACCCGCGGGCCGTGCGTTCCGCTTGGGCGACGAGGCGTGAGTAGCCGTCGAAATGGGGGTCGCTCGGCGGCGGCTTGAGGTCGCGCGGAGAGATGGGTGCGCCGGGCGTCGGGGACGTGCTGCGCATCGGGGTCGGCCGAGTCGCGAACGACGCCAGGCTCGACGTGCGCACCCCTCGATCCACGCGCACGCTCGCCAGCTTGGTGATTTCGGCGACCGCTTGCTCGAGTTTTTGGAGCGGGCTCCCAGTCTCGATCCCGAGTGGGGTGAAGTCCGTACGGCGCGCATCGAGACGCGCCACCCACAACACTGTCGCGAAATGCAAATCTGCTACATGGAACGAGTCGTAGCTGCTGGCGGTCTGGGTCTCGCGAAAAGCTTGAAGATCCTGCGTCGTCGGCACCACGGCGCGAAAAGTGTTACTGCTCGCCGGCGCGGTCACCGATCGATCCGAGCGGACGATGGCTTCGCCCTGCACGATGGTGAGCAGACCCTTGAGCGGGACGAGCATGGTCTGCCCGCGCAGCTCGAGCTCGAGCTGTTCGTCGGCCAGCGCGATGCGATCGACCGCAACGATGCGCCGGCCCTGGTCGAACGCCACGTCCGCCTCCACGAGGACCGCGGGAAAACCTTCGGCTTGCAGTCGGGCGGTGAGGTCGCCGGCCTTCTCGACGTCCGCCAGCAACTTGACCACACCCCAGGAGCCGGGGCGGAGCTTCGTCTTCAAGTCGTAGGCGACCAGACCGGTCAGCTGAGCAAGACGCTGAACCGCTGGCGCGCTCGCCTCGAAGCTGGGACCAATCAGGATCAACACGGCTGGAAGTCTCGGGGGCTTCAGCTTAGCGCCAAGCGGGGGTTTCACCTACGAAATGGCAGTTCTGTGTGCCCCCGGGTCCGTGCACAGCGGCAACAAAGTCGAAAAAACAGCCTGAATCATGCTAGAACCACGGGGCCTCTGGGGTAAAAGGGCAACTATGATTGAATGGGCTCCGTTCGTTAAAGCGCTCGTGGCGTCGATCGTTTACTCGCTGATCGGCATCGTGATGTTTGCGGCGAGTTTCGTCATCATCAAGATGGTGACGCCATTTTCGCTTCGGAAAGAGATCGAAGAGGATCAGAACACGGCGCTCGCCATCCTGATCGGCTCCG
>JAICQQ010000354.1 GCA_025937785.1 Polyangiaceae bacterium
CTTGCCGATGGGCACCATCCGGTCCTTCTTGCCCTTGCCCTGCCGCACGAGCAGCGTGCCCCGCTCGGCGTCAAGGTCGTAGACCGATAAATTCAGGACTTCCATCCGTCGGATCCCCGTCGAGTAGAGCACCTCCAAAATCGCTCGGTCCCGCACCCCCAGTGGATCGCTCGTGTCCGGCTGTTGCATCACCGCCTCTGCCTCGCTCTCGCTGAGCACAAAGCGGGGCAGGCGGCGTTCGAGGCGGGGCAGCTCGAGTTCGCTCGCGGGGTTCCAGAGCAGGACGTTTTGCCGGGTGAGCCACTTGAAAAACATCCGCACCGGCACGAGCCGACTGTGCTGCGCCCGGAAGGACAGGGGCTTGCCATTGTCCTTTCGCAAGTGGAAGAGGTGACGCTGGTAGCGCTCCACGATCGGCTTGGTCACGTCCCGCGGACGCACGATGCCCCGCGCCTCGCACCACTCGATGAAAAACCTCAGATACACGTCGCGGTTTTCGACCGTGCGCTCGGAGTAGTTCTTCACGCGCAGCGCCTCGAGATACCGCCTCAGCCACACGCCAAAGCCCTCCGGATCGGTCGGGTCACCAACCACCGGCTTCTTCTTCCGCGGCGCTCTGCGTGCCACCGGAGCGCCCTCAGTGATGGTCCAGAGCGGTGGCTACGGGCAGCGAGGGGGCGCCGTTCACGCGAGTTCGGATACGACGCTCCCGCTTGGACTCGCCCGGAGCCGTGTCCTCGCGCTCAGCACCGACTGGTCCATGCAACTCCTCGTCTTGATTCATCAAAACCGGTCGCCCCTCAGCGCCGACCAGCCCCCGACTACCCCCGACCGGTTCGTCACCGACGCCGAGCTCGCTCGCTTCGCTGAGGCCCTTCAGAATCGGCCCCTCATCGCCCGCGTACGTGAGCTCGTACTCGTAGCGCTGGCCGTGGTGGCCGCGGTGCACCACGACGAGCTCGAGCTCCACCAGCCGTCCGAGATGCACCTTCAGCTGCGTGTCGCCCCACCGCGTCCGCTCCCGCACCATCCGCCGCGTGAATCGATAGTCGTTTCGGTCCATCCCAAATCTCTGAGCCTCGTCCGTCACCATCCGATCGACCTGCTCGAGCAGGCGCCGGGTTTGCGGCGGCAGCTCGTCCACGCTCCGCCCCAGCACTTCGCGGGCTAGGCGGTTCGCCATCGCGATGTCCGTCGCCGTCACCTCCACGTAGCGGATCAGTTTGCCTCGATGCGTCGCTTCCTTGATGGGCCGCTGGTACTGGTGGAGCAGCGTCACCGCCTCGATTAGCCCCAGATACTTCGTGTGGTCCCGCCGCATCCGCGTCTGGTGGTCCGGAAACGACAACTGCGCCGCGAAGGGGTTCACCACGGGCAGCGTCCGGAGCAGCCGCTGCGCGTTCTGATGCAGCCGGACCAGCCGCTCCTGCTCCTCCTTGAGGATCAGACCTTCAAGCGTTCGGGCCTGGCGCTGCCGCTCGTGGATCGCCCGCGTCTGCTCCCGACCCTCGTCCACGGTGAGCACGATGCAGCGGTTCAACAGCTCCTCGTCCACCTCGATCGCCGTCGTCGTCAAAAAAATCATCACCGGCCCCTCAAGCTCGTGGTCCCGCGTCACAAACTGGCCCGTCTGCGGATCCTTCGTCGTCGACGCGATGCGCACCCGCCCCTCGCTCTGCAGGAGTTTCAGCGCATACGACGCTTCCTTCGCCCCCTCCTCTTCGGCGATCGCCAGCACCTTGTGCTTCAAGTCGTGCTCGCCCATGTAAAACAGGCTTTGTGCCGTCATCGCCGAGTACGCGATGCGCTCCTCCTCCGGCACCAACCTCAAAACCGCGTCCATCAAGCTGCTCTTGCCTGCCGCGCTCGAGCTCTGGATCACGATCGCCAGGGGCCGCTCGAGTTTTCGTGAAACTGCCGCCAGGTACGAGGTCAGCTTGTTCACGCGCTCGCCCACGATGCCGCACGCCTCGAGATCGCCGACGATGCGGTCCAGCAGCTTTGGGTCACGCAGGAGCTCAAGCGCCTCCCGCTGCTCCGCCTCGCTCAGCTTCGGCGCTGTGCTTTCGGGCTCGCTTCCCTTGCTCTTGGCCTGTTCCTGCAGCTCCTCGAGCTTCAAAAGCAAATGCCCCAGGTCCCGCTTGATCACGCGCTCCTCGACCGACAGCTCCTCGCTCGCCTGCTTGATGTACGCCGCCCGCTGCCGCGCACTGTACAGCTCCAGCGTGTCCACAAAAAACGCTTCGCCCCGGCTCACGAGCGCGTTGATACGCAGCACCGCAGCCGAGGTGTTCTTGAGCAGCCCGCGAATCCGCCACCGCCTGTCGCCCTGCATCAGCAAAATCTCGTCGCCCTCTCGCTGCGCGCTCACGCCAGCTGGCGCTTGGTCACCGCCCGCCTCCGCGCTAACGCACTCCGCCAAAGGCTTCGCTTGTTCAGCAGGCAAAGACGAGACTTTTCGCTCGCTCAGGTGGGCGCCACTCTCCGTGGCTGCGCCGTCAGTGCCCGGAGCGGCTAAATGAGGAAAAGTCTCCTCTTCGCCCGCTTCGGGCTCGGGCAGGGAAGCGTCGTCCTCCGTCTCGCCAGCTTCGGCGGCAGGAAGCTCCGACTCGGGGGCGCTCTCGGTCTCGACGCCGCTGTCAGGTGCACTCATGGTGCTCGCCGCGGGCTCATTTTCTTTCTTAGCCGCCTTCTGGTCGACGTTGTCAGCTGGCCCGACGCTTGTGGGCTTGCCGCTGCCTCTCCGCCCCCCGCCCATCCACTCGGCGTTCTGCACCACGAGCCTCAAGCTCTTTTCGGGCGGGCCCACCTTCAGAGCGTATTCGTTCGCGTCCATCCCCTTCGGAAACATCACCCGCAGCGTCTCGATGCCGGCGGCGTTGAGCCGTTCGCTCAGCTTCACCGCCGCTCGATCGCCGGCCTCGTCCCGATCATAGGCGATGAGCACGCGTTCAACGCCGTGCCCCAGGAAGGCCTCGAAGTGATCGTCGGTAAAACCGCCCACGCCGTACGAGCACGTCACATTCCGGAGCCCAGCACACCAAAACGTCGCCGCGTCGATCAGGCTCTCGCAAAGAATGACCTCGCGACTCACCCGGACGGCGTCGAGGTTCCAGACGCCCCGGTGCGGCCCCGGCAAGTACAAATGGAGCGGCGTCCCCTTGCGGAGACCAGCGCTGATTTTCCGCCCGTAGAGCTCCACCACCTCGCCGCGCTCATTGAAGATGGGGAAGATGATGGAGCCGTTCAGGTGCTCGTGGCCGCTGCTCCGCAAAATGCCCAAGTCTTGCAGGCGCCCACGCAGCTCCTCGCCCGACTTCACTTGCTTCGCTGGCAACCGGTAGCCGAGCGTACGGTTCGAAAATCCGAGCTTGAAATGCTCGATGAGCTCCGCGCTCTCGAGTCCCCGGCTCCTCAAATACTCCAGCGCCTCCGGGCTCTGCCCGAGCTGCTCGTGGTAGTAGTCGACCACCCGCCTGAGCAGCAGCGCGTCGCCTGCGCTCGGCTCTGCAAACTCCGGCAGCTTCTTCGAAACCGATTTTTTCGGGTACACCCGCCCGTCCGACGCCGGGCGCCCTCGCCGCGGCTCGGCCACTAAAGAAGAAAAGTGCCGCTCTCGGAGCAGCTCCACCGCGTGCCGGAAGCTCACCGCCTCCGCCTTCATCACCCAGTCGATCACGCTCCCGCCCGTCTGACACGCCCCCAGACAGTGCCAGAGGTTCCTCTCCGGCGTCAGCACCAGGCTCGGCGTCTTGTCGTCGTGGAAGGGACAGCGACCCACGAGGTCCTTGCCGTGAGGCCTGAGCTCGATCCCAGCAGCCTCCACCACCCCGGCAGAGCTCGATTTCAGCTTTGATCTTCTCCACTTCCTCTTCGGGGATGCGAGCCATCGAGGGCCTCCAGTCTGCAAAATGGCTGTCAAGCGCAAATGCTCGCCTGAGTCGCGGATTTTGAGTACCAGAAAACCGTTCATTCGCGTATACAAAAATCGTTTAAACAGGACCCGCTCATCCCCATGCCGTCCGTCAGAAGCTCAAAACCTGCACTTACACTCAGGGCGCTCATGCCCAGAAAAGTGCCCGCCAATTCCGAGTTCGGACGACGTCTCGCGGAAATCCGCCAACAACGCGGCCTCACCCAAGGTCAACTCGCCGAGTTGATCGACTCCACCCAGCGCGTCATCTCCTACTACGAGACCGTCGCCGAATCAGCGCCCAGCCCCATCATCGTGCAGCTCGCCAAAGCCCTCGATGTGAGCGCTGACGACCTCCTCGGCCTGAATCCACCGAAGAAGCCCAAGGCGACCGCTACTTTGCCACAAGACCCCGAGACCAAGCGCCTCTGGAAGAAGTTCCAGCAGGTCCGCTCCCTGCCCGAGAAAGATCAACGGGCCGTCATCCGGCTCATCAACTCCCTCGTACAGACCAAACAAGCAAGCTGACCCAGCAAAATCGAATCGACCCCCTTGGTGCCGATAAAGCTTAGCGGCTACCGAAAACAGTGCGGCGCCGAAGCTGGATCCGGATTCCGGAAAGTACTACGCCCATCGCCGCGAGCCGTCCAAGCTCCACCCCCAGAAGCTCGTCGCAGGTGCAGGCGCAACGCGGATACGAGGACCGCACGCGGCTCCAACCCCCACCTGACTCAACGGCCCCGGCCTGCCGGCGCAAAGTCGCTCCGCTCGGCGCCTCGCATAAGGCGCTCTTATGCGAAGCGGCCGGACGCACGCCGCTTGCGTCCTTCATCAAACTCCACTAACATACACATCATCTACCAACCGCCGCCGCAAGCAGCGCGCCTCCGGCTTCCCTCGCTCCGCTAAACATAACAGGTGTATTATGTTACTTTGGCCGGTCAGGCCGGGGCTCCAACCCCTCGGTACTGCCACAATTGCTCGACTTTGCCTCCTCTGTGGGAAACGCGGATCGCGGATCTGGGAGGCAGCCAGGGTAGCACGCGGTGGCACCCTGCGCGGCAGGCGGAGCTTCCCCCACGTTCTCGTTATACTCCCCCTGGGGCTATTGTTTGGTCTCCTTTCTGGATTTCACCGGCCCGTCTGGTATCACGCCAGCTACGATTCCGCAGGTTCCGCAACGGCTTCGAAGGGTCCACCGCCCTCGGTCGAAGCGCTTGCCACAGTTGGGGCAAGTGAAGAAGTGAAGCGAGAGCGCTCCGTAGCCGCAAACCAGCATACCCACAACCACTATGCCTCTGGTGAGCCATGGCGCTTGAAGCAGTTTCGCAAGTGGCACAGATGCAACGGCGAGCAGCGCTGCCGCGAGCGGCGATCCTAACCACAGCCAACGGGCCTTTCTCCGGCGGGCCCAGGCCTTTTGATAGGTTGATAGGGACGGTTGCGGATGCGAGTGCGTGGTCATACGACTTGGGAACTGCGCGGCTAAAGTGGAGACCATTCCAATAGGCGCCAGGTGTACGAATAGCTCTTGCCGACGGCGAATCCGTAGCCGCGTCCACGAGAGAACGAGACTGATCCACCTGAGCCGAACGATCCACTGGTGCGACCACCGAATGTTGAGCCTTTGCCGAACTCGACGAAGTTTGAGTCTCCTTCGCCGAAGAACGCGTTGGCATCTAATGTAGCTCCGACCTCCCCGCTTATCCCGGCGTAGTGTCCCGCAGCGAACCGTCCATCGATCCGCGAGTACAATCCAATCGAAGCTCGGCTAGTATCAATGAATACTCCAAAACCTGCCCCTCCGCCGCTGAGCCCGCCGCTCAAGGGATAGAAGAAGGACGCTATCGTAGACATCGCACTCGCGCTTACGCCGATGTTGACCAAGGGCGGCAAGGTGGACCACTGGTTCGGTCTCATTCCGGTCGGATCTGAAAGTCTCAGTGGTGGTGGAGACGGCGGAATGATAACTGGCGGGTCGGTACTTCCAGTCACCACAAACGGGCCGAGCACGTCCTGTCCCCCGGCTTGCGCTACGCGCATATCGGGCCCAGCCGCTGGCGCCATCGCTCCGCCGTTATACATCCCCCCTTGGGACATGAGGGACATCCGGCGTGCCCGCCGTAAACGCAGACTCGTTTCCCGAGTAGCCATGCGCGGTTGCACGCGGCGTCGAGCCAGATGCGCAGTGGC
>JAICQQ010000444.1 GCA_025937785.1 Polyangiaceae bacterium
CTTCATCGATGCCGTGCTGTATCGAGCAAAGACCGGCATGCCGTGGCGCGACCTGCCGGAGCGTTTCGGACCGTGGAAGTCGGTCTACAACCGTTTCGCCAACTGGTCGAAGAAGGGGCACTGGGCGACGATCTTCAAGGAGCTGCAGTTGGAGGTCGATGAGACCGGCTCGATCGTTGATGGTTCCGTTGTTCGCACACACCAAGATGCGTCGGGCGGAAAAGGGGGGTCCAATGCAACGCTCTGGGCCGTTCTCGAGGAGGTTTTTCAACCAAGCTCCACGCAGTCGTCGATACCAAAGGGCGTCCGATCCACATCGCGCTCACGGCGGGGCACCGGCACGAGATGATAGTGGCCTTTGATCTTCTCGAGCACGCGCGCGGCAAAGCTCTCATTGGAGATAGCGGGTACGACTCGAATGACTTCCGCCAAGCCGTGCGCGACAACGGCATGAAGCCTGTCATCGGCTCCAACGCCAAGCGGCCTCGCAAACTTCCCAAGAGCCGCGCGCTTTATGCGAAGCGCTATCTCGTCGAATGCTTCTTCCATCGGCTGAAGCGCTTCCGCGCCATCGCCACACGCTTCGAGAAGACCGCGCGGAACTTCCTCGCGCTCACACACCTAGCGTGCGCGGCGCTGTGGCTTGAATAAATTAGGGACACCCCCTAGTTCTAGGCGCCTTTGCGACGATGCAATATCGACCCACTACCCAAGGAAGCCCTTCTCGAGGTGGTCCAGGCGCGTCAATGCAGGTGGGTCGTAACCGTTCAGGCGACGGCCTCGGATGGAGTTTGACGTCGGGGCGCGGAGTCGCCCGCGACGGATGGGAAGTTGGCCCCCAGTCTGCGGAGGCGCGAAGAGCAGCAGGAGCTGGGTGCCGACCGCTATGCCCCGGAGGGGTGCCAGCGCCAAGGCATCAGCTCGGCGATGCGCGCTGCTGGGTGCGACTGAATCTCGATGAGCATGTGGCGGATGTAGTCGTATGGGTTGACCGCGTGCACGCGGCAGGTCGCGACGATCGATTGGATTATGGCAAGGTTCTGCGCGTGCTCGGCACTGCCAGCGAAGAGGGAGTTTTTTCTGCCGAGCGCCACGATGCGTAAGGCACGCTCGGCGACGTTGTTGTCGAGCGGCAGCTTCGGGTCGTGGAGAAATTGGCTGAGCTTGTCGCGTTGCTTCGTCGCGTAGGTCAGCGCGGCGCCCATCTTGCTCTTCGGCGAATGCTTGCCGTTCCGAGCATCGACCCAGCGCCAGATCTTTTTCACGATCAGCGCGCTCTTGCGCTGGCGAAGCGCAAGGTGCTGGGAGGTGCCTTCGATCCCATGCGAGCACGCCTCGTCTTCGACGCGATAGAGATCGGTGATCATGGCCAGCAGCTCACGGTTCTCGTGTTCCGTGCTGTCCGCCGGTATGGCTTCGAAGAATTTCCTCCGGCAATGGCCCCAGCATCCACTGCGAAGGCGAGAGGCCGTCTTGTCGCTCAGCCCGTTGTACCCAGCGTAGCCGTCGATCGTAAGGTTGCCGCTGGTTCCGCCCAGCAGAGCGTCGGCGGTCGCAGCGTCGCGGCTGTCGCTGTAGTGATACACGACGGCCTGGCGTGACAGCATGACCCACATCCATCCGCGATGGCACTGGTCCTTATCGAGGATGGGTTGACCCGTCTCGTCGGCGTGGACGTAGCGGCCGCGGCGCACGACGTTTCGCATCTCCTCGTAGAGCGGTGCCAGTTGTTCGGCAGTCCGATGAAAGAGCGCGCAGAGCGTGCTTCGTGCGATGGGATGACCTGCTCGCGCCAACGCCCTCTCGCTTCGATACAGGGGGATGCTATCGTCGCCGCGACTCACGGCAACGTGTGCATGCAGGCCTGGTCCGTAGTGACCGCCATCGACCACGCCGGGTGGGGCCTGTGCCGTGATCACGTGCTGGCCGTCCTTGGAGGCCAGCGTCTGCAGCACATACTTCTGAATCACCAAGTGCTCGGCGACGTGCTCCACTCGATGAAGAACTTTGCCGTCGCCCACGACGCGGAAGTCTTCCAGCGAGTAGCCTTCGGGAAGCGCATCCGCCTGGATCTCGCGCACTTCGACGATGGTCGGAATGGCCTTGCGCGCCTTCCGTCGCTTCTGGCGCGCCGGTTCGCTCGCCTGTCGTGCCTTGCGGCGCTTCTCCTTGGCACGCGCCTCGGGCTGCTCGGGCATGGGCTTGCCGTCGACTGTCAGCTCACCGGGCTGGACCTGCTCGCGAAGCTCCTCGCGGACCGTCGGGATCTTCTCCGAGCGCTTGCCAAACAGCCGTCGGTTGAGCGCTTCCACCTGCTCGGTGAGCCGCTGGATCAGCTCGCCGTTCTTGGCGAGCTGATCGCGAAGCGCAGCGTTCTCCTGGCGTAGATGCGACACCAGTAGGCGCGCCGTCGGTTCGAGCGCCTCCAGGTCATCGACGTCGTCAGCCGCCATCGACAACCGTAGATCATGATCTTTTCGATCTGTCGATCCCCATTCTGGGGTTTTTACTCGCGCTTGGGTTGCCAGTGGCGCGGCCGCTTCACACGGCCGAAGTCGATGCCGTCGACCAGCATCGCCAGCTGCGTCGCATCCAACTCGGCGCGCGCACCAGCCTCGGGCAAGTGGATCTGGAATCGCCCGCAGTCCAGGCGCTTGTGCCAGAGCACCATCCCGCCCTTCTGAAACGCCAGGATCTTCGCACGGTCTCGGCGACGGGAGACGAAGACGTACAGATGGCCGCTGTACGGATCTTCGCCCGCCGCCGTCACCAACGACGAGAGGCCGTCGAAGCCCTTGCGCATGTCAGTCGCTCCGGTGAAGAGCAGGATGCGCGTCGTGACGGAGAGGCCGAGCATCCGCTACCGGTCCATGAGTCGAAGCAACTCCGCCACGTAGCTCGCCGGGGGGAGCTCCGCGAAGCTCACCTCGGCGCCGCCCAGTCGAAGCTTGCAGGCCGTTGCGCCTGGCGGTGGCGTGGACGGGCTAACCACCAACGGCACGAACCGCGCTGCGGGCCTCTCCCCCTCGCAGCGTTCCCGCCGGAGTCGATACAGCCAGTGCTGGAGCGAGCTCAGTCCCAGACCGCGCTGGGCGCAGAAGTCAGCCTGCCGCTCACCACTCCGCTCGAACTGCGCCACGACGCGCGTCCAGTACGTCCGCCCTCGACCGCGAACCGTCCCAACCTTCGCCACGCGCGCAGCCTGAACCCCTCGGCGCCTTTCGGGCAGAGGGGCTCGGCTGAACGGTTACGATTCAACCGGCCGAGTCGCAACGCCCCGCCGAGGGACGACGCAGCTGAGCCGGAGAGCTTCGACCTTCTGGGTTTCACGCACTACTGGCGTCGGTCCAGGAAGAACAACTGGGTGGTGTACCGCAAGACGGTGAGTTCC